>JACPMJ010000015.1 GCA_016186045.1 Candidatus Uhrbacteria bacterium | reverse complement strand
CGCAAGGTGGTGATGCAGAACTTGAAGTTGGCGCTCAAGGTCATATTTCGTTTACCACAGGAGGTATCGCTGGAAGCGCTACCGAAAGAATGCGTATTAATGATAAAGGCAACGTAGGCATTGGCACTACTACGCCGGCTGACTTGCTAACTTTGAGTGGCACAGGTAAGTTCGTACGTGTGGATGAAAATAGCACCGGTAATTCCGGGATTGTTGTGAGTCTTAATAGTACAAACAAAGGATTCTTCGGTGTCACTGGTGCGGCGAATGGCTTCATTACGGGAAGCGCCGTGGGCGATGTTGTACTTAGAACACAGAGTCAAAAACTCCTCATATCGACTGATGGTGGCACGACCGCGAATCTTATCGTCGGAACCACCGGCAACGTCGGCATTGGGACTGCGGAGCCGACAATTAATGGTGGTGGTCTTGAGATCTCACGGGTTGGCCAAGTAGCGGTCAGAGTATCGGATACAGAAAATGGCGGAAAGAAGGCAGAATTTGGAGCAGACAGTGCAGGTGGGTTTATTCAAACACTAAGTGACGGTGCTAACCTTAGATTCTTTACAGGTAATGCCTTAGGACCGAGAATAGTAATAGATAGTGAAGGCAAAGTCGGCATCGGCACCACTACACCAGCGTATAAGCTTGACGTGAATGGAAACATAAATACATCCAATCAACTTTGTATTAAAGGAGATTGTAGAGACTGGGGCTCAATAAGCTCGGCAAGCGCGCAAAATTTTGTACACAAAACAGATACTCTTGGAACAAATACAAATGGGACAAACGCAGTAAATTGTGGTGGCGCAGAAGATGATTGGAGCTCTTGTAATTATGGGAAAGCTCCCATTATTTGGACGCAAGAAATTCAAGTGCGACCAGATGGCATAACAGGAGCTGTTGGAAAATTGTTTCAGACAGGTGGTAGTGGGGGAGACTATAGAACTCAACTACATACCGCAAGCCATGGTATGGCTGACGTTCGCGGTAAGACATTCACATTTTCATTTTGGGTAAAGCCATCAGTAGATACGACTATTCAAAGTGTCTTTCGTCGGGCGGGAGATAAAGACACATTTGCAAGTAATACCTGCGGGCTGACTGCAAACACGTGGAAGCGCTGTATTCTGACTGGAACGGCCGGAACGGTGGATAATAGCTCTCTTTCAGATAATTCCGCCCTTCATGTATACCTGAATATTAATTCAGAAGTTTCGTATTATGTATATGGGGCGCAACTTGAAAGTGGAAGTATTGCAACTGCGTATCAACCCAAAGGACCAAATACATACGAAAACGGATACTTTGGCGGCAACGTTGGCATCGGCACTACGAGTCCCGGGGCGAAGCTGGATGTCGCCGGAAACGTGAATGTCTCGGGAAATGTCAGCTCGACAGGGCTTTGTATAAATGGCGACTGTAAAACTGCGTGGGGTGAAATTTCAAATGTTGGCGAAAAACCGCGAGCACTACTTATAAGTTATGCGACATGGTATCCCAATGAAGGATCAAATGATCCCGATAAGGGAGCCCCAACATGGACATGGCTCAAAAAGAATAACTATTTTTCTGTCGCGGACGTAGACATCTCTTTAAACGCAGATCAGCTTGCCGCTAAGGATTATGATATTTATATTATAGATAACTATGCATGGAGTGTTGGTAATGCAAGTAGTAAAGCATATGATCTTTGGAAAAAATATGGAAAGAATGTGATTACAATCGGAAATGATAGTGATACGGGAACATATCCTATAACCGGATATATCGAATGGAATAAAAATACATGGGGTTCTACGTCTGGTTACGCCTCAAGTGCGGATGCGAATCATATTATCACACGAAATTATCGTTCTGCAACAAATATTGGAGACTATGGAGATACTGGGAAAATTATCACTTCTGTTTCCTCAGAGTTTATAGCACTTTATAAAAAGACGGGCGATCCTACTAAAATCACTGGCATTATCGGTGAAAGCGAAAGAGGTGGTATTTGGTTTCATGATCAGACGGGGTATTTAACAGGAACATCGAACGGACAGAAAATACTTGGAAACGTGATATCATATATGTCTGGAAGTAACTTAGAAATGTTAAGGAATAGGGTGGCGAACATTGGTGAACGGAATATACAAAATGTGTTATACACCGATCAGAAGAATTTACGTGTCGGTATTGGCACCACCACGCCGGAAAAAATACTTCATATTAATGGCTCCGGAAACAATGGTCTTCTTGTGAGTGCCGCCGGAAAAAATACTAAGATCAGTTTGCATATTGCAGATAGAGATTATGGCTATCTTAATTTGGGTGGATCAGGTGTGACAGCTACTGAAATTCGCGGAAATGGGCAGAGTTCAAATTTTGGTGGTAATATTTACGTAAATGGCACTATCCAGGCGACGGAATTTAAAATAGGCACAAGCACAGTAATTGATTCTACTGGAAAATGGAAAGGTGATCCGACGGGACTACAAGGTCCACCCGGAATGGTATGGAAAGGAGAGTGGAAGAAAGATATAAATTATAAAATAAATGACGTGGTTTTTTGTGACTATTCCTCATGGATTGCGATACAAAACAATGATGGGAAAATAGCGCCACCATCGTGTGGTGGAGCCCCTACTGAAGGTGCTCCTAGTAAAGGCACAACCCCGATATGGGGTGGAGGAGTAGGGATTCAACCATCGAAACCAGCGCTAGGAGGGGGCACTTTTGCTACGAAACGGATCACGGACAGCAATGGAACAGGAGGCGCTAATGCTAGTTCTAATAATAATAAAGCATGGGAGTATTGGAATCTTCTTGCAAAAAGAGGAGATCCGGGACAGCCTGGTATAAATGGAGTCTCTCCGTTTATGACAGGAACAAACAGAGACATTTATTATACCGGCGGCAACGTCGGCATTGGCACTACGACGCCAGCGTATAAGCTTGATGTGAATGGCAATATGCAGATTACGGGAAATTTCGTGTCAAAAGGGGAGATAAGTGTTTCGTCTTCAATCACGCAATATACTAAGAGTGGAAATGCTATAAGGGGTACTGGAAATCCAGAATGTTCTTTTACTATAAAAGATACTTCACCTGAAGATATCTATACGGGAAATTCTACAGATGGTGATTGGTGCTATTATAATTATAGGGGGAGGAGGAGTAAGTTTAAACAACTCTTCCAAGTTCAAATCCAAGTCAAAAAAACATTTTTTACGTTAAATGGCAGTGTCGGTATCGGCACTGCGACTCCCGGGGCGACATTAGATATCGTAGGTAATCGAGGCGACGTTAATAATAGAAATTTTAAGGTTACATACCCCGGAGGTAATTTAGACGGTACGGAATTATCCGGTCTTACACATCTTGAAAGTGAACTGAAAATGGGGTGGACCGCGCTTTATGCAAAAAAAGGTTCCGCAAATTATGCCGGCGTGTTTAATGGAGATATTATAGTAAAGAACGGCAAGCTCGGCATAAACACTACAAATCCCCTCGCTATGCTCGATGTAAACGGTGGAGAAATAAACGTATCAGCTCTTGATAGAGGACTCTTAAGTGCGGTTGATCCAAAACAAAAGCTCGCACTCTCACGCGATCGCATTGGTCTGGATGTCGCGGAGCTGTATGAGACAAGCGAAGATGTGGAGGTAGGGGATGTACTCGTGATAGGAGAGAAAGATAAAAAATTAGAAAAATCATCAAAGAGTTATCAGGGAGAGATAGTGGGAATCGTCTCCGGTTCGCCCGCCCTGCTTTTTGAGGGAAGCGATCTGAAGCTCGGCTCAAAGCCGGACAGATTTATAAGAGGTACAAAACCACCCGTCGCCCTCGCCGGTCGCGTACCGGTAAAGGTATCTTTGGAAAACGGCCCCATTCATAGCGGAGATTATCTCACGTCTTCCAGTATCGCCGGTGTCGCCATGCGCGCCACGGAACCGGGAAATACGGTGGGCGTCGCGCTGGAAAACTACTCCGGCTGGGGAGACGGGACGGTGCTCGTGTTTGTAAACATCGGAGAAAAAAACACCTCCGCGGCGATCAAAGAACTGCAAAAAACAAACCAAGATCTCCAAAAACGCCTCGATGAGATAGAGAAGAAGGTGAGGTAGGAGGGTTTGTGTTTATATAAATTTCAGTGTACAATTTCCATGAAAGGAAAATATGGCTACACTATTTAGTGATCATGCGCTATTTCAAATAGAAGAAAGAAATATTTTATCGAAAGATATTCTCGACTGTATAGTCCATCCAGATAAGGTTGTTCGGCAAACAATGATTCGGTTTAGAGCTATGCGAATTTTTAAGAAAGACAAGAAACGTTATGTCCTTATAGTGATTTATGATAAACAAGAGCATGCCGATACAAGTATTGTGACTGCCTTTATAAGTTCAAAGATAAAGAAATACATATGAAGTTTCAATATGACAAGAAAATTGACGCTCTAAGTATTCAGTTTAAAGATTCTGCATACGCGGAAAGCGAAGAGGTGCAAGAGGGAATCATTTTTGATTATGACAAAAAAGGTAAGATCATTGCGATCGAAATTCTCGATGCGTCAAAGGTGCTTCCTAAAGATTTTCAAAAGATTCCCTTGAAGGCTGTTGTGTCGCAGAGGAGATAAATATTGGAGTAAAAAATACCTCCGCGGCAATCAAGGAACTCCAAAAAACAAATCAAGATCTCCAGAAACGTCTGGAAGAATTGGAGAAGAAGGTGAGGTAGAGGGGATGGATCCTCGATCAAAGCCTGTCCTCAACTTGATTGGGGATCGAGGATGACATGGAGAATAAAATAAAAAATATGACACTTCAATCAGTCAGAAAAAAAGTTATCCCCGTTCTTAAAAAGGCGGCAGTGACGCGTGCGGCGTTTTTTGGCTCATATGCGCGCAATACGGCAAAAAAAAATAGCGATATTGATATAGTAGTGAGTTTTAAAGGCAAGAAAAGTCTTTTTGATATGGTACGGTTGAAAGCAGAGCTTGAAAAAAAACTAAAAAAGAAGGTTGACATTGTTACATATAATGCGATCCATCCGCTTCTAAAAGAGCGGATTATGGAAGAACAAAAAATCATTTATGAAGAAAGATCCTAAGATATTTTTATTACACATGCTTGAGAGTATTTTAGATATAGAGAGATGGACAAAAAATATCTCGCAAGAAGAATTTTTTGATGATACTAAAACACAAGATGCAGTTATGCGGAAGTTTGAAATCTTGGGCGAGGCAGTGAAAAATATTTCGAAGGATTTTCGCAATGCTCATCCGCATGTTGAGTGGCAAGAAATGGCGGGGATGCGTGATATGTTGATTCATGAATATTTTGGCGTTGATCTGGGAATTGTTTGGAATACCGCGCAAAGAGATATTCCACGATTAAGAAAAAAACTTGAAGTTATTATCAAAGAACTGCAAAAAAATCAAGATCTCCGGAGGCGTCTGGAAGAGCCGGAGAAGAAGGTGAGGGTGAAGAAAAATTTGACAAGCACGATAAAAAAATCTATAATAATTCTGTAATAATTATTATATTTTTTTATGCAAAAAAAACTATTTCAGCGTGAAGACTTCGCAAGCGTACAAGAAATTCAAGCTGGTATATCTAAACTATTAAAAACGGCTGAATCCCGAGGGTCATTTATTCGTGTATTGAAAAGTAGCAAACCCATAGGGGTCATTATGCCAAACGCAACGTTTGAAAGTCTGACAGAGGATCTTCTGGCTCTTTCAAGTCCCTCGTATCGTATGAACATACACAAAGCGCGAAACGAACGGAAGAAATACTCTGCCCGTGAAGTAAAAAAGATTCTTGGGATAGAGTAAAAACGTTCATATATGAAGTATTATGTCAAG
Organism: Candidatus Uhrbacteria bacterium; assembly: GCA_016186045.1. Classification (GTDB taxonomy): domain Bacteria; phylum Patescibacteriota; class Patescibacteriia; order JACQRZ01; family JACQRZ01; genus JACPMJ01. The sequence goes on along the minus strand of JACPMJ010000015.1, from coordinate 35,335 downwards.
TGTCGGGCGTTGAAGCAAATTCAGAAATTGCCGAAAGATATACAGATTCGCATTATTAAAAAATTGGATTTTTATTGCTCCCAAGATGACCCTATGGAGTTTGCGGAACCTCTCGTGCGAAGCGAGCTGGGAAATTATCGGTTTCGCGTCGGTGATTATAGGGTAATCTTCGATTGTGAGAAAGACAGTATTACTATTCTTCTTATCGGACACAGACGGGATATTTATAAGTAAACAAATCAAAATCTCCAGAAGCGCCTTGATGAGCTGGAGAAGAAGGTGAGGGTGAAAATCATAAGTTTTAAAGGGAAAAACTTATCCACTGGGAGAGGTTTGACTTTAGTGTTTTTTTGTTAGATAATAGATACACTATGCAAGAAGATATCATCATCAAAAAACTTACCGAACATGACGCGAAGTTCGTTCAGATAGACGAACGCTTTGATCGGGTTGACGCGAAGTTCGTTCAGATAGACGAACGCTTTGATCGGGTTGACGCGAAGTTTGTTCAGATTGACGAACGGCTTGATAAACTTACCTCCGTAGTTATCGAGCATGGCGAGCGTCTTGATCAGACGGTTACAAAAACAGAATTTGAAGCATTCAGAAAAGAACAAATGAACGCCAACGATCAGATGATTACGATCTTAAAACGCTTGGACGAGGAGCGTTTTGCTACTATTGAATGGTTGCGAAGAGTGGAAAAAGAAGTGGAGGATCAAAAAAAGAAAACGTATGAACATGAGATTGCGTTGCAAAGGATAAAACAAGAATTGAAACTTGCGTTTTGAACGGACTGAAAGAAAGAAAAAATGCCTCTGTAGAGGCATTTTTTTTGGGAATGACGTGAGCTTCTTAGAACGGACTCTCTATTGAATACATCACCTGATTCGCTTTTACCGTTGTTTTTGTGGCGATATCATCGCCGGTTTCAATATAGACAAACAATCCTTTCGTGAGTCCGGAGAGCGAGCCGGGAGACGGAGAAAACGGCGGTTCGCCCGGTTTTGGCTTTGGATTCTTTTTCTGATTGATATATGAGATGGTTTCTTCCGCAGTGACGGTATACGTCTTTCCTTCAGTCAGTTTTCCTCCTGGCGTGGTGGGAGGAAGTAGCTGTTGGATGGTGACAGCGGTTCCATCACGCTTCATAACTTTGCCGTAAAATCCTATTGATGGCGGCGGAGGCGGCGGAGCTGGTTGGGCTATTTGCGTGCCAGACGGTGGCGGAGCAATGGGCTGTTCGCTCACCTGAGGAGTGGGCGTTGTTGGCGCCGTAACTTGGGTGTCTTGCGAAACATTTTTTCCGCCTTTTTTTGTAAACACATATCCCAGGCCAGCACCAACCCCCAAAATGAGCACTATGACCACGATAAGGGCTATCGCGTTTGTTTTCAAGACAGGCGGCTGTGCAGATGGCTGTTGTATATCCATGTCCATAAAAAAACAGTTATTAATTATTATCTTTAAAAAGTATACCACATCTTGCCCGATTCTACCAAATTGAGTATACTATATTTGTTTAAAATATCAATAGTGAAGTATGGCCCATGTATCAGATAGAGAGAAGGATATCTTAGCGTTTTGGGACGCGCATAAGATATTTGAAAAGTCCATGAAAGAACGGCCGGCAGAAAAACCGTACGTGTTTTATGATGGCCCGCCATTTGCTACGGGTCTGCCGCATTACGGCCATATACCAAGCTCATGCATGAAAGATGCGGTGCCACGGTATTGGACGATGCGAGGGTACCGTGTGGAGCGCGTATGGGGATGGGATTGCCATGGCTTGCCCATAGAAAACATCATTGAACAGCAGTTGAAATTCAAGTCAAAAAAAGACATAGAAGAATATGGCATAGCTAAGTTTAATGAGGCGTGCCGTGCGACGGTACTCATGTATGTGGAAGAGTGGAAGAAATTTATCCATCGCATCGGGCGATGGGTGGATATGGAACACGCGTATAAAACCATGGATGTGACATATATGGAGAGCGTGTGGTGGGTGTTTAGTCAGCTTTGGAAAAAAGGACTTATCTATGAAGGGAAACGTCCCATACATATTTGTCCCCGATGTGTCACACCAGTCTCAACGCATGAGGTTGCGGAGGAATATAAGGAGATTACGGATATATCTGTGACGGTGAAATTTAAGATAAAAAACGCGCAGGAGAAATTAGGGATGAACGGGGAGGTATCGCTTCTGGCATGGACGACGACGCCATGGACACTACCCGGGAACGTGCTTCTTGCGATAGGAAAAAAAATTCCCTATGTCGCGCTGACATTGCAATCCAAGGAGACTGGAGAAGAGGAGACGGTCATAGTAGGAAGAGATCGAGTGGCGTCCTATGAGGGGGTTTTTATAGGTGAGTATGAGACGATACAAGAAAAAAATATTAGTAGTGATCAACTCGAAGGTCTGATATATGAGCCGCTTTTTCCGTATTTTAAAGATACAAAAAACGCATTTCGCGTAGTATCCGCGGATTTCGTAACGGCCGATGATGGTACGGGTATTGTGCATATTGCGCCGGCGTTCGGTGAGGATGATTATGCGATAGGCGAGCGTGAAAAGACGGGTTTTGTCCAGCACGTCGCCATGGATGGGACGTTTACCTCTGAAGTGACAGATTTTAGTGGCATGCAGGTAAAACCGAAAAACGATCCGACAAAAACCGATCGCGAAGTTGTCGCCTTACTCAAAAGTGAGGGCAAGATCTTGATTAGTGAAGCATACATACATAGCTATCCGCATTGTTGGCGGTGCGATACGCCGCTTTTGAATTATGCGGCAGAAACATGGTTTGTCCGTGTAAAAGATATGCGACAGGATCTTTTGAAAAATAATACGCAGACTGACTGGGTGCCGGCGCATATGAAGGATGGCAGATTTGGCGCGTGGCTGGAGGGCGCGCGAGATTGGGCGATCTCACGAAATCGGTTTTGGGGAACACCATTGCCGATATGGAAAAGCGAAGATGGAGAGCTGTTATGCGTGGGGAGTATTGCAGAATTGGAGGCGGCATCGGGGAAGAGAGTGACGGATCTGCATAAGCATATCATTGATGAGATTGTCATTGAAAAAAATGGCAAAAAATTCACCCGCATTCCGGAGGTGTTGGATTGCTGGTTTGAGTCCGGATCCATGCCGTATGGCCAGATGCACTATCCATTTGAAAACAAGGAAAAGTTTGAGGCGGGGTTTCCGGCGGAATTTATTGCCGAGGGGCAAGATCAGACGCGCGGATGGTTTTATTCTTTACATGTACTCGCAACCGCATTAACACGAGGAGAATCGCCCGCTATTCCAATGCGAGGCATGGTGCCAGCATTTAAACATGTCATCGTAAATGGCATTGTGTTGGCACAAGATGGGAAGAAGATGAGTAAGCGGCTCAAGAACTATCCCGATCCCAATGAGATGGTGGAAAAGTATGGTGCGGACGCCTTGCGATATTATATTCTCTCTTCCCCAGTCATCATCGCAGAAGATATGAATTTCTCGGAACAAGGTCTTCGTGAGACCTATAATAAAATTATCAATACACTCTATAATGTCTTGCAGTTTTATCTCTTATTTCCCGTTGAACACATAGTTGATTCAAATAGAAAACCTTCAAAAAACATATTAGATAGGTGGATTCTTTCTTTGAGTCAAAAACTTATTCAAGAGATAACAGATAAGATGAATGAGTACAAGCTTGGGGAAGCCATACGACCTATTGAACATTTTATTTCAGAGCTTTCCGGATGGTATATCCGTCGTTCGAGAGATCGATTCAAAGGAGACGATGGGGCTGATAAAATATTCGCTCAAGAGACATTGGCAGAGATACTCCATACGCTTGCAAAAGGTATGGCGCCGTTTACGCCATTTATTGCGGAAGAGATATATCAAGAGGTAGCGCGTCAAAATAAAAAAGAGTCGGTGCATTTGGAGGAGTGGCCTGTTGCAAAAATAGACTTAGTGGATGATATGCTCGAACGCCAGATGCAGGAAGTACGTGAGATCGTGGAGACAGTGCATGCGCTTCGTGCGCGGGCAGGCATCAAAGTGCGTCAACCGCTGGGTGAGCTTGTGTGTACGCGCGATTTGGATGATGCGTTGTATACCATCATCGCAGAAGAAGTGAACGTGAAACATGCACGGCGATGCGCGGATTTGCCTGGCGGCGATGATTGGGCTGTGCACAGACATGGAGAGTGTGTGGTTGCACTTAATACATTTGTGACGCGCGAGCTTGCGTTGGAAGGACTGTATCGTGAGTTTGTTCGACAGGTGAATGCGCAGAGAAAAACACTTGGTCTTACGGTGCGTGATAGAGTGGGCGTGCAGTATATTTCCGACGATTCCGATATACATAGTATGATGGCGATGCACCATGCAGACATTCAGCGAAGCATACTTGCATCCGAGGTTTTTGAAGAAAAAACAGAAGAGATGATACCGCTTGAGGTGAATGGAAAAAAGATATTTGTAAAGATATATACCACCTCCGTATGATCGCGTATCTTCGTGGAAACATACTTCGAATTGAGCAAACAAACTGTATAGTGTGTGTAGAGGATATTGGGTATCGCGTATACTGCTCTGAAGCGACATTATTCAAAAAAAATATCGGCGACACGGCAGAATTTTTTATTTTTCACGTAGTCCGTGAGCAAGCACAAGATCTCTATGGATTTTTGACACAGAAAGAACTTGAGCTTTTTGAGCACCTCACCTCGGTATCCGGCATCGGCCCAAAAACGGCACTGAATATTTTAAATTGCGCGTCTCCGGAAGACATCGCGCGCGCCATCATTCGTGGAGATGCGAGTCTTCTGAAACAGATTCAAGGCATAGGGTCAAAAACAGCGGAGAGGATCGTGATTGAGCTCAAGAGTAAGGCGCAAGGTTTTTCTGTGTGGATTTCTTCCACGGATGGAGAGAGAGATATGCAAGGAACATCTGATAGCGAACTTATGGATGCGCTTATGGGACTTGGATATAGTAATATGGAGGCGCGGCAGGCGGTGCACTCTCTACCAAAAGACATTGAACAAGATATTGAATCACGGCTCAAAGCGGCGTTGAAAGGACTCGGGAGGAAATAATGACGCACAGTATGGAGATCACAAAAAAAGAATGGAACATGCGCGCAACCGCATGTGAGCATACGGAATTTTTACAATCCTATGAGTGGGGAGAGTTTCAGCATGCGCTTGGTAGGACGGTAGTGCGAGAATATGAAAAAGAATTCTTTTTTTCCGCGGTACGCATGGAGTTTCCTTTTGGATTTTCATACTGGTACATTCCTCGTGGATTGGTATTGACTCAAAAGAATATCTCCGCATGGGTCGCGGCAGTAAGGAGTATGGCGCAGGGCGCGGTCTTTCTCCGTTTTGAGCCCATCTGCAGTGGAGGCGAGGAGAAAGAAGTATTTCAGGAGTTAGAGGAGCTTTTTGGTAAGAGGTGGGTACGGCAGACAAAAGATATTCAGCCCAAGACCGTATGGATCGTAGACGTATCAAAAAGTACAGATCAACTGCTTTCCGATATGCACTCAAAAACACGATATAACATCCGTCTCGCCCAGCGAAAAGGAGTAACTGTTTCGTGTACAGAAACCAAAGAAGATAGGATACGCGCATGTGAGACATTTCTTACGCTCGCAAAAAAGACCTCGCATCGCCGCGAATTTCGCCTGCATCCGGATGAATATTATAGGACTATGGTGAGGAGTATGGAGGGAGGGGAGGTACAGCTGTCCATATATACCGCACAGATAGGTGGAAAAAATATCGCCGCCGCGCTTATTATACGATTTGGAGATACGGCGACATACATACATGGTGGCAGTGATGGGGTATATCGGGAAAATATGGCGCCGCATTTTCTTCATTGGAAAATTATGGAGGAGATGAAGAAAAAAGGTATTCATTGGTATGACATGGGAGGCATAGATGGAAGCGGCGATCCGCATCATCCATGGGCGGGCATTACCCGGTTTAAGCAAGGGTTTGACGGCAGTATGCGTGAGTACAGCGGAACCTTTGACTTGATTTTTCGCCTGTCATTGTATACGCTGTATAAATGGTTCAGAGCCATTCGAAGAGGGTGGTAGATATCTTCATTTACCCTTCCATTTTTCTTGTGTCCTCATAGCTCAAGGGATAGAGCGTGAGCCTCCGGAGCTCAAGATCAAGGTTCGAGTCCTTGTGAGGACAGGGAAAATGGGAGGGCAAGGTGGAAATATACTTTGAACACAAAATTGATTCAGAAAAAACCGTTTAAAATATAATAAAAATAGAAATAGATATCACGATATTGAAAATGTAACACTATTTGAGGACACAAAAAGTGTTCAGGATAATTCTGTATAAAATCAACGGTACGTTATCCAGAAAAAAGGGGGATAACGAAAAAGAAAGGCGTAGAATAGGCGTTTTTTTCTGTGGATAAGTTGTGGAAGACATGGGAAAACTGTTGATACATAAGAGTATTCACAGGAAAGGTTTTGATAAAATAATCGTGATTTATAGGGGCGAAATGACAAAAAATCCTTTTTAATATAAGAAAAAATGGTTATTGTCCTAAAACCCTTGACAGATTTTTTATTTATGATAGGATAGTTGGATGTACATGTGCACCTTTGCATGAATACAATAATGATGCTGTGGCACGCAACATAAGACATTTTAAGATTCACCATTCAGAGGCAAACGGTGATTTTTTGTTTTTTGCCTGCAAAAAAACATAATAAGGTCCTATGCATATTTCAAAACGGGGCAGAACATTTTTTACACAGGGAAAATCAGTTGTTGAGCTCCCTCATTTAGTGGAAATCCAAAAGGATTCATACAAGTGGTTTATTGATATTGGGCTCCGTGAGCTTTTGGAAGAAGTCTCTCCTATTCGGGATTTTACCGGCCGGGATTTGGAACTTTCTTTTTTTGACTATTACTTTGACGAGCCGAAATTTGACGAGAAGACAAGCCTTGCGAAAAATCTTACCTATGAGAGCGCACTCTGGGTGCGTTCCCGGCTTTTGAACAAGCGTACAAATGAAGTAAAAGAGCAGGATATTTATCTCGGCGATTTTCCACTTATGACGGATCGTGGCACGTTTATTGTCAATGGCGTGGAACGCGTCGTGGTATCCCAGCTGGTACGGTCAGCTGGCGTTTTTTTTACATCAGAAATGAAGCGGGGAACAGAAAAACGGCTGTATGGGGCGAAGATTATCCCGAATCGCGGCGCATGGCTGGAGTTTGAGACTGATGAAAACGATGTCATTTGGGTAAAGATTGACCGAAAAAGAAAAGTGGCGATAACATCTCTTTTGCGCGCATTTGGCTATGGGTCAAATGAGGAAATTACGAGCTTGTTTGAAGCAGTGGATACACATCCGGATGCGAGATATATAGAATCAACATTTGAGAAAGACGTTGCGGTAGACGAGGCGGGAGGCTTTGTGGAAATTTACAAGCGCATCCGTCCCGGAGACATGGCAACGGCAGACAATGCGCGGTCGTTGATCCATGATATGTTTTTCCGGTTTGACCGCTATGATTTTGGCCGCGTAGGACGGCATAAGATGAATCAGCGTTTTGGCTTGACGTTTTCAACAAAGACAAAAGAAGGTCGCGTCCTACACCGGGAAGACGTAACGGCGATTATCAGTGAGATTATCAGATCAAATATTTCCCAGCAGGAACCGGATGACATTGATCATTTAGGGAATCGGCGCATTCGCGCAGTTGGCGAGCTTATTCAGAATAAATTTCGCATCGGGCTTGTGCGCATGGAGCGCATTATCAAGGACAGAATGAGTACGCTTGACGTAGATACGCTGACACCCACAAAACTGATTAATGCGCGCCCTGTGATTATCGCGGTAAAAGAATTTTTCATGTCATCCCAGCTTTCGCAGTTCATGGATCAGACAAATCCGCTCTCCGAACTGGAGCACAAACGTCGCATTTCCGCGCTCGGTCCCGGCGGGCTCAATCGCGAGCGCGCAGGATTTGAAGTGCGCGACGTGCATCCCACGCACTATGGCAGGATTTGTCCTATTGCGACTCCGGAAGGGCCGAACATCGGACTTGTAGGACATCTCGCCTCATATGCACGCATCAATGAATTCGGATTTTTGGAGACTCCATTTAAAAAGATTGTAAAAAAAGTGAATAATAATCCGTCTGAGACGATCGGCATGACAGTGCGCGAAGATGTGGTGGCGCCTGACACGAAAAAAGTCATCACCCCCAAGGGAACTGTCATTGATGAAGTGCTTGCAAAAAAACTCTCACAGATAACAGGAATAGAAAAAATCTCCATTGCTCCGCGAGTGTCTGATACTGTGGAATATCTGGACGCATTTATTGAGGAGCAAAACACCACAACTGCGGCAACAACGCCAATCACCGACACCGGGAGTTTTGTCAATGAAAAGGCGGAAGTCCGCAAATGCGGTCAGCCCTCGTTTGAACATGTGGAAAATATTGACTACATGGATGTCGCATCCAATCAAATTGTAAGTGTCTCCACCTCTCTTATTCCATTTTTAGAACATGATGATGCGGCACGCGCATTGATGGGATCAAACATGCAACGTCAGGCGGTGCCGCTTGTGCGGCCGCAAAGCCCACTGGTGGGAACCGGCATTGAAGAGCGCATTGCGTATGACTCCGGTAGGCTGACCGTGAGCGATGTGGATGGCGTTGCCATAGGCGTGGAAGCGGACCAGATCACGGTGCAAGATGCCAAGGGCGGTCTGTATGAATACCCATTGACAAAATTTTTACGGTCAAACGCATCAACATGTATCAATCAAAAGCCGGTCATTTCCAAAGGGATTGCCATTCAAAAAGGAGACGTGTTGGCAGACGGTCCAGCAACGGAAAATGGAGAGCTTGCATTGGGACAAAACATCACGGTCGCGTTTCTTTCCTGGGAGCTGGGAAATTTTGAAGATGCGATTCTTATTTCCGAACGGCTTGTGCACGATGACCGCTTTACATCTATTCACATTGAAAATTATCAGCTGCCGGTACGCGATACAAAACTTGGTCCGGAAGTTGTGACATGCGATATTCCCAATGTGAGTGAGGAAAAATTGAAAGATTTGGATGAAGACGGCATCGTGCGTATTGGCGCAGAGGTAAAATCAGGAGATATTCTTGTGGGGAAAATTACACCAAAAGGAGAGACTGAGCTTTCTCCCGAGGAAAAACTTTTGCGCGCGATTTTTGGAGAAAAAGCAAAAGACATCCGCGATTCGTCGCTGTATCTGGAGCATGGGGAACACGGGAAGGTGATTGATATAAAAATTTTCTCGCGAGAAAACGGAGACAAAATGCAATCAGGCGTCATTAAAAACATTCAGGTGACTATTGCGCACCTGCGGAAGATTCAGGTGGGAGACAAGATGGCAGGCCGCCACGGAAACAAAGGAGTTATTTCCCGCGTGGTACCCATGGAAGATATGCCGTTTCTCAAAGACGGCACGCCAGTGGATATTGTGCTCAGTCCGCTGGGCATTATCTCCCGTATGAATTTGGGACAAATTCTGGAAACACATCTGGGCATTGCGGCACAGAAGCTCAATATCAAAGTTGCAACACCTGCGCTGGACGGCATCACCGAATCCGTAATTAAGAAAAATCTCATACAGGCTGAATACGCGCCGGATGGCAAGCACCAATTATACGATGGTCGCACGGGAAATCCGTTTCAAGAACGAACTGTGGTGGGCGTGATGTATATGATGAAGCTCATCCATATGGTGGAAGACAAGATCCATCAGCGCTCCATTGGCCCGTATTCATTGATCACGCAACAGCCATTAGGCGGAAAAGCACAATTTGGCGGACAGCGATTTGGAGAGATGGAGGTATGGGCGTTGGAGGCATATGGCGCGGCGCATACCCTACAGGAAATTTTGACTATTAAATCCGACGATGTCACGGGCCGCTCAAAGGCATATGAAGCGATCATCAAAGGGGAGCGCATTATGAAGCTGAACGTGCCGGAAGCATTTAACGTGCTGGTACGCGAACTCAAAGGCCTTGCGCTTGATGTGGATATTGTGAAAGATCGTCGTGAACAAGAGCATGAATCATATAACGCTTAGGGTATGATGCAAGAACAATCAAAAGATTCCATTTCCTCGTTTGACTTCAGCGCCATTCGTCTGCGCCTTGCGTCGCCGAATGACATTCACCGTTGGTCATACGGAGAAGTGACAAAACCGGAAACCATCAATTACCGCACGCAACGTCCGGAAAAAGACGGGTTGTTTTCCGAACGCATTTTCGGGCCGACCAAAGATTGGGAGTGCTATTGTGGAAAGTATAAAAAAATTCGATACAAGGGAATTGTCTGTGATAAGTGTGGTGTGGAAGTGACGCGGTCCATTGTACGGCGCGAGCGCATGGGGCATATTGATCTCTTGGCGCCGGTTTCCCATATTTGGTTTTTGCGCGGCGTGCCATCCAAGATCGGCATGGCATTGGATATCTCCGTCCAGAATTTGGAAAAAATCATTTACTTCGCAAGTTTTATCATTATTGATGTTGACGATGAGCTCAAGGCACATACGCTTGAGCAGGTTCGCGAGGAGGCAAAAACCAAGCGTAAACAGCTTGACGATGAATACAATCGTCATGGCAATCAGTTGCGTTCAAAGCTCCAACAGCAGACAAAGGCAGACGAAAAAACAGGCATTGAGCGGCAAATTGAGGATCTTATGAAAATGAAGGCGGAGACACAGCATACGCTTGACGAAAAAGTGCGCAGTGCGGAAGAAGAAGTGAAAAATATCAAACCCATGCGTATTTTGAGTGAGAACGCGTATCGCGATCTATCATTGAAATATGGACATATTTTCAGCGCAGGCATTGGCGCAGAGGCGATTCATACGCTCCTTGCGCGGCTTGATATGCCTACGCTTGCTCAAACACTTGAAAAAGAGATTGAAGAATCGCAGGGCGTGAAAAAAGAAAAGCTTGTGCGCCGCGCAAAACTCATTCGAAGTTTTATGACAAATGCCATCCGGCCGGAGTGGGAAATACTTACCGCGATTCCGGTGATTCCTCCGGATCTTCGCCCAATGGTGGCGTTGGATGGCGGACGGTTTGCAACATCGGATCTGAATGATTTATATCGCCGGGTCATAAACAGGAATAACCGGTTACGCCAGCTTGTTGAGCTTAAAGCGCCAGAAGTGATTTGTCGAAATGAAAAGCGTATGTTGCAGGAAGCAGTGGATGCGCTCATAGACAATTCCGCGCGTCATGGGAAAACAGTCATTGCATCCACTGGACAAAAGCGTGTATTGAAATCCCTTGCGGACATGCTCAAGGGGAAGCGCGGTCGTTTCCGCCAGAATCTTTTGGGAAAGCGCATTGACTATTCCGGTAGAAGCGTCATTGTGGTGGGGCCGAAATTGAAACTGCATCAATGCGGATTGCCAAAAAAAATGGCGTTGGATTTATTCAAGCCGTTTATCATGAGCCAGCTTATTAAGCGTGAGTATGTGTACAATGTTCGAAGCGCATCGCGATTTATAGAATCCGGCAGGGACGAAGTATGGGATATTCTTGAGGAAATCGTGAAAGAATCATATGTGCTTTTGAATCGCGCGCCGACATTGCATCGGTTAGGCATCCAGGCATTTAAGCCGATTCTTATTGAAGGAAAGGCGATCCAAATTCATCCACTCGTGTGTACGGCATTTAATGCGGACTTTGATGGGGATCAAATGGCAGTTCATGTTCCGTTGTCAGAAGAAGCGCGCCAGGAGGCGCGCGACCTCATGCTCGCGAGTAGGAATCTGTTGAAGCCGGCAACGGGCCAGCCAATCGCGCTCCCAACGCAAGACATGATATGGGGCGCATTTTACATGACGAATATTTCCGATGAAGAGTTTGCGCGCGCAGAACAAGACGTGCGGAAAATAAGCGATGAGCGAACCGCAGAACTTGAATATGCCATGGGACGCATCGGTTTGAGAGAGAGGATTTTTGTGCGGCCATCAGTGGAATTGCGCGGTCGCCTTCCGGAAAAGGACATGGAGAAGCGGTTCATAGAAACGTCCGTAGGTAGAATTTTATTCAATAATATTTTGCCGAATGATATTCTGTTTTACAACAACCGCGTGGATAAGAAAAACATGCAGGAGATTGTGGCGCAGTGTCTGGAACGATGCGGCATGGAACGAGTTGCGGTTATTTTGGATAATATCAAAGAGCTTTCCGGGCGTTATCTGACACAGTCAGGACTTTCATTTGGCATGGATGACATTCCTATTCTTTCAGAAAAGACGGATATCATAAAACAGGCAGAGCAAAAGATTGATGAGATAGAGACGCAATATGAGATGGGACTGCTCACGTTCCAAGAGCGAAGAAGTAAGATTATCACAGAGTGTATTGAGCTTGCGGTAAAAAGCAGTTTCAAGGAAGGCTTAGGCGTGCTGGAATATTTCATCTCTACGCATGGAGCCAGAAAGGGATTGGCGGATACCGCGCTTCGCACGTCAAGCGCCGGATATCTCACGCGCCGTTTGGTGGACGTATCACAGGATGTGGTGATTAACATTCATGATTGCAAGGATAGTGAGGGCGCATTGATGATAAAAGAAGAAAGCGATGCGATTGACATCAATTTTTACGATCGTCTTATTGGAAGAACCGCTGCGGAAAGCATTGCAGATGCAAGCGGTACGGTCATAGTGTCAAAGGGCGCGCTTATCACCAAGGAGCATATTCGCGTATTGCGTGACGCGCACATTGAGACGGTGCGCATTCGATCTATTTTAAGTTGCAAGGCATCAAAGGGGTTATGCCAAAAATGCTATGGCGTGGATCTTGCATACAATATCTTGGCAAAGCCAGGTACTGCGGTGGGGATTATCGCCGCGCAGAGTCTTGGCGAGCCAGGAACCCAGCTGACAATGCGTACGTTTCATACCGGCGGAGTCGCAGGATTGGATATTACGCAAGGCTTACCGCGTGTTGAAGAACTGTTTGAAGCGCGCATACCAAAAAATAAAGCAGTCATTGTTGAGGTAAGCGGAAAGGTGTCCATTTCAGACAAACAGAAATCTGTTGTCAGCGCTGAGAGCGGGAAAGAGGTACTGAAGAGTGGAGCCGGACAGCGAATAGTAAGCATTACCTATGAAGGAACGGAAGAAGATGTGTATAAGCTTTCGAAACGATCAGCAAATCAGCAGAAAAACGAAGACGAGAAAAAGAAGCGTAGTGCCAAGGCAAAGAAGTCGGCGGAAATTCTGGTGAAAGATGGTCAAGAAATTACCGAAGGCGCTATTCTGTGGATAAGCGAGGATGGTAATGAAATTGCGGCACGACGTGCTGGCGTGGTGCGTAGTGAAAAAAATGTCATAAAAGTTCTGGTATCCGCACACAATATCAAAGAATATATCATTCCACCCGGCGCATACCTTGTGGTAAAGGACGGCGATCTTGTTGCCGCGGGGGATTTTCTTACTGAAGGAAGCGCTGACCTGCAGCTGATATACAAATATCGGGGCAAGCTGGAAACACAAAAACTGATCATCAATGAAATTCAAAAGATTTACAGTTCTCAAGGGCAAAAATTGAGCGATAAGCATATTGAAATTATTGTGCGCCAGATGTTTTCCCGCGTCTACGTATTGGATACCGGAGATACGGATTTGCTTTCCGGAGAAATTGTTGAACTATCCGAGTTTTTGGAAGCGAACGCCATTGCACATACAGAACAAAAACAGGAGGCGCATGGGCAAGAGTTGCTGATGGGCATTACCAAGGCATCATTGTCCACGCGTAGCTGGCTATCTGCGGCATCATTTCAAGAGACCGCCCGCGTGCTTATCAATGCGGCGATTACCGGGAAACCGGATCGTCTGGAGGGCCTCAAGGAAAATGTTATCATTGGAAGACTCATACCGGTGGGAACCGGATACCGCGTGCGCGAAGGTACATAAAATAGTACTCCAGTACTCAATACTTAGTGTCAATTTAAAAAAGAAAAACGCGCATATATATGCGCGTTTTTTTCTGTTCAAACATTAAAAAATATGATATGATTAGTTTATATTCAGCCAATGTTTGATCAATATGAAGAGAAAAGAAAAATATTCGTCACAAAGCCGCCAGTCTTCCCCTCGCCAGAGGGCATTTTTTCATATGCTCAAAGAACATATTACTCCGGAAGTGTGGCATGGCATTGCGAGCATTTTTTTCCTTACACTTGGCGTACTCTTTGCGTTAAGTTTGATGGGGCTTACCGGCAGGGCAGGCATATGGATTGCGCATTGGCTCGGCATACTCTTTGGCACAACAAAAGTGTTTATTCCCATTGCTATCGTATTGTTCGGACTGCTTGTATTAAGAAAAGAATCCCAACAGCTTCATATCATACACATGATCGGCCTGGCACTCGCACTTTCCGCATTTACTGCCTTTTGGCATCTTGGATTTACACCGGAACACGCGCTAAAGATCGCGTTAGGCGGCGGAGGCGGCGGTGTTGTCGGATATTTTTTATCGTATTCCTTTCAGATGATTGTAGGATTTTGGGGCGCGCTTGTGATTCTGATTGCAATTTTTATCAGCGCGGTGCTGATCGTATGTAACCTTTCACTGCACGAGATCATGAAGCGCATGGGAGCGATCTGCAAGGGATGCATAAAACTGCCTGGTTTTGGACAGGCGCAAGAGAAACGCATCATATTGGATGCCGACACTTCTTCACATATAGATCAGCGGGAAGTCACCAGCGCGCAATCATCTATGCAGCTGCCTGATTTTTCAAAGAAGACCATACAATTCATTGAACAAAAAATTTCGAAGAAAAAAGACGATGTATCTGAGAAAGAACCGGAACTTGGAATGCTTCAGTCAAAAAAACGTCCCAAGATCAATATTCCATTGGATCTTTTGAAGCATGTCGCATATGATCCATTGAGCGTTGACATAAAAAATAAAAAAATTGTCATTCAGCGCACGTTGGAAAATTTTGGCATTCCCGTGGAGATGGGGGAGGTAAATGTGGGACCTACGGTGACGCAGTTTACGCTCAAGCCGGCGGAAGGCGTGCGACTTACATCGCTGACTGCTCTTCATAATGACCTCGCACTCGCACTTGCGGCGCATCCCATCCGCATAGAAGCGCCCATTCCCGGCAAGTCATTGGTTGGCATTGAGGTACCAAACCAGAAAGTCGCGCTTGTCACGTTGCGTCAAATTTTAGAATCAGAGGAGTTCCAGAAGCGAAAAAACAATATGCATATGATACTTGGAAAAGACGTTTCCGGAAAACCATGGCTTGCAAACATTATTTCCATGCCGCATCTGCTTATCGCAGGATCCACCGGATCAGGGAAGACGGTATGTATCAATACTGTGATTATGAGTCTGTTATTTCAGAATGGTCCGGACGAGCTCAAGTTTATTTTAATAGACCCCAAACGTGTGGAACTGCCATGTTATAATGATATTCCGCACCTCATTACGCCGGTTATCACAGATGTAAAAAAGACTATCAACTCTTTGCGTTGGTCAGTGAAAGAGATGGAGCGCAGGTTTGATGTACTGTCAAAATATGGCAAACGCGATATTGCCGCATACAATGCCGCGTATAAGGAGAAGCTTCCATATATCGTTATTGTCATTGACGAGCTTGCGGATATCATGGCAACAGTCGGGCCAGAGGCGGAAAGTCTCATCATCCGGTTGGCGCAAATGGCGCGCGCAGTGGGCATCCATCTTATACTTGCTACTCAACGGCCATCAGTAGATGTTATTACCGGTCTTATCAAAGCGAATATTACATCGCGCATTGCGTTTGCCGTTGCCTCGCAAATGGATTCACGCACCATCTTAGACTGTCCGGGTGCAGAACGTCTGATCGGACGCGGGGATATGCTTTTTATCTCCGCGGAACTTTCAAAACCTGTTCGTATTCAGGGATCGTTTGTGTCTGATGAGGAGATTGAGCGCGTCGTTGGGGTATTAAAAGAAAGCGGCGCTCCGGCATATGAGGAGGGTGTTACCGAACGGAATGGAAATGGCAGCGCCTTGACTGGAACTGATGAGAGATATGACGATGAAGAAGACGATCTTTTGTCAGAGGCGCGTGCAGTCATTCTCCAAGCAAAAAAAGCATCCGCATCTCTGCTCCAGCGTCGATTGCGCGTGGGATATGCGCGAGCCGCACGACTTTTGGATCTTTTGGAGGAGCAAGGACTCATTGGACCGGGAGATGGCGCAAAACCTCGTCAGGTACTTGTGCAAGGAGATAGTGAACACGAATATGCGTCAGAGGATGAGCAGGATGAAGAGGAGGAAATTGAGAAAGTATACTTTTGAGTCATAGAAGTGTTCAGGAAGCGCAAAGATGTACACTTGCCATCTTTTTTTCTTTCTCTACAATAAAGAAAAGAGTTTTTATGGCACATTTTCAGAGAAGCGCAGCGCGGCTGCCTCAACGAATCGGACAACTCCTGCAGGAGATCAGGGAGCAAAACGGACTGCAATTGGAAGATATTGCGGAGGGTCTTTGCATTCAAAAAAGAAATTTGGAGTATTTGGAAAAAAATGAATACGCCCGCATTCCGGAAATGCTGTATCGTGAACTTTTTTTAAAGACATACAGCACCTATTTAGGATTGAATTGGGAGCAAGTGAAGGCACAATATGTTGAAGAATGCGCACTGTATGATACGCATGATCCACAGGCGCATACCGTACCACAGGCATATCGTACTATTCGTACATCATCATTATGGGTCACGCCGAACATTATTCGTAATTTTTTTCTGACGATTGGAATAAGTGTGGGGTTTTTGTATATCGCGTTTCTTGGTTGGAGCGCACTTCAGCCGCCTCAGCTTGTCATCTTTCAGCCACAGGAGGAGTTCACCTCAAGCGACGCCGAACAAATCGTGGTTTCCGGACAAACGAGAAAAGAGGCGCACGTCACGATTAACGGTCAGGCGGTGGCAAAGAAACAGGACGGTACGTTTGTTCAAGAAGTTGCGTTGAGTGACGGCATGAACGTGATCACGGTAACTGTCTCAAAAAAGTTCAGCAGGCCGCAGAGCATGATACGAAAGGTGATATTTGAAAAACAAAAAACGTATAGCTATAAAAATTAACGGTTGAGAAAAATCAATATGACAACATACGAAGACTACGAGAAACTATCTGACAAAGATCGCGCAAAAGCGGTTTGCGAAGCCATTGACCAGATAAAGGATCGATTCGGAGATGGAGCAATCATGAAACTTGGCGAGGCAAAAAGCATGAACGTGGAATCTGTCTCCACCGGATGCCTCTCACTTGATATTGCGCTTGGCGTGGGCGGCGTGCCGCGAGGCCGTGTTATTGAGATTTATGGACCGGAATCATCCGGAAAGACGACCCTTGCTCAGCATATCATCGCGCAGGTGCAAAAAGAGGGTGGCGTTGCGGCATTTGTTGACGCAGAGCATGCTTTGGACCCGGATTATGCACGCAGATTAGGTATCAATATCAATGAGATGCTCATCTCTCAGCCGGACAATGGTGAACAGGCACTGGAAATCGTGGAGACACTTGTGCGATCAAACGCGGTGGACGTGGTAGTGGTGGATTCTGTCGCCGCATTGACGCCAAAAGCAGAAGTGGAGGGGGATATCGGCGATTCACACATGGGTCTGCAGGCGCGATTGATGAGTCAGGCGCTTCGCAAACTTACCGCCATTGTGAGCAAGACAAAAACAATTGTCGTATTCATCAATCAAACGCGGCAAAAAATCGGTGTGTATTTTGGCAATCCGGAAACAACCACCGGCGGCATGGCGCTGAAATTTTATTCGTCAGTGCGTATAGAGGTTCGCAGGTCCGCGAATATCAAACAGGGTGAACGGATTATTGGAAACCGTACAAAGGTAAAAATCGTGAAAAATAAAGTTGCGCCGCCCTTCAAAACAACGGAATTTGACATCATGTACAATGAGGGTATTTCCATTGCCGGAGATATCTTAGACAGCGCAGTAGAGTACAAGGTGATTGCAAAAACAGGGAACACCTATGCGCATGAGGATACAAAACTCGGCGTGGGCAGGGAACAAGCAAAGATATTTTTAGCAACGAATTCAGATATACTCATACGGGTCAGAAATTCTGTGCTGGATGCGGCGCGGAGCGGCGAAGAGCGGATACCCATTCGCGCAGTTGCCGATACGGATGCGGCGGAGGAGTAGGCGACAAACAATGTGTTTGTGACATATAAAAAATCCGGCGCTGTGCCGGATTTTATTTTCTCTTCATCCTCCTAAATTTTACTTCGTAAAATTTAGGAGGACAAGCTGCTTAGGCTCGCTCTACATATTCCATGGTATCGGTGTTCACGCGCACCATATCTCCTTCTTTAATAAAAAGAGGCGCATTGATTATGAGCCCTGTTTCCAGTGTGATCTGCTTTGTCACATTGCCGGATGAGTCACCTCGAATGCCCGGGGGTGCGCTTGTTACTTTGAGATCGATTTTTGGAGGAAGATTTACGGCAATAGGCTGTTCTCTGAAATAAAGAACCTCTATTTGAGTTCCTTCTTTGAGAAGCTCTTTGCGCTCTCCGATGATTTCAGAATCAATAGATACTTGTTCGTAGGATTCAGTATCCATAAAGTAGATGCCCTTGGTATCGCTGTAGAGATAATCCGCGTGTTTTTTTTCAAGATCCGCTTCTTCAATGCGATCACCGGGTTTAATACTGATCTCAATGACCTTTCCGTTTATAAGATTTCGAAGCTTTGTCTGCATGACCGGCTGGCGCTGTTGGCAACGCATGAAGTTTGCGGAAACAACTTGACATGGCTCCCCATTGATAAGAATGCGTACGCCAACGCGTATTGAGTTGAGAGAGGGAAGGACCGCCATAGGAAGGTGTAACTTTATTGTATGACAAATGGAAGAAGCGCCATGATACGTGCGCGCTTAATGGCATGGCTGAGCTTGCGTTGATGCATGGCACAGGTGCCGGTACGCCTGCGTGGGGCGATTTTTCCATATGAAGAGATGAATCTGCGTAAGAGTTGGGCCTCCTTGTAATCAATCTCTTCCTGCGCATGTACGCAGAAATAACAATCCCTTTTTCTGTTTTGCTGTTTTTGTGGAGCTGCCATAGAGCATGAATATTAGAAAGGTATTTCTTCAATAATATGTTCTTCGTCTTGAGATGTTTGTTTTTGCGGCGACTGATTTGGCGCGTTTGGAATAATGGGTTTTTGCCCTTGTCCGGATGGCGCGTCTAAGATGATCATATTGTCCGCGATAACTTCCGTGGTGTATCGTTTTGTCTGGTCTTGTCCCATCCAGTCACGTGTTTGAAGCCTGCCCTCAATATACGCGCGCCGCCCTTTTGCAAGGTATTGACTGCAAATTTCCGCGAGCTTTCCCCATGCGACAATATTATGAAATTCCGCCCGTTCCTGCTTTTGACCGTTGGCATCCGTGAATACGCGGTTTGTTGCTAAAGAAAATGATGTGACGCTTTGACCGCTTGGCGTAGATCGCAGTTCGGGATTTTTTGTCAGGCGGCCGATGAGCATGACTTTATTGAGGTCCATACGATTTTTTTAAATTTAAAGAATAGTGTTGTTCAGAATTTCGTCTAACTTTTTGTCAAGCTCTTCATAGGTGACTTTTTTTTGTTTTTTCTTTGTGTCTTCTGATTCTGCTTGTGGTTCTTCTGGAGGAGTGAGCGCGGCGTCAAGGTCGAGCGTTGGCATAACCTCCTCTTTCTTTTCCGGCTGATACACGGGCGATATCGGCGCTGATTCTTGGAGCGGCGCCTGCATGATGGGAGCGGTAGGTGAAGCAGGAATAAAGTCGGCAGATGGCGCGCGTGTCTGTGCAAAGACAGGAACTGGCACGTGCATGCGAGGAGAGACGGGAGCTGTTCCGGGTACAGATGCGCTCTGTATTCTTTGCTCTTTTCGTTCGAGATCTTTTGGCGCCCCTACTTTTTCTTTTCGGACAATGGTATATCGGATGAGTTCATTGGTATGCCGCATCTCATGGTCAATGGATGCGAATGCACGCGCGTCAGCATCAAACTCCATAAGAATGTATGTTCCATAGGAGTGGTGCTGGATAGGATACGCGAGCTTTTTTCGTTCAAGATTTTGCGAATAATGGAATGCGGACGCGTGTTTTTTTATTGTTTGCTCAACGGATGTGAGGATAGCTGCAGCTTCTGGTTCTGCATATTTTCCGCTGATAATCGCTAAGATTTCGTAATGGTTCATAAATAAAATACATATCGCATACGTTCCTTATGAAAAGGAATATGCATCATAAAGGATTAAAATTAAAGAAGAAAGCAAGATATGTGGAAACCAAAGATATAGGCTTATCAAGAGTATATCAGAAGAGAAAAAAAATGGCAAGAGCCTGCACTGGTCCATGATTATTCAGCTGATGGGCGTTTGAAAAAGAGTATAAGATCGTTTTTGGAGATTCCTCCCAGAAGAATAAGCGCGCACGCATAGATGCCTCCTGCCAGAACAATTGCAAAGATGATATGTCCGTGAAAAAAGAAGAGAAACAGCGCCATGGCAAGCGATGCGAGGAGCGCTTTCCCGGAGAGGAACAGAGAGATGGCAATACGCGTTTTTTTGTAAAAAATAAGAAATGCAAACAATAAAATACTACATTCGGAAAGCACTGTCACCCATGCGGCGCCCCAATAGGAATATATAGGAATAGTAAGTATGTATCCAGTAACACCGATCATGGCGCCGGCAATGTATCCTATGAGCATGATCCGTTGTTTGTTGATGACATTGATAAGGCTTCCAAAAAGCACGCTCAAAAAAACAGCGCCAACCGCGAGAATAAGGATTTTCAATATGTCTCCGGATTGCTCAAAAGACGGGCCTGCGATCATAACCATTATGGGACGCGCCAAAAAAAGTGTTCCCACTATCAATGGAGCTGCCCCAAGTATCAAAAAATCAAATGATTTTTGGACATGGGCCTTGAATCGTGGCATATCGCCTTGGGACCATGAGGCGGTATAGCTTCCCAGGGCAAGTCCGATGAAAAGAAAGGGCACTGCGGTGAGGACCTGAATGACATTGTATGCCGCGCCATAGATACCTACTTCCGTTTGCGGGCGCCAGAACGAAAGAAAAACAGAATCAGCTTTGAGATAGATAATATTGAAAATAATTGAAAGCCCAATGGGCCAGCTGCGCTTAAAAATATCTTTCCAGAGCTGCCAATCGCACGCAAGGCGGACGCGCGTATAGTGACCGCTGTACCAATGGAGCATGATAACCTGCACGAGGTTGTTTACGGCAATGACGGCAAGGATGAAAAAGAATCCCTTATTGAGCAGCACTCCATACATAATGCCCGCGATGGTGATCACACGTCCTATGATATCCGCGATGACCGGTATCAGCATGTTCAGGTGAACCTGATACACCACGGTGTACATCTGAATCAGGGAAGAAAAAAGAATGGATGAGGTGGTAATGGCAATGCCGATTTTTATTTCAATAGGATAGGGAAAGAACAGCGCGATAAGTGGCGCAACGCCCAAAAAAAATATTCCGGTCATCAGCCGAAACGTAAAAATGTTTTGAAAACTTTTTTCCGGATCATATCCCTTTTCAGACATAAGCTGAATGGCGACAAGCGACAATCCAAAGTCCGCGAAGATGCCAAAAAAATTCAAAAATGCCATGGTAGTCGTGAACCATCCGAATCCTTCCTGGCCCAGATAGCGCGCCATGATGCCAAACGCAATGACGCCAAGAAGCACGCTGATGACGCGCGCGGCGATTTGCATGGTGGTGTTGAGGAGTATTTTTTTTCGAAGGGAAATATGTTTGCGACTGTGAATAAAGAGTAAAAATGCTATACTTATAAGAGAAAATGCTTTTGCAATATATGCAGATATTGTATCACAAGGAAAGAGAAAAAGAAAAAGGGCGGTCTACGAACAGGAGGGTGATGAGATACGCTGTTTTTTTGTCATTTGTGCTTTTTGTATGGCCCCATACCGCCTATGCCGCCTCTATTCGGCAAATCAAGGCGGTGAAACTCATTCAGAGTCAATCAGACATTCATCTGGATCCCTTTGCGCGCACAACGGTAACCGTTGGATTTAAGAATATCGGCACACGGGCATGGCGATCCGAAGACGGCACTCTTGAGATCAGGGCATCCGTGAAAGGCGAAAGTTATTTGCGCGCGTCCGCATGGCGATCCGGCAACAGAGTAAAAAAAATTTTTTCCCAGCCAAAACCCGGAGAACTTGCATACGTGACATTTGATATTGAGGCGCCTAAAAAAGAAGGGACATTCCGCGAAACATTTGCGCTGTATGCGGCAGGAAAAAAAATTACAGGGACGGACGCCCGTTTTACCGTGACGGTATCCGGACATCGAAAGGAAAAAGGGGTTTCTTTTTCAGCGCCGATTTCAAAAAATGCGCCAAATCAGATTGCGAGCGCTGAACAAAGACAACAATACGTTTCGGTGCCGTCAATACATGCCTTGAGACTCATTCAGAGCGCGCAATTTCTCACACTTTCACAGTATCAGACCGCGGTATTTACTGTTGGATATAAAAATACCGGGACAACTATATGGACAACGGATACGGTTCCGGCGCTCACGCTTCGTTCATTGGTGAAAAAAGAAAGTTATTTTCATCATGTGTCGTGGATATCGCCAAACAGTATCGCGGGACTCTCTCAAAATGTTGAGCCCGGTCAGATCGGATATTTCACATTTGTTCTGGAGGCGCCATATGCGACAGGAGATTATCAGGAACGGCTTGCGTTATTTGCGGATGATATGAAAATTTCCGGCACGGATTTCAGTATTCCCATTACCGTCACAAAAGCTCCTGCGGCGCTCGCGATTTCTACTCCTTTTTTACAAACACAACGGGAAGACCAGTCCCAATCACAGTATGCGCTTGCGCCGCCTGACGGATATGTGCGTCCCGGTATTATTGATGACATGCAGGAACAAGAGCAAAATATACGCGTTGGCATTACATACACGCGTGATCCGATCCAGATCACTGCGAATGCTCCGTATGAAATTCGTGATGGTACCGGTGCGCGTATGAGCGTTGAAGAAACGGGATCAGTGAGTACCGTGACGTTTGATTTTTCTACGAAAATATATTCTGCGCTTACTCCCAAGGGCGTGTTTGTCTCACAAAGTCTTTTTCGTTTTCTCGGGGCGCAAAGCGCACAAAATAACGGGAAACTTATCGCCGCCGCGATAGAAAATGAACAGGCGACAAGTACATCGCCGCAAAATGTCTCAAGCACTTTTTCAAGTATGGGTGAGCAGACGCCGCCGGATCAAGATGTTATTTTTGAGATACTTTCATTTTCAAATCGCCCGTCATGGAGCTCGTCGCTCAATGATAATAAATATCGCGCGATGCTTGAGATTAGATATACATCCTCAACAGACAAATTATGGATTGTGAATGATTTGCCATTGGAACAGTATTTGCGAGGGATCGCGGAGACATCAAATAATGCCCCATATGAATATCAAAAGACCATGACGATAGCGGCACGAACCTATGCGAAATATCATATCGCTCGGAGCACAAAATATGCGGACGAACAATTTACCGTCCGCACGACCGACGCGGACCAGGTATATCGTGGATATAATTCTGAAATTCGTCTGCCAAAAGTAAGCCAAGCGGTTTTAGAAACTCGCGGAGTGATGGTGTTTTATAATAATATGCTCGCCATCACTCCCTATTACTCGCAGAGCGATGGGCGTACACGGAGTTGGGAAGAGGTCTGGGCTGGCGGACCCAAGCCATGGTTAGTCAGTAAAGACGATCCGGCATGCAAAGGACTTCCACTCCTCGGACATGGCGTGGGCATATCCGCGCGCGGCGCGGTAGCCATGGCATTGGAGGGAAAAACAGCCGAGGAAATTTTGAAATATTATTACACCGGTGTGGAACTGCGCAAAAGATACTGATTACCACTCCAGAGCTCCGCCGACTTTGTATTCGGTAACGCGCGTTTCAAAAAAATTCTTTTCTTTTGAGAGATCGATCGCCTCGGACATCCATGGGAACGGATTTTCCACATGGTACTGCGCGGGAAGACCTACGCGTTCAAGGCGCCGATCGGCAATGTGCTCAATATACTGCTTGAATCCTGCCGCATTCATGCCAAAGATACCGGTAGGAAACACCTCTGTCGCGAATGTATACTCTAGCACAACGGCGCGGCGAACAAGATCACTGATATGGTCCTGAAATTCTTTTGTCCAAAGTTCCGGCTGTTCTTCTTTGATGCTATTGATGACGTTGATGCCAAAGTTCAGATGCTGGGACTCATCACGCATGATGTATTGGATCTGTTCTGCTGATCCGGTAAGTTTATTCTGTCGCTGAAAACCGAACATGACGGCGAACGAACTGTA
This sequence comes from Candidatus Uhrbacteria bacterium, assembly GCA_016186045.1. Classification (GTDB taxonomy): domain Bacteria; phylum Patescibacteriota; class Patescibacteriia; order JACQRZ01; family JACQRZ01; genus JACPMJ01. Next base: position 10,870 of record JACPMJ010000015.1, on the reverse strand, counting down.
AAAAAAGATACCCTCCATAATAAGCGCGAAGGCGATCCAATTCTCGAGAAACTTTTGATCACTCGCAAATGTTCCTGTTTTGAAATATGAATCAAAAATGCCATCATTGAGCGTAAGGACGAGATTGTCTTTATTATAAATCGCCTCTATTTCCCGATACATATTAAAAATCTTGGACTCATCCATGCCTAATGACTCTACGATGTACTGATAGGAGTGTGTATGATTCGCCTCTTCATATCCTTGCCGTAAGAGATACATACGTACCTCGGGGGAGGTGACATGTTTATAGAGAGCGAGCACGACATTATTCGCCGCGATGGAGTCCGCGGTAGTAAAAAAGCCAAGAACCGTCTCAAACGCCTTTCGTTCATCCTGAGAAAGAAATGTTGGATGTTTCCATTGCTCGATATCTTTTTGCATGGATATCTCAGTGGGAAGCCAATGGTTTGCATTGCCCACGTTATACGCATCCCATGCGAACGTGTGGCGCATAGGATAGAGCTGCATCACATCGGCATCCCCACCGTTAATAATGCGACGCTTATTGATATCTACCGGCTGTGCTCCGATGGTAATTGGCATAGATCGTGAGAACATAATGAGTAAAAATATTTTTCATCCTTGGCACGACTCACAGATTCCTACCGCCTCTCCCGCCATAACACGTGCCAATTCATCTGTCTGGGGCTGGCGCTGTATGAACACCTCTACGTGTTCAGCTTGTATCTCTGTACTTTTTTTTGCTGAAATCTGTTCACGAATATGAGTCGAGCCAAATTCCTTGGTGCTCACTGTGGATTTTTCTACCTGTGATGCGCCAAGAGTGCGCAAGTAGTAGGTTGTTTTGAGTCCTTTGGTCCATGCATGGAAATAGAGCTCAGACAGCTCTTTGCCGGATGTGCTCCGAAAGAAAATATTAAGCGATTGTGACTGATCGATCCATTTTCCACGTCGTGCCGCCGCGTCAATAAGCCATTTCTGATCAATCTCAAAGACCTCTTTAAATCTTTTTTTAATGTCCAATGGAATGTCAGTGATTTTTTGAATACTTCCATCATAATATTTTATCTTATTAAGGATGTCGTTATTCCAGAGGCCTGCTTTTTTAAGCGCCTGAACAAGATAGGTATTGAGTACGAGGAAATCTCCTTCTTTATTTGACTTTACATAAATATTTTTATAAATCGGCTCAACGCACGGGATGCATCCTACAAGATTTGCGGTACTTGCGGTGGGAGCGATTGCCATGGTATTTGAGTTTCGCATTCCATAGTTTTTTATGGATTCACGCACCACTGTCCAATCAAGTGTTCCGCTCCTTGATATTGGAATTTCTTCACCGCGCTCATGCGCGAGAAGGTCGATCGTATCATGGGGCAGAATGCCACGATCCCACTTGGAGCCTATGTAGGTGGAGTAGGGGCCGCGTTCTTTAGCGAGTTGAGAGGATGCCAAGAGAGTATAGAAAGCGACGACCTCCATAGATTCATCTGCGAACGCAAGGGCTTGTTCGGAGTCAAAGTCAATGCCAAGCTGATAGAGTGCGTCATGATACCCTCGAATACCAAGCCCAACCGGCCGATGGCGCATGTTACTGCGTCGTGCGTCTTCGGTCGCATAAAAATTAATATCAATGACATTGTCCAACATGCGCACGGCGATCTTTGTTACGCGTTCGATACGCTCCCTATCCAGTTTTCCATCTTTGATGAATTTTGCAAAATTAAGCGATCCTAAATTACACACCGCTGTTTCATCTGGTGCGGTATTAAGTGTGATCTCCGTGCAAAGGTTTGAACTATGGATAACACCCGCATGATCTTGCGGGGAGCGGATATTGCATGGATCTTTCCATGTGATCCACGGGTGTCCCGTCTCAAAAAGCATCGCGAGCATTTTTTTCCAAAGGTCGAGCGCAGAAATTCTTTTCCAAAGTTTCAGAGTGCCTGCATCCGCCATCTTTTCATATTGAGCATAGCGTTCCTCAAATTTTTTTCCATATAATTCATGAAGGTCAGGAACCTCTTCAGGGCTGAAGAGCGTCCATGTGCTATTTTTTTGGACACGTTTCATAAAAAGGTCGGGAATCCAATTTGAGGTGTTGATATCATGGGTTCGCCGCCGTTCATCGCCGGTATTTTTACGAAGTTCCAAAAAATCTTCAATATCAAGGTGCCATGTCTCAAGATAGACGCACCCCGCGCCACGCCGCTTTCCGCTTCTATTGATAGAGACATTGACGTCATTCGCAATTTTCAAAAAGGGGATGAGTCCTTGGCTATTGACACCGGTACCCTCAATAGCCGCTCCGGTCGCACGCACGGGAGTCCATGACGTTCCCGTCCCTCCAGACCACTTCAGATACTGCGCGTTATCCGCATGTGTCTTGAAAATACCCTCAAGTGAATCAGGAACCACATTCAAAAAGCAGTTTGAAAGTTGAGCTTTCTTTGTCCCTGCCGCAAAGAGTGTCCGTCCACCGGGGGTGTAATAAAAGTGAGAGAGAACATCATAAAACTCACGGGCGACACGTTCACGATCTTCTGTGCGTTCACCAATCGCCGTTCCCATCGCGATACGCATCCAAAACATCTGTGGCGTCTCGATGGTTTTTTTTGTTTCCGGATCTTCCATAAGATAGCGCGAGACTAAGATCTCAAGACCCATATACTCAAACAAATCATCATTTTCAAGAATGAAACATGATGCGATCTTTGCAAGATCAAACTCACGCATGCGCGCGTCGAGAAGACCATGGTGTACCGCGCTCTCAATATGTTTAATAAATACGCGCGCGGTCACCTCTTTCAGATGAGAATAATCTGTATCGGCGCCAAATACATCTTTATACACTTTCGCAAGCAAAAGTCGCGCTGTGATTTTTGAATAGGCGGGATCTCGTTCAATAAGTGAACGCATCGTCATAATCAGCGTACGGGTTACATCTTCCGTCGTAATGCCGTCATAGACCTCTCGTTGGCATTGTTTGATGATCATCTCACTATCAATATCATTTTCGATACCCTGTGTGTGGCGTGAAAGAGTTTTTTTTATTTTTTCAAGATCAAATCGTTCCTTTGATCCATTTTTTTTTGTCACGAAAAGCGTACCCTCTTCAATTTTTTCCACTATTTCTTCCTTTTTTTTCTCGCGAATTTTGGTATGTTCATAGCGATAGATAATATACGCGCGCGCGACTCGAAAAAATCCCTTATGCACGATCATGTGTTCCACGACATCTTGAACATCCTCAACGGTAAGTTGTTTGTCAAAAAATTTTTCAGACAGCTCTCCCACGACATTATCCACTATCGAGATAAGAAGCGCTGGTTCATAGGCCGCCTGTATCTCGTCGAAGGCTTTCTTAATTGCTACTTCAATGCGGGATCTATCAAAGTCTACAATTTCACCATTTCTTTTTTTGATCTTTGCGAGTGGCATAGGATTACAGATAGGTAAGCGGGTCGCCTATATATTGAGGCGTATTGTTATTAGCAAGAAGATTTTAACATACTTTGGGGGTATGATATAGGGAGGTTTTGTTGATAACTTTTTTCTTTTGACGGGGCATAGCATAGGAAAATATGATTTAGGTGATCCCATTGACAAAATCGGGAAAATATGCTATACTGGGCGTATTGATACTATAAAGAAAAGTATGCATATTTACGACATTTTTCGCACTCTTTCCGAGCTCAACGGTTCTGATATTCATCTTATTGCGGGTAAACGTCCGGTATTTCGCATACAGGGTGTTTTGAGCGAACAAGAGCAATTTCCCGTACTTTCAAGTGAGGATATTCAGGTATTGGCATACGCGTTACTCGATGAACAAAAAAAAGAGGCTCTCCAAAAAACAAAAGAGCTTGATTTCGCGTGCCAGATGGATGATGAGAATCGTTTTCGCGTGAGTATGTTTTTGGAAAAAGGAAATGACAGTCTTGTCGCGCGAAGAATCCAAAAAGACATTCCGAACGTGGATGCGCTGGGACTCGCGGAGCATGCCGGTCATTTTACGCAAGCAAAATCCGGACTCGTGCTAATTACCGGCCAGACAGGGCAGGGGAAGTCCACCACGCTTGCCGCGATGATAGATCACATCAATAAAAACAGAGCAGAACACATCATTACCTTTGAGGATCCTATTGAGTTTATCTTTCCATCAGAAAAATCATATATCAAACAGAGGGAGCTGGGACAAGATTTTCTCTCATTTTCAGACGCGCTCAAACATGTGGTACGCCATGATCCCAATGTGATTATGGTAGGCGAAATTCGCGACCATGAGACCATGGCGACCGTGATGACGCTCGCGGAGACCGGGCATCTCGTATTTTCCACGCTCCATACCGGCAACGCGGCGCAGACTATTCATCGTATCATAGATATGTTTCCAGAGGGACAGCAGGATCAAATTCGCGGTCAGCTCGCACTGACATTACGCGGAATTATTTCTCAAAAACTTATTCGTGCACAAAACGGTGGGCGAGTAGCGGCGCGCGAGGTGCTTATCAATACGCCTGCGATTGCCACGCTTATTCGGGATAATAAGATAGAACAGATACCGGCCTTGATTCAGATAAACAGTGAGATTGGCATGATTCCGCTGGAGCGCAGTCTCACGGATCTCCATGCGCGCGGTGAAATATCGGAAGAAGAGCTTCATACGTACTTGGATGATATGAAAAAAAGATAAACTGACGGTCAAAAAAAATACTGGATTCCCAATCAAGTTGGGAATGACAAGAATAAAACAGCCGCCTCATGGGCGGTTGCTTTATGTATGCTATTCGCTATACTACGCATAGACACATGCCCTTGTAGTTTAATGGATAAAACGACGGTCTTCGGAACCGTAGATGGGGGTTCGATTCCCTCCGGGGGCACCAGTACGGAAATTGCAAGTGGTTTTATATTTTTTGGAAGAAATTTTTTTTTAATCATACAATTAAAAATTATTGACTCATACATAACTAAATATGAATACTCACAAAGGATTTGCAAACATCATAGTATTTATTATCGCGCTCATCGCTATTGTTGGAGTGGGTGGCTATTTTGTTTTGAATCGGCAAGTGTCATTGTCAAAATCTGCGCCAGCGCCACATCCGATTCCGATTCCAAAACAACCCGCTCAATCCAAGACTCCTAAAAATATTCCGTACGCTCATAATACGTTTGGCATTCATTCCATTAAGATACTCGCCAAAGAAGAGGGGAATAAAAATATTTTTATTTCACCTTCCAGTATTGCTTTAGCTCTGTCCATGGTCTATAACGGCGCGAACGGGGAGACAAAAAACGCCATGCAGAAAACGTTGCAGTTCAAAAATTTAGATAGTGCAACTGTGAATCAAGAAAGTTTAGGGCTTATCAATAGCTTGAAAAATCCCGATCCAAACGTAGAACTTTCGGTGGCAAATTCAGTGTGGGCACGAAATGGCGTAGATTTCAAGAAAGATTTTATCAGTGTCGTTGGGAGGTATTTTAACGCGGAAATTTCAACTCTTGATTTTTCAAACTCATATGCGGCGGACACAATAAACGCGTGGGTTAGTAAAAATACCAAAGGGAAAATACCAAGCATAGTGTCTCCGCCGATTCCTAGTGATACGGTGATGTATCTTATCAACGCAGTATATTTTAAAGGAAGCTGGACTACTGCATTTGATAAGACGCTTACGGAAGATAGGACATTCACAACGTCTCAAGGTGTTTCCAAAAAACATCCGTTCATGCGGCAGTATGGAGATATGCCTTACTTGGAGACAAAAGATTTCCAGAGTGTGAATCTGTCCTATGGTAAAAACAAGCGATTGAGTATGGTTGTATTTTTGCCAAAAAACCTAAATAATTTTGTTCAAAATCTGGACGCGAATACATGGAACGATTGGATGAAGCAATACGAAAAGACAGAGGGTACCATCGTGCTTCCACGATTCAAAATGGAATATGAAAAAGGATTGGTGCCATTATTGACTCAATTAGGCATGGGAGTAGCATTTCAGAACAATGCTGATTTAACTGGTATTGGCGATAGTTTAAACATCAGCGAAGTTAAACATAAAACCTATGTTAATGTAAACGAAGAGGGGACGGAGGCCGCCGCAGTAACGAGTGTTGATATTGGAGAAACATCCGCCGAGCCCGCTCAAATATTCTACATGGAGGTCAATCGTCCCTTCTTCTTTGTGATTAGAGATAATCAAACGCAAGAGATATTATTTATGGGAACGATACAGAATCCTTCATAGGAGCCGCTGATTCTGTAAAAAGAGTAAAGCCGGGGACCTTTGTGGTGGTCAACCCGGCTGTTGGCTTTTATCCAGTAGCGGACAATGGCGCGTTCGCCTCATCTCACGTACATGGACCAACTTCGTTACCCTTGCGCTTTTTATCAGCGCATAATACCTGTCACACCTTCTGGCTTCCTCTCCTCCTTATCCCTTATCCCTACCCTGGAAGCCAGATGAGCGTATGGCAGGTTGAACATGAGCCTTGATGAGGCGTCATTGAAATCCGCCGGCTCAAGGACGTGCCTCGAGCCTGAAGCGAAGCTCATTCTCTCGAGAGAGCGAGCGTTGTCCCGTCTTTGTGCTCTGGTGAGCTAGTTGACGGGCATGGCCGCGAGACGACCCGCGCCGCCGGGAGCGACAGCGCCGCTACCGAAGTGCGAGGGGGTGTGATGGCCGGAGGGAGCGCGGCTGGACGAGGGAATGCCATGCGTCTTGCTGTCGATGCAGGACTCGATGGAGGTCCCCACGTTCTTGCAGAGCTCATCCAGCTTGGGCTGGAGTTTGTTGTAGTGCCGGTATTCCCGGATCTGGAGCGCCGCCGACGTGTCGAGGTTTTCCAGCATGGACTTGACGTCCCGATCCTGGATGGAGTCGACGCGCGTCTTGTTGCCGGTGATCCTGTTGAGGGTGTTGATCACCGTCACCTTGAGCGCGGCATCGTTCCCCACGTCCAGGAGTCCGAAGACGGCATCCAGGCCGAGGACGCGATTGGCGCCCATGGTGAGGATGGTCTTGCTCGAGTCCTGAGCGGACATGTTCGTGCCCAGCGCCTGCTGGGTCTGCTGGGGAAGATTCTGGTACCAGTCGTTCTTCACCACCTTGGCCGCCTTGATGGCGTCCTTGGCGGCGGACGTCTGGTCCACGGAGGGCCGCTGGAAGCCCAGGAAGCCCGCGTCGTGGCGAAGCTTCTTGCGCAGGCCACTGGCCTTGGAGACCGTGTTGGAGAAGTTTTGAAACATCTCCACCAGGAAGGGGATATTGGCCTGACTGCGGCCGTCGTAGACGCGGCCGTCCACGGTGGTACTTGCGTAGTCTCGAGGGTTCAAACGGCTCATTGAGCGTACCTTTCTGTGTGTTGAGTACGTGTGTCTGTTCTGAGACATCTGCGTTTCAGTACGGACACATGTTTTTGGTAACGAGGTTGTCAAGTTTCGAATTGTCGAGTTCGGCGTACGCGATCCGTCGCATACGTCACCATCCAAAATCTGAAAACCGAAACGTCGATAGTGCATAGGCTACAGCATAGCAGGATATCCGTCAAGAGCTAAACTGTGGATAATTTTCTGTATCTTATTTTTTTCATTGTAATTATAATGAAATAAATTCATTTAAAAATATATTTCCTTACTTTTTATAGAAGTAAGGAAAGAATAAAAAGTAATGTTTTTTTAGTATGCGCTCAACATTTGCATGATACGCGCTTCTCGTGTATGCTTTACATATATGAATACTCTCTATCACGCCACGGTCACGAGTAAGGGTCAGATCACGATTCCAAAAAAACTTCGGGATCATTTGAGTATTGGCACGACGGGAAAAATTATTCTTGAGCCGCTCTTGGGCCAAAAGAGCGTTTTGATGCGCTCGACCGTTGATTTTTTTGATGTTGCCGATCGTGTGTCACGGCGCCTGAAACGCCTGAAACGCATGCGTTCTCATACCGCGCGACACCGATAAATATGAGAGACTCTATGAAACAGACAAGCTATTTTTTGGATACCACTATTTTTTTGGAGGCGTTGATTTCAAAAGACTCAAAACGCGCGCGCGAGTGCCGGCTTTTATTAAAACGGATCAGCAATGAGGGATATATTGAGGCGTGGACCTCGTCATTGGTCATCGCGGAGGTTGAGCTTATTTGCGAGCGTGTGTATCACCTAGAACGCAAAGAAATAGATGAAACTGTTCGGGGAATATTAGGTATGCGAAATGTAAAAATCGTTCAGCGAGTGAATATCCATGGCGCGCTTGAGCTGTATGAACGCTGTAAGATAGCATTTATTGATGCATTAGTGGTCTCAAACGCGCTTCTTATGAGCGAACATCCCTGTATCATTTCTTATGATAAGGATTTTGATACAACCGGCATCAAACGAGTAGAACCAAAAGATGTCATAGGAATACCAGCGGTGAAGCGAAAAAAGGCATGACCTATTGACACCTTTTCTTTTGTCATATAGGATACTTCATGATTGTGTTCTTTTTAAAAACATGAAAAATACAGGAGAAAAGGAGGAGATCATTCGATGTTGAGAAAAAGTATACCCCTTGCGTTCATAGCAATCACCGGCTGTGTGGCACTGCCATTCAGACCAACGGATACTACCGCAAAGAGTGTCGACTCGATTCCGGTGCATGGCGCTGATGATCTCCCTTCGATCATCAGCACACCGACATGGGTGAGACATGCGACCTTGGTCATTCATTGGCCAGAGCGAACCATCCAAACCATTCCAATGGATACCGAGAGTATTCTTTTTCAGGCGTTCACGCTTGATAACACGCTGATCGCCTCGGCGTCCGTTTCTCGGCCGTCTGGTGTCGCGATGAGCTCCATCACGATTCCCGAAAGTTATGACTCTTATCTGCCAGTCGGACCACTCGTCCTTCTTGTTCAGGCAAAAGACGAATCGGGTAAGGTGACCGCGCAGGCGAGTCAGTCCGTGGAGGTCATCGAGAATCGAGCCGTCAATGTTACCATGCGATTGGCGATCAGTGAAACGCCGACACCATCGCCGGTACCCACCTCTGCTTTGACACCGACACCTACACCAACGCCGACACCGGTACCCACCCCGACTCCCACAGTGGCGCCGACCCCGACCCCGACGCCTATCCCAACTCCGACTCTGATGCCTCCATCGCTTATGCAGGCGGTGTTATCTGCGGGAGAGACGCCAATAGGTAACGTGTCATGGGGATCGCTCAAGGCGGCATTAGCCGTTTTTGGCATCACCGGCCCGTCGGAAGAGGATATGCTTCTTACATCAGCGACCATTCGTCTGACGGTGAATAGCCGCGAATCACAGAAATATGTCACCAATATCCGTGCCGTTGACGGGTCTACGGTTATTGGGCAGGTTCCCGGTATTGAGAGCGCATCGACGGCGACAAATTCTCTGACGCCTGATGTAAAAGACATCACATTGACGTTTGGTAGTGGCGTGTCCGTAGTGCGGAATACGCGGAAAAGCATCACCATACAGGGAGATATCACCTCTCCGGATGGTAATGCTCTTCTCCTTCCCATGGATAAGATCATGGTGAGTCTTGTTGACTTCACGGGAGTCGGAAGTGTATCAGGGAGTGCATTGCGGCATGCATTGAGCGCGCCGGTGAACGGAATGCCTTTGGCTATCCGCGTACTGTCCGCATCGCTTGATTCTTCCTCTCCGGCAGGGAGTGCAACACTCCAAAACAACGCGTTACTCGCGCGATACCGCTTCACGATGGCTCCATTTGAAGATGCGAGCTTTACGAACATAACTATCGCATTGAGCGCTAGTGGTGGCGGCACGCTTCAAAACGTGAAGATTGTCGATTCTACTACCAACCAAATAGTGAGTGGAACGGCAACTATCTCAAGTGGATCATCTCAAAAGATCACACTCACCTCCTCTTTTTACATCTCGAGTGGTTCATCTGTGACATTGGACGTGAGAGGGGATACCATAGGACTGAAACAATCAACTCCCAATGCGGCGGCCGTAACCTTGACCGATTTTGAGGCGGTCTCAACTCGATCGAATATCCAGCTCCGTCTACTTGACTCGCCAGTCAATGCGGGCACACTCGTATTTTTCTAAATTTTTTACGCGACATCCGTCTTACACAAGAGGCGGATTTTTTATTGAGAGGATAAATTCTTGCAAAGTTCAGAAAGAGATAGTATGATTATCCGTATAAATATATATGGGTCGGTAGCTCAATCGGCAGAGCAACAGCCTCTTAAGCTGATGGTTCTGGGTTCGATTCCCAGCCGACCCACCAGAAAATTTAAAAACAAAAAACCGTCTATTAATTGCGGTTTTTTTGTTATATTTATAATGTTTTATGATATTTTGTCAGGTGACCACTTGACAAGAATATGAATCCGTGCTATACTTATTTTTATCATAGTACGTTATTTGAAAATTGAAATTTCATTTGTATATCCATCATTTAAAAGGCTGTTGGCCGATTTTGGGAGGGGTGCTCTTCAACTGAGGGGTATTTCTCTCGAAATCGGCTAACAGCAAAGGTTTGTGGGATTACAGCGGTTTGGTTTATCCGACCGCGTATGCGCAATGCGCAGAAGGAGTTCAGACATGGGATGGTCACCATTTGTGAACCGTTCTTATGGTTTCGGCCGTGACGAGTGGATCCGGGACATGGTCAAGGAACGGCAGGCGCGCGAGCGCGAAGCCGTCAAAAATCCTGTCCAGGCGGCGGCAAAGAAGCCGTCCCGGGACACGCTGGAACTGTCCTCGCGACAGAGTCAGCGACCTGGGCCGGTGCAGTTCGCGCCACAGCCAATTCCGGTTCCCATTTACATGAGCGGCATCGACTACATGGTGTAGTCGGCCGCTCAT
>JACPMJ010000001.1:37231-78887 GCA_016186045.1 Candidatus Uhrbacteria bacterium | reverse complement strand
CAGAATGACGGCGCTGTTCTTTTTATTTTTTTTCTTCTCACGAAGAAAAAAATCCCCGTGGGGATATCCACAGGGAGAAGATTTTTTTGAGGGAAAATATCTGCGGGGGTGGAGAAAGTTATACACAGTTTGGGGGATAAGGGGGAGACAAGTCAAATAAAAAACCTATTGAAAGATTTTTATCAATCAATAGGTTACTATTTTTTTGCTATTGAGGAAGAGCGAGAGTCTTTCCCTTCAACGTGTACACATTCGCGGGCGAGAGAATCATCTTACGTGCCCGCGCACGTTGTGAAGAGTTCCCCACCAATCCTACTGTCATCATGAATCCCGCCGCTTCTCCTCTGAAAGCTTCTTTGAAGAGACTTACGGTTATGCCGTCAACAGAAGGAACGAGCTGGAGCGAAGAACGCAATGACGCCCCTACGAAAACTTTTTGAGCCTTCTTGAGATCTTTCGCCAACGGCTCACGAGACTTCTTGATGAAGTTCGTAAGCATATCTGGCGCAAGGAGTAGACTCGCGACATTTTCATCGAGATTCTCATCACGACTCCGCATATACGCGGTACCAGGGAACAACCGTTGTTCATTGTCTTGGAGCTGCCGATCGATCTTCTCCATTTCTGCCTTTGTCTTTTCATCGCGCGCAGGAACGTCCCAGCCACCAACCCCAGCCTCACTTGCTACGTACAGCGTTCCGGCAAACTTTCTCAAATTTGCCATTGCTGTCTTGTCGAGTTGTGCTTGACTTACCTTCCACGTATCCATCTCCCAACTCGCGACAATGTTCTTGTCGTATTGGTAGATTACCCGATATGCCAGGTAGTTACGGCCAAACATTCCCCTGCCGTAGTCCTGTGAAACGATGTTTGGAAGAATCCGATCCTTCACCAGATCCCAAGACACCGTCGTTGCCATCGCATCATGGACAGTGCACCACAGCACCATGCTGACCCCTATCAAGAAAAGGATAGCCCTTCTCATCTTTGAAGTCTCCTATCTTATATATATGAAGTACGACCAATCTAAGCACCATGCCTAGATTATGACCATATGGTAGCATACTAGAGTTTATATGTCAAGGAGGGTCCTCTAGAAAGATACGTGAGACTATTTTTTAGCACAAAACGAAATTTTTTCGCAGACCATAGTGATCCCGCATACGAAACACCAATACGTGGAGTTCTCTGGTTGTTTTTTTCGTCTATCTGCACTCCCCTATCTTCAAACCAAAGACCGGTCGCTCTCTTCGCTTTTTTATTATTGAAATTTTTATCTATGAAAAGAAATCGTGTTAGTTTGCCCGGACCATCAAGTATCCGTCTATCCGGATCTTCACCTATCCCGCCTCGAATGAGTACCGCCGCCGGATAGTGTGCCTCCCGAGTAACGATATTAAGCATAAAATATACGCCATAACACAGATACACATAAAAAATTCCCGGCTCGCCAAACATCACCTCTGTTCGCGCGGTCTTTCCTTTTGACGCGTGGCTCGCCTTATCATGAAAGCCATCATACGCCTCTGTTTCTGCAATCATCACGGAAATTTCCCTATCTCCTATGTTTCGCACGAGATATTTTCCCAGCAGTTCTTTCGCCACATTCCTCGTATCGCGATTAAAAAATTTTTGCGTAAGAATTTTTTTCATAGTATGTTCTGGCTCGAGGAGAGGGATTCGAACCACTCATATCCGTGTTCAGAGCACGGCGTCTTGCCATTAGACGACCCTCGAAACATATCATGAGACTGATAAAAAATATCATTCCGAGACGGGATGTTTGCCAAACTGTCCACGTAAAGCAGAAAGTACTTTCCCAGCGTATGAGGGATTTTTTTCGGATTCTATGCGAAACTGAAGCGCGCCCTCGATAATCTTTGCGGGGATTCCCAGCTCGTGCGCGGTCTGGACCGTCCACATTCCCTCTCCGGTGTGCTGTACCGATCCTGAAATACCGGAAAGCTCCGTGCTATCTTTGAGAAATGCCGCGTATAGCCACTGGACTAATCGAGACTCTACGACACTTCCTTTATTATATATCCGCGCAACTTGGGTAAGATCCAACTCATAGGGCGCGTGTTTCATAATATCAAAACCCTCGGCGAGTGCCTGCATCATGCCATATTCAATGCCATTATGAATCATTTTGACAAAATGCCCCGCTCCGGCTCCCTCAAAAAACTGATACCCATCTTCACGCGCAAGCTCAAAAAAGAGTCGCTCTGTTTTATGAAATGTATCCGTATCTCCCCCGATCATAAGACATGGCCCAAAACGCGCGCCATCCGGTCCGCCAGAGGTACCCACATCCAAAAATCGGATGCCATACTCGCTCAGCTTCTTTGCGCGCACGATACTTTCTTTATACAAAGAATTACCCCCATCAATAATAATATCTCCTTCTGAAAGATACTGGAAAATACCCTCCGTCCCAAAAAGCATCTCGTCCACGGGCTTTCCTGCGGGAATCATGAGCCAAATGACGCGAGGAGTTTGAAGATTAGTTATGAGTTTTTTTAACTCTTCATAGGGAATGATTCCATCTTTTTCCAAATCCTGCGTTACTGCAAATGTCCGATTCCATCCATGCACACGCCATCCTTTTTCCGCCAAACGCCGCGCGATGCCTCCTCCCATCTTCCCAAGTCCCACTATCCCAATATCTTTTTTCTCATGAAATACCGAGGTACTCCATGAAAATCCCGATCTCTCCGATCCAATGATATGGGAAGACTTTTCCACCGCCTCACATGAATCCGGCGTATAGGTATCCAGCGCCACCACTCCCTCTTTCCATGCGCGTACGATCGGATCGGTGTATCGCCACATCGCCCGCACCTCATGCGTATTGATAAATAATGTCTGATCGCCGCTAATGCAGTCGAGGATAAGTTTTTCATACTCCTCGGTATACTGCCTCTTTTCCGAAGCCTCTCTAAGTGAAAAATGAAGTGTCCGCTCCTCGAGTTCATAGGAAAATCCGGGTTTCTTCGCCCAAAAATGCACGACAATCTCTTCAGACGGCTCAAATCGAAAGACTACTTTATTTTGGTATGATGTTCCGTCAGAGGGACACAGGCAGGATGCGGGAGATTTGAATGTTACCGTTACCTCTTTTCTCTGCTCCCCTATGCGTTTGCCGCTCTCAATAAAAATAGGAACTCCCTTCCAGCGTGGCGACTCAAGAAATGCGCGTACTTTGAAATATGTCTCCGTTTGAGACTCTGGATCAACATTTTTTATCGCCTGATACTCCTGATATTGCGCGCGATAGGTATACCGCTTAATCTCTTCTTGTGATGGTACGTTCAACTGCTCCAAAAGCTTTGTCCGTTCCGCGCGAATAGAGGCGGCAGTATAGGTGTGAGGATGCTCCATGGTCACGAGCGCGAGCATCTGGAGCAGATGATTCTGTCCCACATCTCTCAGCGCACCTACCTTATCATAAAATGCGCCGCGCCCCTCCACGCCGAGCGACTCCCATATTTTTATATGAATAGACTCAATATGCTCCTTATTCCACATATGCTCAAAAAGAGCATTCGAAAAACGAAAGGTGAGAATATTTTGGAGCATCTCTTTCGCCAAATAATGATCAATCCGATAAATCTGCTCTTCTTTGAAAAGTCTCCCCATAAGCTCGTCCAACGCCTCGGCGGTAGGAAGATCATCGCCAAAAGGTTTTTCCACAATCACACGTGTCCACCCCTCCTCAGGGCCACACCCGCGAGTCAGACCAGAGTCTGAAAGTTGCTGAAATATCTCACGAAAATACTGAGGCGGAACCGCAAGATAAAAAAGCTTGTTTGTGCAGATCTTCCATGTGTCATCTATACCCTGAATAGTCTGCGCCAATGCCTGATAATCCTCTGCGCGCTCAAAAACTCCCTGCTGAAACACAAAAAGATTGAGAAATGCCGTGAGATTTTCAGACGATACCTGCGATATGTCTCTATGTTTTTTCAAAAGATCGGTAATATGCGTATGAAAATCTTGACGTGTCCATGCTCTTCGAGAAAATCCAACAATCTTAAAATGAACCGGAAGCTCTCCTTTTTCAAAAAGATGAAATAGCGCCGGCACGATCTTTTTTTCCATAAGATCTCCCGTCGCGCCAAGAATGACAAGGATAGTGGGGATATCAATACGTTGTTTTTTCATATCATAGAGGTAAAGAATAAGATAATCGAATTGACATGCTCATGAAGCACGATATGATTAGTATACACGAATACCATAAAAAGTATGCACACACATATCGTTCTCATCGGCGGCGGAGTGGGCTCATCCACGTTTACGCGCGCATTAAAGAACCTGCCCATCCAGCTCTCTACTATCGTCAGTACCTTTGATGATGGCGGTTCCACCGGCGCGATTCGGAGAGATTATCGCGGTATCGCGCTGGGCGATCTGCGACAGTGTCTTTTCGCAAGTACCGATCTTGACGAGACCCTCAAAAAAGTCATTGACTATCGTTTTGGACGCGGAAGTTTTTATGGTATCAATGTCGGCAACCTCCTGATTAAAGCATGTCTGCAGTGCGCAAAAACTCAGCGGCATGGCGTACTCCAGCTTCATAAAATACTTGGCCTCACAAATGCCGTCATTCCGGTCTCCTATGACTATGCCCAGCTCTGCGCGCATCTTACAAATAAAACGACACTTACCAGTCAAGATCAGATTCAATCATATTACAGTTTTTCAAAGGCGGCAATAAAGTCCATGCATCTCAGTAAAAACGCGCGGCTCAGTCCCGAGGCGCGCACCGCCATCCGTACCGCTGATTATCTCGCTTTTGCCCCGGGAAATTTTTTCAGCAGTATCTTGCCGCATATTTTTGTCAAAGGATTCGGAGAGGAGTGGAAAAAAAGCAAAGCGCAAAAAATACTCTTTTTCAATCTCCTCGCCCATCGCGGTCAAGACAGTTTTTACACGCTCAAAGACTACCTCGCGTGGTTTTCTCAAAAACTCGGCACGCGCCCATTTGATATGATCGTGGTAAATAAAAAAATACCCGCGCGAATTATTCGGCAGTTACAAGACAGATTTGAAGTGACAAGAATTACGGAGGAGGATGTGCGTATGCTTTCGCATCTTGACATATCGCTCACGACAGCGGATCTCGTATCAGAAGTCATTCATGGACAAAATGAGCACGATACGGTTCCGCGCGCACCGCTCCGCCATGACAGTAAAAAAATACAGGATTTTTTCAAAAATCTGCTTATGAAATAAAAAAAATTATTCTTCTTTTCTGCTTTTTCGCCCCAGCCGTATTCTATCCTCTTCAGTCAATACTTGTTTTCTAAGACGAATACTTTGCGGCGTGATTTCCAGATATTCATCATCCGCGATCATCTCCAGTCCCCGCTCAAGCGTGAGCTCCAGCGGCGGAGTGAGTTGTATTGCGATATCCGCGCCTGACGCGCGCATATTCGTCAGTTTTTTTCCTTTGATAGGATTCACCACCATATCATATCCCTTCGCCGCACTGCCAATCACCTGTCCCGCATATACCTCCACATTCGGCCCCACATAGAGCACTCCGCGCTCCTGCAGATTTGACAGAGAATATCCAAGTACCTTACCCGTCTCTCCGGATATCATGGAACCGGTATCATGTTTTTCTATCTCCCCGACGTGCGGTCTGAATCCCACTCCCTCACTGCACAAGATTCCCTCGCCGCGCGTATTTATGATAAATTCATTTCGGTATCCCAAAAGGCCGCGCATGGGAATCTCATAGATCAGCCGCGTATGATGGTGCTCCGGACGCATCTCGCGCATCTGCCCCTTTCGTTTTGCCATTTTTTCAATCACCGTCCCGCACTGCTCTTGCGGTACATCAATAGTCACCTCCTCAAACGGCTCGCACGCGACCCCGTCAATTTTTTTAATGATCACCTGTGGTTGAGATACCTGCAGTTCATACCCCTCTCTCCGCATAGTCTCCAGAAGAATTGCAATATGCAGCTCCCCTCGCCCATTCACTTTATAGAATTCAACCGGAGAAAAATCTATCTTGAGTCCCACGTTTACCTCGAGCTCTTTTTCAAGCCGTTCTTTGATCTGTCTGTTTGTCACAAATTTTCCCTCACGTCCCGCAAATGGAGAATTGTTTACCAAAAAATTCAGGCAAATAGTAGGTTCATCAATCTTAATCGCCGGCAATAATTCCTGATCTTGTTGCGCACAAATAGTATCTCCGATATAGATTTCAGGAAGTCCCACGATCATCACAATATCTCCTGCAAAAGCTTGCTTTACTTCCTTTCGCTGGAGACCCTCAAACGTATAGATGCGGGTTATTTTTCCGGATGAAATCTCTCCGGAATGTTTCTTTATGAATACCGTCTCACCCTCACTGAGGGTACCCTGATACATTCTGCCAATACCTAAGCGGCCAAGATAATTATCGTATGCCAGATTAAATGGCTGAAATGAAAATGGAAGCGTCACATCACCTTTTGCCGGCGGAACATGCTCTATAATCGTATCAAGCAGAGGGGTCAAATCTCCTGAATCATCCGTAAGCGTTTTTTTTGCAATACCGTCTTTCGCGATCGCATAGACGGTAGTAAAGTTCAGTTGCTCGTCATTCGCGCCAAGGTCCATAAAAAGTTCCAATATTTTTTCATGCGTCCAGTCCGGCCGCGCCGCCGGCTTGTCTATCTTATTGATGACGACAATGGGCCTCAGTCCCAACTCCAAAGATTTTTTGAGAACAAATTTTGTCTGCGGCATCGGTCCCTCTTGCGCGTCTACTATCAAAAGAACAGAGTCAATAGAACGTAACACCCGCTCCACCTCAGAGCCAAAGTCCGCGTGTCCCGGCGTATCCACGATATTTATTTTTGTATCCTTATAAAAAACAGAGGTGTTTTTTGAGTAAATGGTAATACCACGCTCTTTTTCAAGCGCGTTTGAGTCCATACTCACGGAATCGTCCTTCACCATGCCGGTTTGGCGCATCAGCGCGTCCGTCAGACGTGTCTTTCCATGATCCACATGTGCGATAATCGCGATATTTCGTATCTCCATAAAAATAATAAGCCTCGCGCAATCATACTGAAAGCGAGGCTGAATAAATAATGGCTCTGCACCTTCCTACCATACCCTATCTTATCATCATTTTCTTGTCAAGCCGCTGATATTAACCCGTGCCTCTTTTTACCGACCCCGTTGTCCATAGTATGGCAACTCAATATCTCATTGCATAGAAAAAAAGAAGATCGCTTTTTTACCATGCATTGGAATCTTCCTCATAATACTGATACCCGTCCGGCGTTGTTCGAATACCGCCAGATTCCACGGGATATCCGCCTCTTTTTTGAATCTCTTGCACTCGTTCTTTGACAAGACGCGCAATTTCTTCTGTCGCCTTACTAACTCCTTCTTCTGACCTGTCTTGTAAAAGCGCGTCCTGATACACAACTATTTCAGGAGGAGCGGCATCTCTGTATTTTTCGGCGATAATCGGCCGTGCCTTTTTCCATACGCTTTCAGGCATATAGGCGACAAAGCCACTTGGTTCCATGACGGTAGCGGCTCCGTCAACTCCAAGAACCGCGACTTCAGGCCTTCCGGGATTTGCTCCGGTATCCGTAGTCAGCGCAGACTTCATAAGAAAACCCTCAACCGTCGCAAATCCGCAAATCGCGGATCCTTTCTCGCCACCAGCTCCATACCCGCTCGCCGGAACATCCGGCTGGAAAAAAATATATTTGTCATCATGAGATGTAGATTGCGCGCCAGAGGCTTTTTCCGGATGTGTCGCCCGGAGCGCGCGCATTGAATAAAGCTGATCCTCAAGAATCTTCAAAAAATTATCTTGCCGAGACGTATGGAAAACGACCTCATGCTGTGCGCGCTCGGCCTCTGCGTGGGCTTTTTCCCTATCTTCAATAAGTTCTTCTACTATTTTTTTTTGTTCTTGAGCAAATTGCTTATCACTTTTGGAAATGTTCGCCTCAGCCGTTGCTATTTTTTTAATATCATTATCGGTCAGATATCGTAGGTCGGTATTATCAAGCGCCTTGGAACGAGAGTGGAACATGCGATTTTTAAACGTCTCTTCTATCGCCTCTGCCACTGCTCCAATTTTTTTACCAAAAGCATCATCTGCTTTGGGAGAGTCTTTTCCCTCCTGCGCCAAAAGATATCCATATCGTGTTCGCTCTAACGCCTTATCTGTCGCCTGATGCCGTTTAGTAAGCTCCGCGCGCGCATCGCCAATATCTTCCATGAGTGAAAAAAGATCATTGTCTTTTAGAGAAGGATCCTGCAGTTTTTGACTAATAGCATCTTTGTCCATTTTTAAAAATAAAGCGAGTTTCGGAAATTGTTCTTCTGTATGTTTAAGAAAAAAATCTTTTTCTTCTTTTCGGTTCTTTTCAACCTCATCTTTATAGCTTTCAGAACGAGAAATTCCTTCTTTTTCTTTTTGAAGATTTTGTATCTTATCTCGGATATCCAGTAGTGTATCCGGTGTCTCTGTATCTCTCATGTCTTTTTTTTCTTTTTGCAAGAGCGCCTGTGCCTCCTTTTGTATGGCATGTCCTTGAAATGCAAGCATAAGCCGATCTCCAAGTTTTCCCAGCACCCCGGCAGGCAAAGCACCACCTTCACGATTACGTTTTACCGCAAGCGCTTCTCGCGCGTCCTTTGGCCCCTCTTTATATAGTCGAGATAATGTCTGCTCTTCTTTTTTTAGCTGTTCAATCTGCGCGTCACTGTCTGTCTTCCTCTTTTCAAACTCTTTTTCATATGACTGATAGTCTTTCTTTTTCCGTTTTTCGTGTTCACGATCAGGAACTTGATTCCGCGCCTGCGCAACATCCACGGTATGGTGCGCGTTTTTTTTCGCATCCAAAAATTTCTCTACCGTATCTTCCCGCTCTTCCAAATTTTTAATGTACTGGGAAATACGCCCCTCAATTTTTGTTGGGCGTTCTTTTTGCTCTCTCTGTTTTTCTGTTTCCGAGTTCTTTTTTTTCTCTGGCATCTGTTTCCGCTCTTGCTGTCCATCTGTGATGGAAAAATTTTCTGGTGATTTTTTTCTCATATTTCTCTTTTATGAAGACGCATTCATCTTCAGTATACATTTCTTTAAGCTCTCACGCCAATGAGGAACAACGATTCCAAATCGATCCCGTATTTTCTTTTTATTGAGTACGCTAAAGGCGGGTCTGCGGGCTGGCAACAGATACTCCACTGAACTGACAGGTGTAATTTCGCACGCAATATCGCTATATTCAATGATCGCCTGTGCGAAATCATACCAGCTTGCCACACCCTCATTTGTATAATGATAGACCCCATAAAACGTTTTTTTTTCTTCCTGATCAGCCGCATCATATACTGAAATGATCCGTAGAAGCGCTTCCGCAAGGTCTGCCGCATAGGTGGGCGTACCTATTTGATCCGTAACCACAGAAAGTTTTCCCTGCTCCTTCCCTTTTTCCAAAATCGTTTTGACAAAGTTTTTTCCAAAATGGGAATACAGCCACGCGGTGCGAAGAATAATCGTCTGCTCACATTCCTTAAGCGCGCACTGCTCACTCTCATATTTCGTCTGCGCGTACATATTGAGTGGACGCGGGATATCTTCTTCCGTATATGGCACACTTTGAAGCCCGTCAAAAACAAAGTCAGTCGACATATGCACGAATAATGCGCCGTGTTTTTTACATGCACGCGCCAAATTTTCACCGCCGTTCACATTTACCTTTCGCGCAACCTCTTCATGTGTCTCGGCCGCATCCACCGCGGTATACGCAGCTGTGTTTATGCATATATCAATCACATGATCTTGAAAAAAACTTTGAACAGCATTTTCATCCGTGATATCAAGTATGCTGTAATCACAGAAATTCTTTGAACAAAAAACTTCTGAAAAGAGAAACGTGTATGATGTATTTCTTTTTGAAATTTCTTGCAGTTCAGACCCAAGCTGTCCGTTTGCACCTGTCACAAGAATTATTTTTTTATGTTCCATACATCTGCTCTTCATAATAAAAAGGGGCATCTAATTCTCCTAATGATCTCCATCTTTTGTCTTTTTCAGAAATAACAAGCTGATCATGTGGAATTCCCCAATCAATCCCAAGTATGGAATCGTTATATGCTATTCCTTCTTCAGACGCAGGCTCATACCCATTATCACACTTATAAAAAAATTCCGCTGACTCGCTGAGCACGACAAATCCATGCGCAAAACCGCGGGGAATATATATCTGGAGCTTATTTTCTTCCGTGAGCTCAACGGCAATATGTTTCCCAAACGTCGGCGAACCTTTTCGAATATCCACTGCGACATCCAATACGCGTCCCTTTAATACTGTGACGATTTTCGCCTGCGCATGTGGCGGCTTTTGAAAATGTAATCCGCGCAACGTCCCGAACATGGAATACGATCTGTTGTCCTGGACAAATTCATTGCATCGCCCCACAGCCTCGTTCATCTCTTTTTTATTATACGATTCAAAAAAATACCCACGCGTGTCTCCAAACACCTTGGGCTCTATCAAAAAAACTCCTCTAAGATACATTTCTGTAATCATATATCACTCTATCACCATACATAATTGACACATCTTCTGCAATAGTATATAGTTTCTTGCATACCCACACGCATACCTCTCAAAGGAGGAGTTGATGGAATCACGTCCTCAGAAAACTACTCCATGGATATCATGCGTACAGCGCATCCACTATACCGGCAATGCATTCAACATCTATCCGGACAAAATCTCATTTTCATGTGCGCTAGGACATGTTCGTGACATGAAAGGAATCATCCTCACAGTACAGTACAAGACGTACGCGGACATCGCTCTCATACCAGAGTTTCCCTATGAAGAACGCTTTCTTGTAACGATTGCAGATGTCTGCAAAAACCGGGAGGGAGAAAGCGTCTTCACTAAGACCTACCTCTGGAAAATCATAGAGATCAATGGAGTACCAACGGCAAAAGATGCCGTTGAGGGGCTTCCCACGTTCAAATCTATTGAAAATCAGGAGATCTGGGATGCATTCAAATTGTTTTTGATTGCTGACGATGGAATGCTCCGCTCCTACTCAGAGCTCATGAAACTTTCAACATAATTGGGTATCAGAGAATGCACGCGCATTCTCTTTTTTTGCGTTTCAAAGAAAAGAGTCGTACAATAGATTATATATACCACATATTCACTTTTTATGCTTGTACTTAAAAATCTTGTTCACCAATTCCTTGAATATATTGAGAGTGAAAAAAACCGCTCCGGGAAAACAGTGGAAAATTATGCATGTTATTTGAGGCGATTTCTTGATTGGACAAAAATACAAAACATCACAAAACCAGAACAACTCACACTCGATGGTATGCGTGCATATCGGCTCTGGCTCAATCGCCTTCACAAAGAAAAGCCCCTCAAGAAAAATACGCAAAACTATCATACCATTGCGATCCGATCATTTTTGAAATATCTCGCAAAGCGAGATATTAAAACACTCGCGCCAAAAAAGATAGAGCTCGCAAAAATACCCCAGCGCACTGTAGCGTTTCTTGAAGGCGATGACCTGAATCGTTTTCTTACCGCGCCATCCCGCACACAGGAGCCGAACATCATACAAAAACGGGATCAGGCAATTTTGGAAATGCTATTTAGCACCGGGCTTCGCGTATCTGAACTTGCCGGCCTGTGCCGCGGCTCTGTCAATCTTTCAAAAGACGAATTCACAGTCAAGGGTACGGGCAAAAAATACCGCGTTGTGTTTCTTTCTCCGCGCGGAAAGGAGTGTCTTCGTACATATCTTGACGCGCGGAAAGACTCCCTCAATCCGCTCTTTATTCGTCATGATCGCGCATTTAACGCAAAACAGTCAAAACAGGATGAAGGAGAACATCATCTCACACCGCGCAGTATCCAGCGCCTTGTCCGGCGATATGCCCGCATTGCAGGTCTCACAAAAAAGGTGACACCACACGTCATGCGCCACTCATTTGCCACAGACCTCCTTACAAAAGGAACGGATATGAGATCGGTACAATCGCTCCTTGGACATGCGAGTATTACGACAACGCAAATCTATGCGCGCATCACAAACCGACAATTGCGTGATATCCATACACACCCTTGATTTTTTTAAAAAATTCCAATAACATACCTCATATGCCCTTGTAGTTTCCGCCAAAGGCGGATCCGGCTCCGCCGGACAATCTCATATGTGTTATTATGGCCAGTGCCCCTGTAGTTCAATGGATAGAACGTGAGCCTTCTAAGCTTAAAATTGAGGTCCGATTCCTCACGGGGGCAAGAAAAATTTAAAAAACAGCACTGCTGTTTTTTTTGTTGTCTTTTTTACATGGATCTATTCATGGATGGCAAGAAATACTTTTTGCAGTACCGATGTATGCAAAAGCTCGTCCGGCTTTCCCTGCGCATAGACTCTGCCTTTTTCAAGCACATACGCATAATCAGCGATTGAAAAAAGCGTCTTCAGATTATGCTCCACAATCACGATTGTTGTCTCGAATTTTAGCCGGATGTCCTGTATGCAGGCGAATATCTCGCTCACAAATTTTGGGGTAAGTCCAAGGGTTGGCTCATCAAGTAGAAGAACGCGCGGCTGGCTGATAAGTCCGCGGCATATGGCGAGCATCTGCTGCTGTCCGCCAGACAACGTACCTGCTTGATCTTTCCGCTTGTGTTTGAGCGCCGGAAAGATATCATAGAGCGCATCAATGCGACTGTGCCGTTCCAAAGGCGATACATGGAGCGCGCCAAGGGAAATATTTTCTTCAACGGTCAGTGAGCGAAACACCCTCCTTCCTTGTGGAACGCATGACATGCCGCGGCGCGCCATCTCATGCGGTATGGGTATTATTTTTTTTCCTTCAAAAAATATATCTCCGGAACGCATGGGAATAAGACCGAAAAGCCCTTTGAGAACTGTTGATTTTCCCGCGCCATTCGGCCCCATAATTGCAGTGATGGCATGCGCCTCAATACGCACATCTACCGTATCAAGCGCATGCACGCCGCCATACCATACATCGCCTTTTTGCATTTCAAGAATTGGCATATTTATTTCCCTATATACGCCTCAATAACACGAGGCAAAGAAAGCACTTCATGTGGGATCCCTT
Organism: Candidatus Uhrbacteria bacterium; assembly: GCA_016186045.1. GTDB lineage: Bacteria > Patescibacteriota > Patescibacteriia > JACQRZ01 > JACQRZ01 > JACPMJ01. The sequence goes on along the minus strand of JACPMJ010000001.1, from coordinate 65,752 downwards.
GCGCAAGCACGATCCCGCCATCCATGACCACGAGATGATCGGAAAGCTCCCGAATAAGCTCCATATTATGCTCTATAAGTACAATCGCCTTTCCCTGATCTTTTAATTCCAAAATAATCTCCCTTACTTTTTCAATACTTACCTTGAACAATCCGGCAAATGGCTCATCAAAAAGTACGACAGCGCTCGCGTCCAAGAGAAGAATGCGCGCAATTTCCAAAAGCTTGCGTTGGCCATAGGAAAGTTTTTCCGCATATTCGTGTTGTTTTCCATCCAATCCCACGCGAGAGAGCGCATCATCCACTTTTTTTGTAAGAGTCGTATGGGTGTGTTCACACAGCGAACCTCCTATAGTCCGCTGTGCGAGCATAAGTAAAAGATTTTCTCTCACAGTCATATGCTCAAATACCCGTACTTCTTGGAATGTGCGGCATATCCCGCGCTGGTAGGCGTCATAAGGAGAAGATATTGGCAGTGCGATGCCGCCGATATGCACTATCCCTGAATCAAAGGGAACGACTCCGCTCATCCCATGTACGATCGTGCTCTTCCCCGATCCATTCGGTCCGATAATGCCTGTGATCATACCAAAGGGAAATGATAACGTCACATTATCAACCGCGCATACGCCGCCGAATGTTTTTACTGCTGATTGGAGAGTGCACGATGGACGCATATCTATGAAAGGTTACTAAAACGTATATGTTCCTGCTATGCCTCGCGGGCGGTAGAGTACAAGTATGATGAGAAGGACGCCATATACAAGCTGCCGCATCTGGGCGGCATATTCCTGCGGAAATCCCACAAACCGCAATGCTTCCGGCAGAAGAACAAAGATGAGAGCGCCAAGCACTGATCCGGTATGGCTTGCAAGTCCGCCAAGGATAATAAGGGCGAGTAAAAACACAGACTCATTCACGGTAAATGAAAAAGGATCAATGTATGAAATATATGACGCAAAAAATGCTCCGGCAATGCTTGCTCCCATAGCGCTTAAAACAAAAATCGCGAGTTTAAAAAAATGCGTACGGTATCCAAATACCTGAATTGCGTCTTCATCTTCCCGTATGGCTCGCAAAACCATGCCAAAGGAGGATCGTGTGACATGATGAAAGAACATCCACAGGAGAGCCAGCGCGCAGAGAACAAGCGCGAGAAACATACTGTTTTCAGAAAAATGAAACGAGCCAATGTTTGGCCGGACAATGCCCGGAATGCCGAGTGGGCCGCGCGTGATAGTTTGCAGATTGAGAAAAAATGAAAAAATAATCACATTCAAACCAAGCGATCCGAGCGCGTAATAATCATCACGAAAACGGCTTAACACGCATCCAATCATGTACGCAATCATCCCACCAACAATACTTGCAAGCATAAGTGCGGGAAAAAAATTCCAGTGGGCATCAACCATGAGGAGAGCTGTTCCGTAGGCGCCAATACCAAAAAATGACGCATGGGAAACAGAGAGGAGTCCGGTATATCCCACAAGAACATTCAGTGTAATGCCAAGCATGGCATAGATTGAAAAAAGAATTGCAAGATGAATAAGGTAATCCATAGTGTACAAGAGACCTATCGCTTGAATAATCCCTGGGGCCGGAATATGAGAAAAAGAATCAATAGAAGAAATGCAATGGCGTCTTTCCATGCGGCCGCCAACCCCCAAATACCGATATTTTCAACAAGTCCCAAGACATATGATCCGACAAATGCGCCGCTGATACTGCCTGTGCCGCCAATAACCGCGGCAATAATGGCTTTCAAAAGGATCGAAAGGCCTGCTGTGGGCTCAATACCGGTATCAAGACCGGTAAGTATGCCGCCAAGTCCGGCAAGCGCCGACCCTGCCGCAAACGCAATGAGCAGTATTCTGTCCGTATCAATGCCGACAATGCGCGCAACCTCGCTGTCGTCAGCACATGCGACAAATGATTTTCCAAGCGTTGTTTTTCGCATGAAAAAAACAAGGAGGAGAAACACACACACGGTTATGATCATGATGAGAAGCTGAAGGCCGGTAATACTGACAGGGCCCATATGAATGAGCGGCGGTTCAAATGAAAGCGGAATAGAAAAGAATTGGCTGGAAAATATCAGTGCAATGCCTGCTTGGATCGCCGTATACGCGCCCAATGAAGCAACAAGAAACACCATGTGTGATGCATGGCGTTTGCGGAGCTTTGAAAAAAGTATTTTTTCAAGAATCATGCCTGCAAGTGCCGCAACAGCTACTCCCGCAAACAACGCCGGAATAAGCGACACACCATATGAATTTCTCAATGCAAGCGTAGTGTACGCGCCTATAAGCACCATGCCGCCGTGCGCAAGGTTAAAAAATTTCGTCACGCTGAAAATAAGATTGAACCCAAGCGCAATGCATGCGTAGAGCGATCCCGCGATAAGTCCGTTGACAATGATTTGTAGCGCGCTGTCCATTATTTGCTCAATTCAAATGACCCGTTCTTGACGATATACACGTCATAATTTCCCGTCACGTCTCCGTTTGAGTCAAATATGATCTTCCCTGACGCGCCGGCAAGATCGGTCCCTTTCAACGCCTCCTTGATATCATCGCTGGTCTTTGCTTCTTTTTCGAATGCTTTTGCAAGTACCATGAACGCGTCATATCCTTGCGCGCTGAACGGACCCGGATCCGCATTGTATTCTTTTTTGTGCTTTTCCGTAAATTCCGTTGTTCCGGATGAGACGGACGTGAGGATTAGGCCGTCTGCGGCATCTTTTGCGCCACTCAAAATATCCGAACTTTTGAGTCCTTCAGAGCCAAAAAGCGCGATCTTCATGCCAAAAGCTTTGATTTGTTTGAGCGCGGCAACAGAAGATGCGGGAGAATTGCTGATGATAAAAAGCGCGGCTGGCTTTTGCCCCCGTATTTTCACGAGCTGAGTGCGCACATCGGTGACATTGCGATTGAATGCCTCCTGTTTTACCACCTTGCCCCCAAGCTTCTCAAAACTTTTTTTCAACACCTCCTGGAACCCAACGCCGTACTCTTCATTGCTATAAAGAATAGCAAGTTTTTTGTATCCCTTGTTGTAGACAAGCTGTGCACCAAAATCCCCTTGCAAAGCATCACTTGGCACAACACGAAACACATAGTCTCCCGCATCAGTGATTTTAGGACTCGTGGATGCGGCGCTTACCAGAACCACCTTTTTTTCCTGTGCAACAGGAGCTGCCGCGAGCGTTGCGCCGGAACAGACATCACCGATAATGGCGATCACCTTGTCCACCGAAATAAGCTTATTGACCGCATTGACCGCGTCCTTGCCCTCACACTTAGTATCTTCATAGATGATCTCAAGGTTTTTAATATTCGATTCTTTTTTTGCAAGCTCAATTCCCTTTTTAATGCTCTCTCCATAGCTTGCCGCATCTCCGGTAAGCGGCCCCATAAATCCTATCTTGAGCGCTTGCTCGCTTGTTTTTTGCCGAGTATCTTCTTTTTGCAGGCTGGAATTCTTCCCCATGTAATAGCCCGTGCCAAAAAGCGCGACGGCTACTACAATCAGCCATATCTTTTTTGATCGGTCCATAATTGTTTATTATTAAGAGTAATAATGGACACCAGTACATTATCATATGCATTCTTTTTGACAAGTACAATCATTGTGTGGATATATAATTTTTGCTATACTCATTCTCATATACCAATAGAAGTGTTTTTATTTTTTTAAATACCACATGGCGTATGATACGCGAGCTCATCACAAAAGACACGCAAAAAAAGACAGAATTTTACGACTTAACGCCTGATGTGCAGAAAATTATTGATGTACACGCCATTCAGGATGGTATCGCTATTGTGAAAACAAATCACACCACCACCGCGATATTCCTTAATGAAAAAGAGGCGGGGCTTTTGTATGATCTTGAGGTATGGATGGAGAAGATGGTTCCGCGCGATGTGTATTACCGTCATGATGATTTTTACCACAGAGGATCTGATGAGAGCGAACGCGTAAATGCGGTATCACACTTGCGTGCCATACTGTTGGGGTCGGAGGTAACCGTAGCGATTGTGGATGGGAAGATTTCTTTAGGCACATGGCAGGCGATTATTTTTGCGGAGTTGGATGGCGCGCGCAAAGAAAGAAGTATTGAGGTGATTATTTTATAAATTGCCGTCGCTTCTGTTTTTCGCTACAATAGGAAGAGGGAAGTAATCGATAATCTATGGACATATTTTCAATAATAATTATTGTCTCCGGACTCGTACTTTTTGAAGTTATCAGCAGTATTGATAATGGCATTATCAATGCGGAGGTACTTTCTACCATGAAAAGCGCACGCATGCGCAGATGGTTTTTAGTATGGGGGCTTTTGTTTGCCGTGTTTCTTGTTCGCGGGGTGTTGCCATGGCTCATTGTATGGGTAGCTACGCCGTCACTTGGGCCGATTGGCGCCTTTACCGCGACATTCAGTAATGATCCGCATGTACTGGAGGCGGTAGAGGCGTCCGCGCCGGTTCTTTTGGCGGGTGGTGGCATATTTTTGATCTTTCTCTTTTTTCATTGGCTGTTCATTGAGCCAAAACACTATGGTCTTACCGCGGAGAAATTTTTTGAAAAAAATGGCGTGTGGTTTTTTGCGGTCATCTCACTCATTCTTGCCATGACCGTCTGGTTTGCATTAAAAATAAATCCATTTATGGCATTTGGCGCGGTGATCGGTTCTACCGCGTTTTTTGTGATGCATGGGTTTAAAGAAAACGCGGAGCGCGCGGAAAAGCAGCTGATGTCCGGACACATGTCCGATATCAGTAAGATTTTTTATCTTGAAATTATTGACGCGACATTTTCCATAGATGGCGTGCTTGGCGCATTTGCATTTACACTCTCTGTGCCGCTTATTTTAATCGGAAACGGCATTGGCGCCTTTGTGGTGCGAGAACTCACCGTGCGAAATATCAACAGAATAAAAAAATATGTTTTTCTAAAAAATGGCGCCATGTATTCGGTACTTTTTTTGGGATGCGTGATGATTTCAGACGCATTTGGCGTGCATGTACCTGCATGGGTCTCCCCACTTGTAACATTTTGTATCGTCCTTTATTTCTTTTGGAAATCGCATATACACATCAAACGAATCGTGAAAGAGGTCACTGAATTGGTGCAGGAAGAGGTGTAACGGATATTGAAAGATATTCACAGGAGGTATTTTATTAAGACCCTTGACAAGGATATGTAAAACAGGTATCCTGCTTTGCAGTGTGCACGTTCTCTACAATACAGTGAGGAGGAAGAAAGAAACATGGCAGTGGCAGTAGCCCCCAAAATGGAGCAGTCCGCCTTTGGGCTGGAGTATCCGGCGCATCTCGCACCGGTTCCGCTACCGGTAAACGACGGAAGGTTCGAAAAGGACCTTCACTATATCAAGGAGCTCATGGAAGACTACACCCGGGCGTGGATGAAGGAGAAGGGGTGCGCTCGTCTCTACATAGATGAGATTACCGGCGTTACCGGAAGCTGTGAACAGCGCCGGAACGTGTTTCGAGTCATGGAGGGAGTGGAGAAGAGCGATCGGCGGAGTAATCTTCGCCAAACCGCCCAACTCGACATGGAGCGAATCCTTGTTCAGCTCGATTACGATCGCGTATGGACGACTGGGCGCTCTTTCCGCCAAGAAGACAATACCGATGGCAGACACCACAGCGAGTTCGAGCTCGTCGAGTATGAGGTCAGAAATCGGGGTCTTTCAAAGCTGATCGAGTACAACGTGGACTACTTTATCTCCTTGTTCGAGTTGCTCATGCAGGATCAGCGACTTTTGAGTCCTGCGCGGCGGCGGCGGCTTGATCACTGGTTCCAGACATTCAAAAAGCGTGTCGCATCTGGTGATGCGGCAATCACCTACACCGATGCGATCGCGTTTCTTCAGAGCAGAGGATCCAAGATCGCATGGGGCGATGACCTGAAGCGGGAACACGAACACGTACTCACCATGTTCTATGGTCCCGTGATCGTCACCCACTTCCCCGAGAGGATCAAGTTCTTCAATATGCGCAGAAGCCGTGAAGAAGAACATCGGGGCTGTGTGGACGCCATGGATGTGCTCCTTCCCTACTCCGGAGAGTCGGTTGGTGGAAGCGCTCGAGAGGAAAAACTCGATATCCTTCTTGAGCGGCTCGAACAATCCGATATGCTCAGGCAGATGCGCGAAGAGTACACAATGCGCGGATGGGACTCCTCGAAGGTGCTGGAGGACTTCGAAACGGAGTATCTCCACGTGTTCCGCGATCGGGAAGAAATCCCTCGCTGTGGAGATGGCAAGGGAATGGCGCGAGTGCTTCAGTTCGTGCTCGCCTCCGACGTCATCCTTCCATTCTAGGGAATAAACAATAAAACCGAGACACAAAGTTCTCGGTTCTTTTATTATTTTGTCATCCCAGACTAGATCCTCGGATCAAGTCCGAGGACGGATCCAGTATTTAGTTCTTTTCAAGATGGATCCTCGGGTCAAGCCCGAGGATGACAATTAAAAGGTAGTTAGTCCGCCGCCTCAAACACCTCTTCCACGGATGTTACGCCTTCAATGGTACGCAAAAGCCCGTCCTGCACCATTTTCAGCATGCCGTTTTTAATGGCAATTTCTTCTATGGAATATTCAGAAACTTTTTCAGATAAAATAAGCGTTTCGATTTCTTTGTTCATGTTCATAATCTCGTAAATGCCAATACGTCCCTTAAACCCAATGCCGTTGCATGCATCGCATCCTCCGGGTCCCCAGAAATGCAAATTATTCATATTCACCGTGATACCGCTTGCCGGAGAAATAGAAGAAAGAAAATCGGTGACACGTTTCAAAAGTTCTGGCTCAAGCGTTACTTCTTTTTTGCACTTTGGACAGAGTCGACGCAAGAGTCGCTGACCCATAATCACATTAAGAGCCGGAGCAAGGAGAAATCCCTTTGCGCCCATGGCGAGAAAACGCGGAATGGCTCCCGCCGCGCTATTCGTGTGAATAGTGGAAATCACCAAATGTCCGGTAAGCGCCGCATTGATGGCAATTTCCGCCGTCTCAAGGTCTCGAATTTCACCCACCATCACAATATCCGGATCTTGACGCAAGATAGATCGCAAACCGTCTGCAAACGTATAATGCTTTGCTGAATCAATCTGACTTTGACTAATACCCGCAAGTTTGTATTCCACCGGATCTTCCAGAGTGATTATTTTCAATTCCGGAGAATTGAGATAATTAAGAATGGCATACAATGTAGTGGTTTTTCCTGACCCGGTAGGGCCCGTGGTGATAATCATGCCATTTGGCTTGTCTATTTCCGTTTTGAGACGTTTGTAATTGTACTGAGAAAGTCCAAGCGCATCAAAATCCAAGCTTGCCGCGGATGAACGGAGGAGACGCATGACCACACTTTCTCCATAACTCGTAGGCAGTGTGGAGACGCGAACATCTACTTTATCTTTGTCCAATGAAATGGTAAACCTGCCGTCTTGTGGCCGATCTGCAACATTTATTTTCAGCCCGGATAAAAGCTTGACGCGCGAGATTATTTTTGGCCACGATTCATGAGGCAGTGAGGCGACTTCATGAAGTACACCATCAATGCGAAGGCGCACTTTTACTTCTTTCTCTTCTGCTTCAATATGAATATCCGACGAACGGGATTTGAGCGAGATTGCGACAATAATAGTGATAACCTCGGAAAGCGACGCGCCCTTGACCTGCTCATTTACTTTTCGGATGTCTACATTTTCCGTACCGTATTTTTCTATGTCTTCTTGCGTGATCTGCACTCCCTTCACCTCCTCAATGATTTTTGGAAGCTGAGCATAGAGTCTGAGCGCTTTTTCAAAACTCGATTCAGACATGAGATAACGCACCGCCTTTGCGGCATGCTTCTTTTCAAATTCAGACAGATATGCGTCAAGCCCTTCAATATTAGGGTCTACGAACGCGATATGCCTCTCACCAGCCTTCTCCAGAAAACAAACTATCTTAAACTGTTTTGCATCTGTTTCAGGAATCAATTCCAAAATGCCCGGCGGAATTGCTTTGCGGGAAAGATTAATATAGGTCAACCCCAGACTGTATGCTTGCATCTGTGTCTGGTCTTCCTTTTGTTTGAGTTCAATATCCTTCAGTTTCTGAGAGAATTTTTCATCAGCGCCCTTTGCACTCAATTGGGAGATATGAGAGCTGTCTTGTGGCGACATGTATGTATGTTTACTCGGCAAAAATTGCCAAAAACGCTTCGCGTTCTATGGTCTCCTTTTCTAAGAGTAATTGTACAATAGTTTCTATTTTTTCTCTATAGGTCGTAATGAGACGCTCCGCCTGTGCGTATGCGCCATTGAAAAAATTTGTAATTTCCTCATCAATATGTTCCGCGGTTTTTTCGCTATAATCCCGCTGTTCCGTGATTTCCCTGCCCAAAAATATCATCTCCTCCCGATCGCCAAACGTGCGCTGGCCAAGATGCTCGCTCATACCATAGACCGTGACAATATTTTTTGCCAAACGTGTTGCTTTTTTCAAATCATTGCTTGCGCCGGTGGTAACATCCTCAAAAACTGTTTTTTCCGCCACAAACCCTCCCAGCAGTACCGCAAGCTCGCTTAGGAATTCCTTTTTTGTCCGAAATTGACGATCTTCCGTAGGCAGATTAAGCGTGTATCCTGCGGCTTGTCCGCGCGCGATAATGGATATTTTTTGCACAGGCGGCGCATCAGGCAAGAGATGAGACACGAGCGCATGGCCAGCTTCATGATACGCTGTGATTTTCTTTTCTTTTTCAGACATGACATGGCTTTTGCGCTCCGGACCCAGAATGACTTTTTCTATGCTCTTAAAAATATCATCCAAAGTGATCTGTGAGGCATTGCGCCGCGCCACAAGAATCGCGGCTTCGTTCAGAACATTTGCAAGGTCTGCACCGGAAAATCCCGGCGTGCGCTCCGCCACTTTCCGCAAGTCAGCATCAGATGCAAGCGGCTTGTTTCTGGCGTGCACCTCAAGAATGGCAGTTCGGTCTTCAATGGACGGAAGGTCTATGACCACTCTGCGATCAAAGCGGCCCGGCCGCAAAAGCGCGGGATCAAGTACGTCCGGCCGGTTTGTCGCGGCAAGCACAATAACATTTGTTGACGGATCAAAGCCGTCCAATTCAACAAGGATTTGATTGAGCGTTTGTTCGCGTTCGTCATGCGATCCACCAAGCCCCGCCCCTCGTTGCCGCCCTACCGCGTCAATTTCATCAATAAACACAATACAGGGAGCGTTTTTCATGGCGCGCGTAAAAAGATCACGCACGCGGCTTGCGCCCACGCCCACGAACATTTCAATGAATTCAGATCCTGATACATGAAAAAACGGAACATCCGCTTCTCCGGCAACTGCTTTTGCAAAGAGTGTTTTGCCGGTTCCCGGGGCGCCAACGAGCATGACTCCTTTGGGAATCTTTGCTCCTACATTCGTGAATTTTTTTGGATCACGGAGAAATTCAATCACCTCCTGAAGTTCTTCTTTTGCTTCCCGCGCGCCGGCAACATCCTTGAATGTTATGCGATTTTCCTCTTTTTTCCCGTCAAACTGTCGCGCACGGCTCATGCCAAAATTCATAGCGCGCGCGTTTGCTCCCTGAATCTGCCGGATCATGAGAAAAATAAAAAATCCCAAGATGAGAAATGGCAATATGATGGTGAAAAATGCGTTCAATAAAAATCCGGAGCTGTTTTCCTTGATATCTATCTTGAATTTTTTCATCTTCTCCGGATCTGCATTGAAATTTTTCATCAATGTGCCCAAGGAATCATTCGGTTCTTTGGTTGCTGTCTGTTTTTTCCCGTCTTTCAGGGTGATGAGAATGGTATTTTCCTGCAATTCAACGCGCTCTATTTTTTCATCGGCTACTTCTTCAAGAAATGTTGCAATGCCGATCTTCTCTTCTTTTTGGACCGATGACCGAGAATAAAGACTGAAGAATCCTGCGATAAGAAACACGGCGCACAGAAAAATAATCCCATTTTTTAAGAGAGGCTTCATAGAGTGAAATATGGTCGTGAAATTATGATGCTTGGTCTGGCTGTTTTTCTTGTTGTTCTTTTTCTTCAGATGGTTCTTCTTTTAATTCTTGGGGCTGTTCCGGCGCTTGCTCCTCTTGTTTTTGCTCTTGCTGGCGAGTAAGTGCCTTGATGCTTAAGCCAAGCCGGTGATCTTGTGGCTCAACGGATACCACAATGAAATCGAGATCATCTCCCGGCTGAGCAATCTGATGCGGATCTGAAATTTGTTTATGTGAAAGTTCGGAAATATGGGCCAACCCATGAATTTCAGGATCCAGCTCAACAAACAAACCAAACGGATTCACTTTCAATACTTTTCCCCGCACTTTTTGTCCGATTTTGTATCGTTCCGATACATGTCTCCACGGATCATCAACTAATTTTTTCATGGACAGGAATATCTTTGACCCGTCAATTTTGATAATGGACGCCTTAATCCGCTGTCCAGGCTGAATGAAATCTTTGGGATCATCAATACGTTGCCATGCAAGCTCGGAAATATGGACCAATCCTTCAAGGCCTTTGCCGAATTTTACAAATACGCCGAAATCCGTAATAACCGTGACGGTGCCCTCAATGACATCACCCGGCTTATAGCTGGATATGACGTCTTTTTGGCGGTCTTCCCATGCGGCTTTTTCTGATACGATAAGTTTTTGTTCTTCTTCATTGACATCGATGACCTTGACGTCAAATGTCTGGCCAATATAGCTTTTGAGCTTTTCAAGAATTTTATTTTTATCGCCTCCCTGAATGCGCGGATAATGGTCCGGACAAAGCTGGGAAACCGGCATAAAACCATGGACATTGCCATACGTTACCATGAGTCCGCCTTTGTTCGCTTCAGTGATTTTTGCTTGAATGATGATATGCTCGTTTTGAAGCTGGCTCAGCCGATCCCATGCTTTTTTATGCCCTGCGGAACGGAATGAGAGTTCAAGTACGCCATATTCATTATCCATCTCAAGAACTGTCGCAGACACCTCGTCGCCCACTGCCAAATGAGAATAATCTCCGGACTCGTCAATGAGCTCATATCCGCGCGCAATGCCGGTGGCAATGCCGTCAACGTCCACGTAGACTTCATTTTTCCCTACGCTCATGACGTTGCCCGTGACAACGTCTCCTATTTTTGGAAGATGCGCACCGTGATCTTCCATGAGTTGCTTATATGCTGTTTTTACTGCGATATCTTTTTGATTGTCTGTCTGCATACGAATGATTATGAATTAAGTTATGAATAAATGCGATTGGACTTGGGATGAATTTTAAAAAATTTTATTTTCAAAATTCATTTTATGAACACCACAATAAGAAGCGCAACAATGTTCAAAATTTTTATCATGGGGTTGATGGCCGGACCCGCCGTGTCCTTGTACGGATCGCCCACAGTGTCGCCGGTCACGGCCGCCTGGTGTGCAAGGGATCCCTTGCCGCCAAAATTTCCTTCTTCAATGAATTTTTTGGCATTGTCCCATGCGCCGCCACCGGATGTCATGGAAATGGCGATAAACAATCCGGTAATAATGGATCCAATAAGCAGCCCACCGAGCGCTTCAAGTCCCAAAAGCTTCCAAATAATGATCGGCGCAAGCACCGGAATAAGCGCAGGGATGATCATCTGGCGCAATGCCGCTTGTGTGACAATATCCACGGTTTTTGCGTAATCCGGCTTTGCAGTGCCATCCATAATCCCCTTGATTTCACGGAACTGCCTGCGCACTTCATCCACTACTTTTCCACCGGTTTTTCCTACCGCCTCCATGCAGAGCGCCGCAAAATAATATGGTAAGAGCCCCCCAATAAACAGGCCGATAAGCACGCGATAATCATTGATAAGAAATAGCGTAGAGCTTCCCAATGTATTCGTATAATCCGCAAAAAGCACGAGCGCCGCAAGCCCTGCGGATCCTATGGCATATCCTTTTGTCACAGCTTTGGTGGTATTTCCCACCGCATCAAGCGGATCCGTAACATTGCGGACATCTTTAGGAAGATTTGCCATCTCCGCAATGCCTCCTGCATTATCCGTGATCGGACCGTATGAGTCAATAGTAACGATAATACCTGCCATGGAAAGCATGGCAACAGCGGCTACCGCAATACCATAAAGCCCTGCAAGCTGAAATGCGGCAAAAATTCCTGCGCAAATCACAATCACCGGAAGCACAGTCGCTTTCATGGAAAGCCCGAGCCCTGCAATGATATTTGTGGCATGACCGGTTTGCGATGCGCGAGCAATGCTTTGCACCGGAGAAAATTTTGTTGACGTATAGAATTCAGTAATTATGACAAAAAGCGCTGTGACCGCAAGTCCAACAAATGAAGAAAGATAGAGTGAGAGAAAAGGAATAACGCCATTGTCTTTCATGAGATACTGTGTGAGTGGATAAAAGAGCGCCGCAGAAAGCAGTGCGCTTACCGCGAGGCCCTTATACAATGCCGCCATAATATTTTTTTTCTTTCCTAAGCGAATGAAAAAACCGCCGACAATGCCGGAAAAAATGGAGATGCCACCCATGGCGAGAGGATAAAGCGCGCTTTGCGGAAAATCCGGAAATGAGAACGTACCCAATAGCATTGCGGCAATCATGGTAACAACATAGGTTTCAAAAAGATCAGCGGCCATGCCTGCGCAATCGCCGACATTGTCGCCGACATTGTCCGCAATGACAGCCGGATTTCTCGGATCATCCTCTGGAATGCCCGCCTCTACTTTTCCCACCAAGTCTGCGCCCACATCAGCCGCTTTGGTATAAATGCCACCGCCAAGACGGGCAAATACCGAGATAAGGCTTCCGCCAAATCCAAGCCCGACAAGCGCATGGATATCCTGCGTTGCGGCATAAAATCCCGTAACGCCAAGAAGTGCGAGACCAGCAACCAAAAGCCCGGTGACCATGCCGCCCTTTACCGCCACATCCAAAGCCTTTTTCATGCCACTTTTTGCCGCTTCTGCGGTGCGAACATTGGCGCGCACTGAAATATGCATGCCAATATAGCCGGCCGCTCCCGAGAGTACTGCGCCAATAAGAAATGCGACTGCGGTTTTTATGTTTAAAAAGTAGCCGATACATAGCGCCACAATAACCGCGACAATGCCAATAGTGCGGTATTGGCGATTCAGATATGCTTGCGCGCCATCTTGAATCGCGGCGGCAATGGATTTCATTTTTTCATCCCCGCTTGGCTGCCGCATGATAAATCGGATGAGAAACAAGCCATAGAGAATGGAAACGATGCTTGCTGAAAGCGCGAATATAAGTTCTTGTGCCATAGAATATACTATCAATGCATGATAAATTATTTTTTATTCTTCTGCTGATACTTCTTTGGATGTTTTTTCTTTTTGTTCTTCTGCGGAATGTTCTTCCGGATCTTTCTCTTGTGCGGATTTTTTGTTTGTTCCTGCTTGCGAGACGACCTCAATATTCCAGCCGGTGAGCTGTGAAGCAAGGCGCACGTTTTGCCCCATCTTTCCAATTGCAAGGGAGAGTTGGTCCTCCTGCACCGCGACTACTGCGGTTTTTGTTTCTTCATGGAGTGTGATATGTGCTATTTCTGCCGGCTTAAGCGCGTGTGCAATGAACAACTGCGTATCCTCATCATATTGGATGATATCCACTTTTTCTCCGCCAAGCTCCGCAATAATCGTCTGTATCCTGTTTCCCCGCTGGCCAATGCAAGAACCGATTGGGTCAATATTTTCATTATGGGAAAAAACCGCAACCTTTGAACGCTGGCCCGCCTCCCTGCTGATCGCCTTTATTTCTATCGCGCCATTTGCAACTTCAGGAATTTCAGCTTCAAATATTTTTTTTACAAACAACGGATGTGTGCGCGAAACGATAATTTCCGGCCCCTTGGTGCTCATCTCCACTGACATGACATACACCTTGATTCGTTCTCCGGGATTGTATCGTTCCCGCGGCACATGCTCGCTTGCAGGCAAGATGGCGGTAACCTTTCCAAAATCCACCAATACGCGCTGTTCCTCCCTGCGCTGGATCGTTCCGATCATAAGGCTTCCTTCCTTGTCTTTGAATCCTTGGTACAAAGTGCCTCGTTCTGCCTCGCGAATCTTTTGGATAATAACTTGTTTTGCGGTCTGCGCCGCCATGCGGCCAAATTCTGCCGGTATGGATAGCTCTGTCCGTATATCCTCATCAAGCTGAATATCGGGATAGGTTTGCCGCGCCTCTGAAAGCGTAATTTCTGTTTTTGGATTGAATTTGCGTTTTTCAGACTCTTCAGAAGGTGATCCTGTCTCCTCTTTGGAAGGTGTTTGCTGAGGCTCATCTGATTTTCCTTTTCCTTGAGGAGCGTCTTCTTCAGGTGGCAAATCTTCAACTACTTTTTTTACGTCAAAAAATCGAGAATTCCCTGTTTTTATGTCAAATTCACACTTAATATTCTGGTTTTTTTCCGCAAAATCCTTCCGATATGCCGCCGCAAGCGCCGCTTCAAGCGCCTCTATGACCTGGTCCTGTGGAATGTTTTTGTCATCGCAAATTTGCTTGATTGCCGATGCAATGGGATTATTCATATGCAAAAAAACAAGTAAATAAAAAGGATAGTTTATGCAAACTATCCAATATTGAAAGTATATGATAAAAAGATTTTTTCGTCAAGAGGGTGGTCGTGGAGACTCGGGGGATGGTGAAGAAATCTGTGGTAGGGGTTGAACTATCTGTGAAGTTGTCGGTTGTACTGTCCCTTGTTTCTCCTCAAGCGGGATATTGGTCCGTACGATCTCATTCCCTTTCTTTACTTGGATCGTGCCGCCAAAGTACAGGTGCTTATATTTTTTGATATGAGCATCTTTATGCGCGGGAAATGCGTACTGTTCCTTTGAAACAGAGAGAATAAACTCTCCTGCCGGAGTGAGAAAATTAAATCTGCCATAATAGTCTGTGAGCCTGCTACGCAGGAGCTTTTGTTGTTTTGCGTCAAAAATCGCAATGGCAGCCAATGGCACTGGTTTGAGATTGAGTGCACTAAATACAATACCCCATGGCTTTTGCTCATGTGCCATAAGCATGACTTGAGACATGACGAATACGCCATTGATAAGAAGGAACAGCGCATTAATGGTACTTGGTACATACGTTGTCAGCGCTATGCTAACGGTCATGCTTATTATCAAAGATACAAGCGCATATCTACTAATTAATTCCTTTGTAAGGGTTCTAAGCGTCTTTTTTTGAAATGTCGCGGGCGCTTTTTGATCGAGAGGAATGCTCAACCGGATCGTTTCTTCTGCACTTTTTATGGTAATGGCTCCCTCGTGATAAATATTCGCATATTCTCCATCCACTGTTTCCGTAATAAGTTTTGACGGAAAAACAAATTCCTGTTTTGTGGCGGTGAGAGTATATTCTCCGGGAATAGGAACAAAACTAAATCGTCCGTTTTTATCGGTTACTTGAGTCTCAATGAGTTTTTTTGTCTTCCCATCAATAAGGCGAACGATGGCGAGATCAATGGGATTTTTTGTGATCGCGTCATAAACCACGCCCCATGGCTTTCTACGTTTGCGCAATCCAACCAACGACAGAATCCATGAAAAAAGATAGTTGATATAGTAGTACCACTGGACGGTATTTACGGCAATCGCAGGATTTGCCACGGCAATCGCAGGCACAGACACGGCAACCGATGCTTGTAGAGCCGGCTCTGACACTTCCACCGCCTTTTTCGTCTCTGTATTCACGATAGCGGCAGCCTTTTGCACCTCCTTGATCGAAGGAGCGACCACTGCGAGTACTTGCGCTTGAGCAACGGATGTGACACTCATGGCAAGAGGTACGGTTTGAACCACATCGTCTCCGTAAATGATTTTTAAAACAACATCATATGTTCCCTTTTTCTGTGGTGTCTGAAAATGTCCGGCATAACATGCTTTTGACTTGTCATAGAAAAGCGTGGTGCGCTCCCCGGCGCTTGAAAGCGCCATTTTTTTGATTGCTTTCTGCTGAAAAAGTTTTGCGGGGACACATATGTCAATACGCACATCTCCAGAAACGTAAAATTCACTGTCTGCGAATGACAGGAGTTTCCCAGTGTCTGCCTGCACCAGTCCAAGATCCTGGTTTTCCAAAAGTATCTTTGGCTGTTCAAATTGTCCTGGCGCGGCAGTATACACCACTTCTTCTCTGAGACGGCGGGGAAGCGGAATCGGTTCTGCAAACAAACCAAAAAGCGAAAGATGGTCCACTTTTGCGACAACGGCGTTTTCCTCTTTTTTATGAGCAACCTCTTCTTCAGGAACCCATCTATTTGTTTCCGCGTCCCATGCGTAGAGACGGATAGTGTCCACATAGATCGAACTCGCTTCTTTTTGACTATAGTAAAATGTAAGAGTCGGCTTTTTTTCGAATTCCGTGAGTGGAATGACCTTTTGATACACCGGATAAAACCGAAGTGTCTGAGAAGATTGCTCTGGCTGGGGTTCTGTTTGTGCAAATGCCGGCATACTGTCCATATGCGCGAAAAATCGCATGATGCGCGCGCCCAAAGAAAGTGACTCTTGCCGTGGAATACTGTGGATAGACTGTTCATTGGACGGAATAAGCGCAGATGGTTGTCTGACGCTTCCGTCAAGTTTAAGACTTGCCGTAACGCGATCAACTGCGCATCCCATAAGCTTTGTCTTGGGCGGCGATACTGCCAAAATATCTGTCCCGGCGGTTTCACTTGCGATATTGCAAGGAAGTTTTGAAAGCTCTATTGTGATGCGGCCTTGCTCGTTTGTTGCTTGGACACTATACCCTCCGCCTCCACTTATATTTTGTGCACTTGGCGTACTTACTTCGCCTCCTGTGCCTGTCTGTTGAGTAACTCCTCCACCTGCTTGTTGAGCTCCCTCGCTTGCGGAAACAGGCTTCGCCCGCAGAGACTGCATCGCACTCAAATTAAATGTTCCGGCCTCAAGCTCTATTGATGCTGTTTCACTGCTCGCAAAATTTTTCGCATCCGGGCTCATGACCTCCCTCACTGTCTTGGGAGCGTCTTTGATATCAAAGTTCCTTTGTTTGAATTCCTGCGCGGTAATCTTCCTATTTTGATCAAGAATAATAATTTTCGTCTCATCCGATACCGTCTTATTCCCAACGGCATCAGTAACAGTGACGCGGAGTATATACGTGCCCGGAACTGTCGCGCTCACTTGAATCTGTTGTATGGCGGAATTGTCAATTACGAGATCTCCACCTTCCGGTTGCTGAATGATCTCCCACTGAAATGACGAGATTTGAGAAAGTGCGTCAGATGCCACTGCTTTGATTGTTTTTTCTTCTCCGGGATTTTGCCTTGACGTGACATCCGCAAGGACCGTAGGCTTTGTGGTGTCAATAAGAATTTCCTGGGGGCTGATAATCTGACTTTCATTTCCTGCCGCATCTTTAAATTTCACAAAAAGTGTTTTTTTACCATCAGATGAGTATTGTATGGGCGCGATATCGCGCAGTGTTTGCCATGACGTCCAAGAGGTATTATTTTGTGATAATTCCACCGCAGAACACGATGATCCGGCATCAGCGCATTGAAGTGAAATGGGAATAGTTCTTGTGTTGCTTGCAGTGTTTCCATTATTCAACACTGCAGAGCCTGTGGGCGCAATGGTATCTATGCGGAGCAGGAATGATTTTTGCGCCTCCTTGTTCCCTGCGGCATCGCTCGCATAGTATTGAATCGTCTTTTCTCCTTCGGCTGAAATGGCAAGAGGAATTTTGTAGGCTACAAATTCTCCGGATGCGCCAATACGATAATATAGCGCAGGAGCAACTCCACTGTCATCACTGGCAAGAAGCGACAGTATAACACTGCTGGCATACCAATTGTTTTGGCCGGCAGTTCCTCGAATATCGATGGATGAAACCGGCGGCGTGGTATCTTTTTGCACAGGTTGCTCTTCTTTTTTTGGCTCCGGCGATTTTTCTTCTGTTTTTATTTCAGCTTGCTTTGGCTCTTCTTTCGTTCGCAAGGAAGGCGCTGGCTCTGATGTCTGAGTTGGCTGCGTTGTCTGGGTTGATGCGGGCGCTGAAGGCACAGGCGCAGGAGCGGGAGTGGGAGTGGGAGCAGGCGCAGGAGCGGGAGCAGGCGCAGGAGCCACGACCACTACTGCTGATGCCGGCGGATTTGTATCAACGCCAAATGCGGCGCTTGTTGCAAAACTACCGTCAACAGTCCCATCATTTGCCTTCAGCCGCACATACACAGTACTGTCTTGCGTATTAGGAATATTCGTAGCGCTGTCCCAGACAAATATCAGTGCCGCACCTGCGGCCGTAAATGCGAGATTACTTGTACCACTACTGCCCGCCCCTGATTTTTGCGTCATGGTTTGCCATGTGGTGTTGTCAAGAGAATATTGGTATGAAGCAAGGCTTGCCGTATTATTCTCCGCATCTGTAGCGGTGTATGAAATCGTCACATAGCTTGCCACGGTTTGCGTTGCCGCTGTGGATATAGTTCCGGTCAGCGCTATTGCCGGAGCAGTGTTTTGCACCGGCGCTGTTGCACCAGACGAAACTGTTGCCGACGTGACAAGCGGAACACTTATGGTGCCAACTTCGCTCCCTGCGACAATGGAGACGATTTTTCCACCTGATGACACCGCCGCGGCATTGGTCATGCGATTTGCGCCATTAGCGCCTTCAGTAGCGTGCGTGCCGATTTTTATGGTGATGACCTGATCTGCGGGGATAGTCCCACTGCCGCTGGACGGATATGAAAATGTAATTCTTTTATTTGCAGCATCTATCGCCACTCCCCAAATGGCATTTCCATTTCCCGCAGCCAGCGTAAGCTGAGTTTGCGCGGAGGTCGCTGATGTTCCATATGAAAGATCCACATCCGTGAACGCGACGCTTCCGACACTTGAGACAAGATTTTGTAAATTCAAAACGATAGTGCCGGATGAAATCGCGGTACGGGATTGAAAATAGATGGTATGATTGGCAGCTTCTCCTATGGTTTGCGGCTGAACACGATATTGGATATTGTATACATTGGCAGCAAAAACAGACATGCCAAGGATGGCAAGGGAAAAAAGTGTCGCAAGAATGAAGAAATACTGCGGACGAATGCGCATAATCATAATAAGTTCACAGTACCTGACTCCCAGTAGTATACTACCACTATTTTTTTGACAGAGAAAGCAGGGGCATAGATCGAAACTTTCGCACACGACGGGCAATGCCAAACCATATGCCAAGCGCCAAAAGCGTAAGCGACCCGTATACTCCTGCTGTTGCAAGGGGTGATGACTGCACGTCTTCAATGATCCATCGCATGATTGGTTTTACGAACGCCTGAAGTGGCGTAGTGACTACCAAATTTGGCGAAATGCTTTCTGAATAATCGTCTTTATAAATAACTTTTAATTTCATGGGGTAGGTGCCCTCTTCTATGGGAGATGTGATAAATCCGCCAAAGCACTTGAATGTTTTGTTGTAAAACAATTTTTGCTGTTTATTCATGAATTCGAGAAGCACGGACGCAACCGACCGCAAAAAAAGCTTTTCCTTTATGCAAAGTTTCATTTCCTGCGCGCCAGATGTGTAAAAATCATAGTTCACAAACCGGACAGGTTCTGAGTCTGTCTTTCCCGTAAATGCAAGATCAGTTTGCGAAATGCCAGAGCTTCTCGGAATAAATTTGACAGAAGATTTTAAGATAACCTGCTCTCTCTGCCGAAGAGCTTCTCGTGAAGTGATAGTGGCAAACGCGGCAAAAATTGTTTGCGGAATGACATGCGCGCTCAATGTGTGCTGTTCCTTATCAATGACAGTGTCTTCAAGCGGGATCCACTTGCCCTGTTCGCCATCCCAGTAATTAATTTTTAGGCTTGACGGATCAAGGCCTGCAAGAAAATCAGGATTATATTTGATGGTAATGCGGATTGGTTTTTCCACTTTTGTACTGATGTTGATTTTATAAAACACCTTATCAGGAACGTCTTTCCCCGATGGAATGCGAATTTCACTATCCACATTTGACACTTGCGTTAAGGAAATCGACTCAATAGATACTCTACCATCTTCTGCTACGGTATTCTCCTCAATCTCGGCAAAAATTCCGGTTATTTGACCGCTTGCGTCAGTGTTTACAACACTTGCGGAAGACACCTTATCTGCTTGAATTCGAACGTTTGCAGGCGCGCCAAGAGAAACGACAACAATTGTAGGTGTTGGCGCGAGCGCAGGCGCTTGTGTTGGCTGACTGGGCTGTATTTCTGCGGGAGCCGGTGCGGGAGCTTGTGGTGTGGTCACAGCAGGGGCTTCTGCCGCAACAGGCTGTTCTACAGGCGCTTGTGCCGGCTGGCTGGGCTGTACTTCTGCGGGAGCCGGCGCGGGAGCTTTGGCAATAGGAGTAGGCTGTTTAATAGCAGGCGCTTGTGCCGGCTGGCTGGGTTGTACTTCTACGGGAGCAGGAGCTTGTGGTGTTGCCACAGCAGGGGCGGACAACGGAAGGATCACCATATTACTTTGCGGAGGTGGCTGTTCTGCCACCGGACCGCCGGCGCCGACCGCGTCATTTTGAAGGAGCACGATGGCGACTTGTTTTGAGTCGTAATTTCCCGCAAGAATTTCTATGACATGACTTCCTGACATTGAGCCGTTGATAAGCTGATTCGCGTTACTTCGTACATTTGTTCCGATTTTTATAATCACTCGCTGGCTGGTGGTAATAGGCGTACCGTTTGATGTGGGGAAGGTGAGTGTGAGAAGTTTTCTTTGAGTATTGACGCTTGCTCCCCATACGTTTGGACCCGATATCGTATACAATGCCTGTGAGAGTTCTTGTCCCAAGGTACCATATCGAAGACTTATGTCTTCGTAGGATATACTATTTGTGCTTGATACCGCGTCACCAAAATTAATGAGTATAGTATCTCCTTTTCCTGGAAGTCCAACGCCGTTGATGACAGTAAATTGAATTTCGTGATCAGCCGGCGTATCTGTACGAAGCCGGGTCATGGTATCTGACACTTGCGTAAGTGGCAAGGCAAAAACACTCTGCGCGTATCCACAAAGTCCAAAAACGATCAAAGTAATAAGAATGATGTGTTTTTTCATAATTATTTTAACTCATCAAAACGTTCCTGCGGCAACAACATAAATAGTATCGGTATAGGTGCCCGCCTCGGTATTTGAGGATATCGCAAGTTTTGTGAGAATATTCGCATACGCGGTATTTGCGGTGGTATTCCAGAGAGGGGCTATGGATGTTGTGAGGGCTCCCGCGCTTGTGTCAGAACTTGACGTCGTACAGGTGCCATTAAACGGCGATATCGCAGTGGCATTTGAGCTTCCTCCACTGCTTACCATGCAGATGCCATAATTTTCAGTGCCTGCGGAGAGCGTGAGCGAAGAGTTTGAGGTGTACGCGGTATCCGGTATGCGATAGGAGGATACGGTAAGGCTTGCGTTTGCAGATGCGGCATAGATAGTCGCCTTTGTTGAGTTTCCTGAATTTGTGAAGGTGTATGTACAGATATATGTTTGTGCTATATTAATAACCCCCGATGAAAGAGGATTCGGAAAATTGATCGTTCCCTCGGAGGATTGACTGGTACTTGGGCATGTGGCGAGGGTTGTAGATGTGGTAAGCGCAAAGGTAAATGTCGGTGACGTCCGCAGACGCGGGATTTGTGAATTCTCCGTTTGCACTATCATTCAGGATGATGAGGCGCATGGCGCCAATGTTTGTGCCGCCGGTATCAGAGGCCGTATAGGTGGTGGTACAAGGTTGGACGCGAAAGATAAGGCTTGTCGTATCAATGGCGATACCTACTTGATTATTTGTATCACAGGTAAGGGAACCTGTGGAGGTGCCTGCACCGGAGACTACTTGCGCAATAGTCACTTGCGTGAGTGTGGAGGCGGAACTTCCGGTCTGATCTTGCCAAAAGGTAAGATCTCCGGTGATCCATGTGCCGCTGGAAGAAAAGGTCGTGGGAAATTGGATGGCGAGCACATCCTTGCCTCCACTCGCGTCAAAGTCAAAGCCACTTGCAAGGCGAAAATCTATGGTATGTTGAGACGCGGTATTTTGTTTTTGGCGGGTCAGCGTATCGTTTGCGTTGGTTATCTCTCCGGCGTATACATATTGAGCATGAGGAAAAAACACCGACAAAAATATCGTAAACCCAATAAGAGTTTTTGATATAATAAGCAAGAGTTTTTGCATAATAGTTCTGTCATCCCGAGCGAAGCGTGGGGATCCCAGTGGAGCCATGATCAATTTATAGAATTGCCACGATCATTCTATTTCCTTGCAATTATATATTTGAGAGTTATTTTCTCTTTTCAGTATATCATAAAAACTCTCGAGAAAGAACCCGAGAGTTTTTTGTATATCAGACTTTTTTATCAGGAAATTACTTCTTTATCGTTCCCGCCGACTCAAGCATCTTCTTGATAAGAAGAACAAGAATTACTACAATAACGAGCGCGATAATAAGCCAAAGAACGAGAAGTCCGGTTGGGAGCACCCAGAAGGTAAATGTTTTGGATGCGCTTCCCGCTCCGCCCATGGATACATCAAAGAGCGCGGTATACTTGCCAAAGGCAAATCCTGAATCCCATACGACTTTATACTCTCGATTACTTCGCGGTAAGACATTTCCCGTCCCCGGAAGATTGTTAAATGGAAGCACGGTCACGATACTGCCAAACATGTTTTTAATCTTCACATCACCCTGCGGCTTGAAGTGACGATTCCCTCCATTATTAAACCGAGCTAAAAAGGTAATCGGAAGCTTATCAAACTTTGTGACACCGTTTTCAGTACCAAAGTAGGTGACCTCACCTTTTTCTACTGTCTGCCCTCGCACATCAAGAGCTACATTCACGCCGGTAAGCCCTGAAATGCCAACTCCAGTGTCTCCAACAGAAGACGGTATTCCCCACCCGATCATTGCAAAATGACCACCTGGAGGAGCATCTTGTGGAATACTAATGAATAGCGGAACAAGCTTTGATTCCTTTGACTGTAATGTCACTTGCCCGCCATCTTTTAATACAATCCAGTTTGCAAGCGTGGATTCTGATGTCGCTTTTGTATAACTTGCGGATCCGTCCTCTGAAAGTGCTGCCTCAGCCTGATAGAATGTTGGCTGGACGGTTACAGGAGAAGAGCCATCATTCGTTAATTTAATATTTTTTGTTATTGACTCTCCTGGACTTAATGTGAGCTCATCAAGTGTTACCGGTTGTATGGTGAGCGCATGAGTATCATGAGTCCACAGAAGTAACCCGGCAATCACAATGAATCCGAGATATATATATTTTTTCATATACACAGCATGGGGTTATGCGAATTATTTAATATATTTAGAAAGTAGCTGCTGCCGTAATGTAATAGGTATCAGTATAGGTGCCTGCCGTAGTTGCCGCGCTTATTGCGACACGCGGAAGAAGATGTGTTGCCGCTGAATTACTACTTACGGTAGCGGTCCAAACTGGCTGAAGACCTCCTGTAGCAAGTGTTGGAATTGTCCCAAGTGTTTCAGTTCCAGTCATACTCGTATAGTTGCATGTTCCGTTATATGGGGATATAGATGTAATAGTCCCTGTATCTGAGGCTCCAGTATCTCCCGAATCCATCACGCATATACCATCATCAGTATTTGTCCCTACTGTAAGTGTTTTTTGCGTTGCAGAAGAGTACGCTGATCCACCGGTACCGGCGTTATTGATAAAATTACTCCCCGAGCTTCTATTGAGTCCTCCATATTGTGACGAGATGTACACTCGCACAGTAAGAGATGAATTAGTAGAAGAGACCGTCGTACAAATAGTACTGGTAGCATTATTCACTTGAGTCGAAACTAAGGTATTAAACCCAAATGTAGTTGTCGCAGTTATAGCAGAAAATCCACTGCACGTAGCACCACCGGTACCCGTAGTATCTTGCGCTACTACAAACGTAAGCGTTGGCGCCGTTGCTTGCACGCCCGAGGGACCGGCAGCATCTGATGCGATGATAGAGGTCGCAACTTGTCTAGTTATGTCGTATAGCGTATCTTCATCCGCCATGTCAAGTGTTACAAGATAATTATTCCCAGCTGCAGGAGTTGTAATACTGCCAGTGCCTCCGCTTTCGATCGTGATAATAATATTTCCACCATTTGTATTAGGAGCCGTTCCTCCACCTCCTCCACAGCGTCGAAACCAAAACTTGCGGTCCGCAGAGTTAACAAAAACAGTGGCATAATCATTACCTGCTGTTAGGCAAGCGTTATATGTCGGTTGAGTTCCTGCCGTTGCAGATGTGGCAACATTTCCCGCGCTTACTGTTACAGAGGTGCTCCCATCAAGTATAGTAAAATCAGTACCCGTCCAATTAGCACCTATCGTCCAATTATTCGTACCCGTGGCAAAAGTTATGGATATAGTATCAGACGCGGTTGTCGCATCCCAACCAGTACCGCTATCAGGAAGGTTTATAGTAAATGTACTACTTGTTATGGTTGATGCCTGTACTCTGCTTAGTTGCATAAGGACACTATCAAAAGCTGTCGCAGCCGCATACGCGCTTGGCGTGATGGCACCGAGCACCGTGAGAAATACTGTGGCGAAAATCGTAACCTTTGTTACGATCCTGTAAAGTGTATGTTTCATAGAATTATGAAATCTTTATTAAGTTTATTTATTATTTCGCTTTTTTTCTGTGCGTATTTGGTTCGACCCTTGTTAAACACGCGCAGAAAGCATAGTCAAAAAATTCTTGATGCGGACTTCTCCACATCTTCATAAGTAAGCATAGCATATTTCAAAGAACATTTCAGGGGGGGTTATCCACATCTTTAGAAATTCTGTCAATAGTTGAGAGCAAGCGGAATGTTTTCATTGTGCCGTATTGTATGGACGTTATTTTTCTCATCAATATGCACGGAAATGATGTCAAATCTTACATACGTATTGTCAAGCTGTCGCAGATAAAGAAAGTGCCGCGCCGCGCGAGAGATCTTTTTTGCCTTCCAATAATCCACCGCCTCTTCCGGATAACCATATTGATTGCCGGTGCGCGTTTTCACCTCTATAAAAACAATCTCATCGCCTTTTTGAGCGATGAGATCTATTTCTCCGATCTTATGGACGCTAAAATTTTTTTCAAGGATAGTGTATCCTTTGTTTTGTAAATATTCTGCCGCAAGCCGTTCTCCGCGCGCTCCAAGTATCTGTTTGGGTGTTTTTTGAGACATACAAAAATAAAAATTTTATTGCGGAACAGAGGGAATGTTTTTTTGGACACCATAGAGAATATAAGGCTGGTGAAGAAACATCAAAAAATCGTCCTTGTGTCATTCCGACCGACTGTAAGGAGTGGAGGAATCTGCGTAGATATACATTGCACGCAGATCCCTCGACTTTGCTCGGGATGACAGATGAAAAACTATATACCCCTCTTCTTCGGCAAATACTTTTCCAGCTGTTCCCGTTCTTTTAAAACAGCTATCTCCGGCCGCATTTCCGTGTCATAGTAATGCCAGATGAGATAGATCCAGATACCAAGCGAGACACACCAGAGGACAAAGAAATATCTTCCTGAGAGGAAAGAAATATTTTCATAAGCGAAAAAGAGCCAAGCAAGACCAAGCGATCCCATGGTCAGACAGAGACTTTCAATTTTTGAAAAAAGTTTTTTCTCCGGTTTTGTGAGAATTGTCTTACGTTGTTTTCCAAAAATTTTAAGTCCAATTTTCCCCACAATGCCACTCCCAAATAATACGAGAAAAAAGATCGTTGTTTGTATGTCAATGGGTCCGGGATGCGGGGTGAGCCAAAAGGATATCTCAAAAAACTGTTGTATGTTCATAGAGTAGAGATAACAACTTAAGAATCTTTTCTAAAAACAAGACCAAAGTGATACGGCCCCGCATCAAACTCATCAAACCAAGCAAGTCCGAGCGAAAATCCAAGGTCTTTTATTTTTTTTGGATCAACGCGGATATGTTGTGGCGGTCCAAAAGGAGACGCAATATGTCTCCAATCAATGATAACAAGCCGTCCGCCAATACGCAAGAAACGCGCGCTCTCCTTCAGAATCGCCGCATGATCGGTATTTTGGAAAAGAACATTGACAAGAAATGTAAGATCGCACGAACCGTCTGGTATTGCCGCGGCTCCGTATGTTTCCAAATCAGACCACACATATTCCACGTTTGTGATATTTTGCTGTGCCATCTTCCCTTTTACTACCTCAAGAACTCCTTTTTGCACGTCAAGCGCGTAGACCTTCCCTGTTTTTCCCGTAAGTCTGGCAAGTGGACCTACAAAATGTCCGGCGCCGCCACATCCAAGATCCGCAATGACATATGATTCTTTAATATCCAATTTCTTAATGATTTCTAAAACATTGAGGAGAATTGTTCCTCCTCTCACATCTTGCATGGGCATAGAGTAGTATTATTATATGATAGTGTGTGTTATGAGTAATGTAACGAGTTATCTATCGCCTTTTTATTATACCTCATTTTTATGTATCAGCCCTTTAAACCCTTCAAATATCTCAAAAGGAACCGCAAAAATAGTGGCTTTTTCTGATTTTTCAATAGTGGTAAGCGCACGTAAAGAAAGCCCTCCTGGTATAGAGGTAAGATTTATTGCTGCTTTTTTTAAGTTTTCTGATGCAGTAAGCTCACCTTCTGCCTGAATAATCACCGCCCTGCGCTCCCGTTCCGCCTCCGCCTGCCGCGCCATAATCCGCTTCATATCTGCCGGAAGCTCAATGTCTTGTATTTTTATTGAAATAATCTTAATGCCCCAACCACTGATCTCCTGCTCCACTAATCGTTCTATGGTATTTGCAACCTCTTCTCGCTCCGTAAGAAGGGTATCAAGCTCAATCCTGCCAACACCATCCCTGAGCGCGGCTTGCGCATATTGCGATATGGCATAGGCATAGTTTTGCACGCCAAGAATGGCATTTTCCGGTTTTTCAACTAAAAAATACACCACGCCGTTAATGTACACCGGCACATTATCTTTGGTGATGACCTCTTGTTTTGGAATATCAAGTGTTGTGACACGAAGATCGGCACGCAATAATTTCTGAAAAATCGGGACGAGCCAAATAAGTCCCGGTTTTTTTGTTCCGGTGTATTTTCCAAGCGTAAGAATGACGCCCCGCTCAAATTGATTGATCACATGAAATCCCTTTGCAATGAATCCGACGACAATAAGCGCGACAATAAGAATCTCCATATTTTTTATAAAATATTTATGAATAATTTCTCTGAACAATTTTAGTGTTCATGTCATGGGACAGACGTTTTGGTGGGCCAAGATGGATTTGAACCATCGACCCCCACTTTATAAGAGTGGTGCTCTAACCCCTGAGCTATTGGCCCATATATTCACCCATATATCAATATAAATATAATAAAATGAAAAAAAAAATTTGTCAAAGAATATTATAGTGTACTATTTTAGTATGATATGATATTTTACCATTTTTATTTTAATATGATATATTTACTTACACCCTCTAAACTATAACTTCTCGTCACTTACTATGAAAGACCATATGATTGAAAAAATATATCGCCCCGATGAATTTGAGGATAAAATTTACGACATGTGGGAAAAATCAGGATATTTCAATCCGGATACAACAAAAAAATACGAACGGTCGTTTTCCATCATAATGCCGCCGCCAAATATGACGGGCAGTTTGCATATCGGACATACGCTTGCGCTCACCTTGCAGGACGTTATGACTCGATATCATCGTATGAAGGGAGATAAGACGCTGTGGCTGCCGGGCACAGACCATGCGACCATTGCAACGCAAAATAAAGTAGAGAGTATTCTTGCAAAAGAAGGGCTCACTCGTCATCAGCTTGGCAAAGAGGCGTTTCTTCAAAGAGTGGATGAATATATAGAACAATCCCGAGGTACCATACGAAAACAAATCAGGAAAGTTGGCGCAAGCTGTGATTGGTCTCGAGAACGATATACGCTGGACCAAGGGCTCTCACGCGCAGTATCTGAGATTTTTGTAAAAATGTACCAAGATGGGCTTATTTATCGAGGAAATCGTATTGTGAACTGGTGTCCTCGATGCACATCAACCCTTGCTGATGATGAGGTACAGCATACGGAAGAAGATGGAAAATTGTATTATATCCGTTATAAAATTCAGGGAATGGATACGTTTCTCACTATTGCCACTACACGCCCTGAAACCATGTTTGGCGATACTGCGGTAGCGGTCAATCCCACTGATGAGAGATATAAGGAGAGTATTGGGAAGGTGGCTTTATTGCCTCTTGTAAATAGGGAGTTGCCTATCATTGCCGATGAATATGTGGATCCGCTCTTTGGAACAGGATCGCTCAAAATAACACCAGCACATGATCCAAATGATTTTTTACTTGGCAACAAATATCATCTGAAAGCGCCAAGGATTATTGATGATGCAGGAAAAATGGATTTTTCAAGTCTGGTACAAGACGGTATAGATA
>JACPMJ010000001.1:0-37221 GCA_016186045.1 Candidatus Uhrbacteria bacterium | reverse complement strand
TATAGATATACGGCATATAGAAAAGTATACCGGCCTTGATCGGTTTGACGCGCGAAAGAATCTGGTTGATGATCTTACAAACCAGGGATACATGGAAAAAATCGAAGATTATCGCCATACGGTGGGGCATTGTTATCGGTGCGACGCAGTCATAGAGCCCCTGACATCTTTGCAGTGGTTTGTAAAAGTTAGTGGAAAGATCCCCGGAATGAAGCACTCACTCAAAGGGCTCGCGCACGATGCCGTACACTCCGGAACAATAAAAATTGTACCAAAACGTTTTGAAAAAACTTATTTTGATTGGATAGAAAATCTGCATGATTGGTGCATTTCCCGACAGCTCTGGTTCGGGCATCAGATCCCGATATATTATTGCCAATTGGAAAAAGGCGGATGCGGAGAAATCATTGCGGCAAGCATGGCACCGGCGTTTTGCCCGAAATGTAAAAATGAAAAGCTCACTCGAGATCCGGATACGCTTGACACCTGGTTTTCTTCGGGAATATGGACTTTTTCCACGCTCGGCTGGCCGGAACATACAGAAACAAAACAAGGAAAAATAATAAAAAAGGATGATTTGGCGCAATTTCACCCGACATCAGTCTTGGAAACCGGTTATGACATCTTGTTTTTCTGGGTTGCCCGCATGATCATGATGACATGTTATGCGCTTCATGAAGTACCATTCAAAACTGTGTACTTGAACGGGCTTATCTTGGATGTTGAGGGGAAAAAAATGAGCAAATCAAAGGAAGAGATGAGCATAAACCCGCTTGATATCATACAAAACTATGGGGCGGACGCGCTTCGACTCAGCTTGCTTATAGGCATTACTCCGGGCAATAATGCCCGTTTGAGTAATGAAAAAATCGAAAGCCAACGAAATTTCCTGAATAAAATATGGAATATCAGTAGATTTATTCTTGAGTCGCACTCGGTAAAAAAAGAAGATATTAGTGGGACATCAACACTTTCCGATATATGGATTATGAGCCGTTTACACGCGACTATTCAAAGAGTGAGTTCATGTATTGAAAAGTTCCAATTTTCCCAAGCGACAGAGGAGCTTCGCAAATTTACCTATGATGAGCTTGCGGACTGGTACCTGGAAATTGCCAAAATAGAGAGAGGAAAACAGGAAATTCTTTCGGAGATACTGGAAACGCTTCTTGTCTTATGGCATCCGTTTATCCCTTTCACAACCGAAACTATTTACCAGTATTATCGCAGGATTATTCCAAAAAAGAAGAAAAATGACGACATATCCGCCTTATTAATGATTTACCAATGGCCATCCGCTGATGTATCAAAAATAAACAACGAAATAGAACGAGAGTTCATATTGATACAGGATATCATTAAGGCGATTCGAAATGCGCGTGCGGAAAACAATATCAGTCCGGCGCAAAAAATTCAAGCGATTATTTTTGCTCCTCTTCAGGCGGATAGCATAAAAAGGAATGAACAAATTCTCAAATATCTTGCGCGACTTGATTTTCTCACGATTATGGAGAGTGGAGAAAAGCCCCAAAACGCACTGTATCTTAAGGTGAGCGGCATTGAGATATTCCTTCCACTTGGGCTTATGAAGCGAGAGGAGGAGCAGGGAAAAATCCAAAAACAGATTGAGACGCTGAAAGGACTGACCACAAATCTTGACCAACGCTTGGCAAGCCAGGAATTTCTTTCCCGCGCACCGAAACATGTGGTGGAAAAAGAAAAAGAAAAACGCTCGGATTACGCGTCTGAAATTGTTAAACTTGAAGAACGGCTAAAAAAACTCGGCTAAACCTCGCGTATGAAAAAACATACTCAACCAAAAAGGAGACAAGGAGATCCATACGATATCCTGATGCGTGAAGTAGCTTGTGAGCTTCACGAGGCGATTCGCGCGCACTATGACCAGGACATTCCCATCCAGCAGGAACTTTTGGAAATTCCGCCTCTTCCGGAAATGGGCGATTGCGCACTACCCTGCTTTTTCCTTGCAAAACAGCTCAAACAATCACCTATTGAGATCGCGCAGAAATTAGAATCCGCATGTGCGACAAATGAGTGTATAGAGCAGGTACGTGCTTTAGGTCCGTATCTTAATATCTTTTTTCGTCCTGCGTATGTTGCCGGTATTCTTTTCTCTGCACCGCCTTCGTTCATATTAGTCGGACAGAAGAAAAAAGAGACTATTGTCATAGAATACGTCTCGCCAAACACCAATAAGCCCCTACATCTTGGCCATACGCGCAATGCGGTGCTTGGCGAAAGTCTCGCGAACATATTTGAAACGGTGGGATATCGTGTGATACGTGCCTCACTCGTGAATGACAGGGGTATTCACATCTGTAAGTCCATGGTCGCGTATGAAAAAAAACAAAGTAAAAAATACGCGTCGCAAAAGAAATGGGAGACGCCGATGCAAAGTGGTAAAAAAGGCGATCATTTCGTGGGGGATTATTATGTGCTGTTTAGCCAAATGGCTGAAGAAAGCGAAGATATGCAGAACGCCGCGCAAGAGTGCCTGCAAAAATGGGAAAAAAATGACCACGCCACGCGAGCGCTGTGGAAAAAAATGAATACGTGGACGCTTGCAGGACTCAAGCAGACATACAAACGGCTCGGAGTACATTTTGATAAGGTGTATTTTGAAAGTGATTTTTATACAAAAGGAAAGGATATAATCATCAAAGGTTTACGCAAGGGATTGTTTAAAAAAGATGAGACTGGTGCGGTGTATGCGGATCTTAGCTCATATAATCTTCCCAACAAAATTCTTTTGCGCAAAGATGGGACGTCACTATATATTACGCAGGATGTGTATCTTGCTGTCCAAAAAACAAAAGATTTTCACGCATCGCGCTCCGCATATGTGATAGGATCGGAACAAGATTTGTACATGAAGCAACTTTTTGCAGTTCTTGAAATACTCGGATATCCGTGGGCAAAAAATCTGCACCATGTAAGCTACGGCATGGTATGTCTGCCGAATGGAAAGATGAAATCTCGCGAGGGGACGAAGGTGGATGCGG
Organism: Candidatus Uhrbacteria bacterium; assembly: GCA_016186045.1. GTDB lineage: Bacteria > Patescibacteriota > Patescibacteriia > JACQRZ01 > JACQRZ01 > JACPMJ01. The sequence goes on along the minus strand of JACPMJ010000001.1, from coordinate 34,198 downwards.
ATGTGCTTCTCGATACGCTTGAAGCTCTTGCACATAAAGAGGTAAAAAATAGAGGAGAAAAAATTTCTACCAAAGAGGCGCAAGATCGTGCGACGCGCATTGCGCTTGCGGCGGTGAAGTTTTATCTTGCGGAAGTTGGCGCAAAGTCCGATATGATTTTCAACCCCGAAGAGTCGATATCATTTACCGGACGAACCGGACCGTATATTCAGTACACATATGCGCGCGTAAAAAGTATTTTACGAAAATATGCCGCCACAAAAAAGCCGCACGTACATTCGCCATACGCATGGACAAGGGAAAAACAAATTCTCTTGATTTTGACGCAGTTTTCTCGGATCGTGGAGTCAGCGGCGCGCGCCTATGACCCTTCGATTGTCGCAAAGTATGTCTACGGCCTTGCAAAAGCAGTCAACGAATATTACCATGCGGTTGCGGTACTGGGCGCCGCGCCCCATGAACGCGCAAACCGTATTTTGCTTTTGCGGCATATTGCGGATATACTGAAAAGAGGACTCACTCTTCTTGGCGTTGAGACATTGGAAAAAATGTAGCACATACGGCTTATGGAATTTGTCATCGCAGTCAGTATTTATCTTCTTTTGCTCGCAGTATGGGCGTTTTTGAGTATGATGACACTCTTTATGATGATGCGGTACCAAGGATTTTCCCTCCTGACATGGATCGCCTCCATCCTCTATTTACTCATGAGTGCGGGAGCGCTTCTCGTGACCATGAACCTTGTCAGTCGCCTTGAAGTGGACTGGACAAGTCTGCTGTATTTCTTTCAAGCGTCTTTATGATATTTTTTGGAGAAAAAGTTATTCTCAAAGTTCGCAAGCATCCGCTTGTTTTCTTCATTGACAGTTTTTTCTGCTTTGTGCTCCTTTGTGCGCCGCTTATCCTTCTGGGTATCGCATTTTTTTTCGGCATAAAAATTGAAATTCCTCGGGAAAACATTATCGGCCTTGCTATCGTACTGGCAATAAGTCTCTATTATTTGTATGCCTTGCTCTTCCTTTTATTCAGTTTTTTTATGTATTTTCTTGATCGGTGGATTGTCACGGAAAAACATGTCGTCGACGTGAAGCAGACATCGCTTTTTTCCCGGACCGTTGCTAAGCAGGAGATCGGACGCATTCAAGATGTGACAGCGGAGGTAAAGGGATTTTTCCAGACCATATTTGACTTTGGCAATGTGTATATCCAGACTGCCGGAGAACAAGAGCGATTTGTATTTGAAAATGTCCCAGATCCAAACGGCATTGCAAACACTGTCATGAAGGTCATAGATCAACAAAAACAAAAACCTCTGTAATGTCAGAGGTTTTTGTAGTAAAACCAAAGGGAAAGATTATTTTTTTGTTACGTACTCCATGAGAAATATCTATGGTATTTTTGTTTACGCCTATTCAAAAACTCCAAACTGACTTCGTCAATTTGTCAGACAGTTTGAATAGACTACAAAAATACTTATAGATATAATTCTCATTTCGTAAAAAACAAAAAAAATAATCTTTCCCTTTGTCTTTACTAAGTGTGTGTTCTTATTTTGAATATACTGTGAACTGACAACTTTGTACTGAGTACTGCTACGTCCATCCCTTTGCGACAAGCGCGTTTTGCGCCGCATCTACCTGCGCCTCTTGCTTACTAGTGCCTTCTCCGGTGGCAATACGTTCTTTACCCAAAAATATGCCAATAACAAATTTTTTTGCATGGTCAGGGCCGCTTTCTTCCAATACCTCGTAATGCGGTGTAATTTTTATTTTTTCCTGCGCGAGCTCCTGAAATCTGCTCTTTGGATCCACATCAAGCCGCTTTTCTATGATAGTGGTCAGATGTGGGACGATATATTTTTTGATAAACTTTTCCGCGTAGGTATAGCCGCGATCAAGATAGATGGCGCCAATAGTCGCCTCAAGCGCGTTCGTGAGGATATATTGCCGCGCCTTTCCATCTGCATCCTTTGACTCTCCGCGGCTCAAGTACAGGAGTGGATCAATGTCGAGCGGCTTTGCGATATCAGAAAGCATCTTGCTGTTTACTAAGCTCGCGCGCCAGTTCGTCATATCTCCCTCTGTTGCCTCTGGAAAGGTCATATAGAGATAATCTGTGACCACCAGCTCAAGCACCGCGTCACCCAGATATTCAAGCCGTTCGTTGTGTCCCAGTTCAAAGCTGGGGTTTTCATTCAGATACGAACGATGCACCATTGCTTGGCGAAGCAGATTCTGATTTTTGAAGGTAATGCCGATTTTTTTTTGAAATGCTGAAAAGTTTTTTTCTTCGTGTTCACTCATACTATGTTTCATGTTGTCATCCTGAACCCCAGATCGCAGTCTGGGATAAACTCCGTGAAGGATCCCGTTGGTATAATGTTTTTAACGTCGGGATTCCTCGCTGACCGCTCGGAATGACAGTTTTTAGACAGTCTGATGCCCCCGGGATCCAGTGTTAGGCGGCCGTCTGTTCCGCCTGTTCTTTCTCTTTTTTTCGTTGTTCCTTTTCCGCCTTTTCCTTTTCCCGTTTTTGTTTTTTCTCTTCTTGAATTTTTTGGAGACGCTCCTCTTTTTCTTTGATTTCTGGGAGGATTTTTTTATAAATAGACCCTAACACGCCATTCACAAACTTTGACGAGGAAATACCTCCATATGTTTTGGCAAGCTCAATCGCCTCATTGATAGCCACGCGCGCGGGAATATCCAAGTCATAGACTATTTCATAAATACCGATACGCAGAATGTTTCTGTCCACGACCGTGATTTGTGCGAGCGGCCACTCCGGTGCGAATTTTTCTATGTACGCGTCTATGTCCTTTTGATGGGCCAAAATACCATCTACAAGATGCTTCGCAAATCCGTCATCGGAAAAATCAGGGGCAAATTCAATAAAATTATAATCAAGCATGCCGGAGATATCGTCCGCATTTTTTCCCTTGAAGTCCCACTCATAGAGCGTTTGAACTGCAAGTGTCCGTGAAAGGAAGCGGTTGGACATACGTTGATGAAATGTTGGTAATGGATGTGAAAAAAGAGCTCAAAGAACACGACGTTAGTTCTGTTTTTCTTCGGCGACAGGAGTTGTTTTTTTCAGTTTTGGATTTTTGACAATAATGACTAAACGTTCTTTATAATTTCCGCAATAGGCACACGCGCGGTGGGGAAGAATCATCTTTTTACACTTTACGCATGAGATAAAAGACTTCTTTTTTAGTGCAAAATGCGATGCTCTGCGACGTTTTGAGGATCTGGATAACCGTTTTCCCGATAATGCCATACAAAAGTACTCAATAATGATATATATGATATTCTTCACTGCTCTCGTATGATACTATCATGATTTCGGTATTTTGGCAAGGGGGAGCTTTTACACCACTGTAATAGAGGCGATCTTGTCTCCGGTTTCTTTGAAGCGCATGAGACGGACTCCTTGGGTATCTCGTCCGAGTATCGGCACGCTCTTGATGCTAATACGAATCACCTGTCCCTTTTCGGACATGATGAGCAGATCCCCACTCGTGCCTTCCACTGGCGCTTTTGGATTGAGTACGCCCGCCATCACGATTTTCCCTGTCTTTGCGGTGATTTTTGCCGTTTTGATGCCGGATCCGCCTCTGCCTTGCACTTTATATGCCTTCAGAGTGGAAAGTTTACCAAAACCATTTTCGGTCACGATAAGGACATGCGCGTCTTTGGCAAGCGGCGCTATGACATCCATACTTACAAGAATATCACCTTTTTTCACGCGCGCGCCGTGTACGCCTGCCGCCGTCCTGCCCATGGCGCGCACCTGTTCTTCTTTGAATCGGATAGACTGACCGTTTGCCGTGACGAGAGAGATCTCATTTTTTCCGGTCGTCGGCTTCACCCACTCCAAAATATCATCATCTTTGAGTTTTATGGCGATAAGGCCGGATTTTCTGACATTTGCGAAGTCAGAAAGCTCGGTCTTTTTTATGAGTCCGTATCGTGTGACCATGGTGAGATATTTTTGTTCCGCAAGTTCCGCCAAAGAAAGAATCGCGGATACTTTTTCCCCATTTCCAAGCTGGAGGAAGTTCACGATCGCCTGTCCTTTTGAGGTGCGGGAGGCGACGGGTACATCATATGCTTTGAGCTGGAATACTCTTCCGCGCGTCGTGAAAAAGAGAAGGTCATTATGCGTCATACAGCTGAATAATTTCTCCACCGTATCCTCTTCTTTTGTCGTAAGGCCGATAACTCCCTTGCCGCCACGCGCCTGAAGCTTGAAAGTATCCGGCGGAAGGCGCTTGATATAGCCATCTCCAGTAATCATGACAACCGTTGATTCATTTGGGATCAGATCTTCCTGGCTGATTTCGCCTACCGCTCCTTTGATAATCTGCGTGCGCCGTTCATCCGTATAGGTCTCGCGTATTTCTTCTATTTCTTTTTTGATAACCGCCTTCAGTTTTTTAGGCGATGCCAAGATCGCCTCCAGTTCCGCGATGAGTACACGTTTTTCTTTGAGCTCTTGTTCTATCTTCATGCGTTCCAGATTTGCGAGTTGCGAGAGTTTCATCTCCAAAATGGCGAGCGCCTGTCGTTCGCTCAACTTAAACTTTTTCATGAGATTTGTTTTCGCCTCATCTTTATCCGCGGACTGCTTAATGGTCTTGATGACCGCGTCGATATTGTCAATTGCGATTTTCAGTCCCAGTAAGATATGGACGCGATCCTTTGTCTTATCAAGATCATATTGCGTGCGCCGCGTGACCACTTCTTTTCTGAATTTGAGGAATTCTTCAAGGACGGATTTCAGACTTAAGGTACGCGGCTGAATACCATCCACCAGTGCTACTACATTAAAGTGAAACGTATCTTGCAGTTGGGTGAATTTGAAAAGTTGATTCAATACTTTTTTCGGATAGGCGTCTTTTTTCAGCTCTATAACCATGCGCACGCCCTCTTTGTTTGACTCATCGCGCAGATCTCGAATGCCTTCGATTTTTTTCTCGCGCACAAGATCTGCGATTTTTTCGAGTACGGTCGCTTTGTTTACTTGATAGGGAACCTCCGTTACGATGATCTGATATGTGCCTGACTTACTCTCACTAATATCCGTGCGCGCGCGTATGACGACGCCTCCGCGACCGGTGATGTATGCCTGTTTGATGGCTTTGACATCATAGATAATGCCTCCGGTAGGAAAGTCCGGCCCCTTGATGAAGCCCATAAGATCTTCAATGGAACAATCCGGACACTCCAACACATGCATGAGCGCGTCGCACACCTCTGTCAAATTATGCGGCGGAATAGTGGTCGCCATACCTACCGCGATACCCACGGTTCCGTTTAAGAGAAGATTTGGAATACGTGCGGGAAGGACCGTAGGCTCTTTATGCGTTCCATCATAATTCGGGGTAAAATTGACGGTGTTTTTTTCTATATCCCCCAGCATCTCTTCTGTAATCTTTCGAAGTTTTGCCTCAGTATTGTGATTGATAAAGCCATTTCCGACAAAAGAATGACACTCACTCTCAACTTTAAGTGAGTATACTCGTTCTTCACTCATGTGCTCTATACAGGCGATAGAGTCAAAAAGATATCTGTTTTTCAATAAATTCTCAATAAGAACTGTATAGCGGGTCTGTGATTCTGGGAGGACTGTTGTATGAGTCGCGACATTTCGAATACTTTCGCTAAGATAGGGAATAAAATCTTTTAGTGATGATGGACGTGAAATACTATCAATGATAGAATCTAAAGCACGTTTTTTTCGGATTGAAAAAAAATAGATATGTTCACGAAAACGAATATAATTGTCGTATCCTCTCAGGTAGAGTTTAGAGATTGATCTATGACGATCATATCGCTTGAACGTGTCTATTCCATATCGGAGAAGAAGTATTTGGATATCCGAAAGCATCTTCTCACTTTTCGAAATGTAACTTAATTCGTTCATTTTCCCGCTCGAACTCACAGAGCCATCTCCTTCCGCGTATGCTTGCAAGAAAGCGGAGACGACATCCTTGGGAGATAAAAAAATCACTTCTGGAACGCGGCGATCTCCTGATTTTGCAAACTGAAGACCGAGATTTTCCAAAAAAGAAATAACATACTGTGAATGTACTTCAAGGCGAGTATAGTTTTGTCTGCCGTAGGATGATGGCTTACGTTCGAAACGATGAAGACGAGTATCAGGAAATGTTCGCATCCATTTTTCCTCAAAGACCCGAATGAATTCTTGGTCGGTATTACAAAATTCAATTTTTTTCTGGCGATACTTTCCGAGAGTTCCCTCAGAACAAATGCATCCAAGGAGAAAAGCGAGATCTGCCGTGCATGTTTTTGGAAGGATCTTTTGTTCTGTTTTTTTATTTTTTAATTTCGGATACTGTTTTTTGATGTTGAGTTCGGCTTGAGGCCAAAAATGTGTTGATCTATCCAAGACCGCGACATCTTCCTGAGTTAATTCTTGAAGTGTTTTCCATATAAATTTTGGCGATCCTTTTTCTTGGTTGTTCCACGTAAGAATAGGATGATTGTACGAACCTTGCAGAGTGTATCCTTTATGTGTCGTTATTTTTATTGTTGGATGGATTCCCGAGTCAAACCATTTTGATGCCTGATGAATGGCGCCATCCTTTGAAAGAACTTTAATATCTGTATCTTCATTTTTTGAGAGCGTACTGATTGATTCTAAGCCGCGTTCGGTGATGATGCGTGTATCAGCAGTGACACAATACCGCATAGCCGCCGCCGAGTCCCCGTCCATTGAATTATGAACAAACACTCCGCAGGCAAGCGCGAAGTTATGACTGCCGGCGATCGTAAGATCATACACATCTTCTTTTTTATGAAGCCATTCGACGCGTACGACCTTATGGTTGTAGTGAATCTCATTATGAAGAAGCGCTATATTGTTTTCGTAATATTTTTCAAAAGCGGTATCCCACATTGGCGACCCTCCATATGGGTATACAATATTCCTATCTTGATCATACGTTTCTTTATTGAGAGAATGTTGTTTTTTTATTATTTCTTGACATACGTGTAAAAATTTTATTTTTCCGGTGTTATTTGTCAGCCGTCGTTTATTTGATGCACCTATTTTTTCATGAAAAATTTTTCTATACACAGGATTTTCCCAGAGTTTCTTCATTGTTCGAGAAGCTCTATGAGCTATTTCTTTAAGTTTCTCCGGATGTGTTTTGAGATATTCTTTGTTTACTTTACTCAAAAATACTTTCATTTTTTCCCTGTATACAGGATCTTGCCAGTTCTTTTTATTTCGTTTTGACATTCGAGAGGCATATTCTTTTCGATTCTCTGTTTGTGACCAAAATTTTATCCTACCTTCTGTAATTTTTTCACGATACTCTTTGTGTGTATGCTGTTCTGACGCGTGTTGAGCATGAATCGTAAAATGTTCTTCCCAGCTGACCCTCTGAATGTTAGAGGGGTTATTATTCAGTTTATTAAAATCAATATGATGTCGGACGCGTCCAGCGGTTTTTTTATAGATTCCTTTAGTTAAATTATAATTATCAGCCAAATGATGAGCAGGTACCCACGTCCTTGTTTTTTGTTCATAGACCAATGCATATCCCGCTCTATTGAGACGATCTTCTTGTGTTGAAAATTTTTGATAAAGAGGCATCAGCGACTCTCCTTGTTGGAGTTCACAGGCTTTTTTATAGCTTCCATTTCGCATCATAAACAGATGATCTGGAGTACATCTGACTGATTCTCCATTATCAAGCGAAACACGGACAAGTTCCACATGTTGCTTTGTTTTACGTGGATGCTCTATTTCAGCAATAGCGATAAGTCCTGCCCGATTGACAGTATAGGTATAATTTCTTTTTCCTGCTATATGTTCTTTCACAAGTTCTTCAAAAGAAAGAGTGCGTCCATCGGTCAATTGTACGAGAGTATCTTTCGTAAAACACCCAAAATTTCCTTGGCCGTGTACCAGCTGATAGCGCATGGAAAAATCCTGCGCCATACGAACCATCGTGTCATACACCGACGCGTCTCCATGCGGATGGTATTTCCCAAGTACCTCACCGACCACTGTCGCGGATTTTCTGAATTTTGCGTTCGCGCGCAGGCCGATATCTCCCATCGCGTAGAGAATTCTGCGTTGAACCGGCTTAAGCCCGTCGCGCACATCGGGTAATGCGCGGGAAATAATGACGGACATCGCATAGTCAAGATACGAATCTTGCATCTCTTCCGTGATATTTCGCGGAATGACATGTCCCACCAGGTCAAGCGGCATTTTGCTCTGTTTTTTTTCTTTCATACGGAAGTTAGAGAGGATTAGAAATTAGAGGAAGCGGCAAGGTTGACGATGATGCGGCGTTTTGCTGAATAATTGTTTCTGAAGAAGAAGCGGTCTGAAGCGGCGCGACTCGGATACTCTCTTTCAGGATATCAGTGACCTTTTCCTGCAGTGCGTCTTGCTTCTGCTTTTCCTGTTCAAGTTTTTGCAGTCCTTCATTTATTTTCTTTTCAGTATCTTTGAAAAAAACACCCGACTGTTTGTCCATTTCCCGGGTTATCTGGGATGCGGACTGATTCATTGCTTGGGTCATGCTTTTGAAACTTGCCACAAATGACGGTAACCAAAGAAGCAAAATAAAAATAAAACCGATAATAACGATACTCTTATATGCGATATTCTTGGAATCATTGGGATTTTTTTGCATAAAAAATTCCGAAACCTATGCAGGGTTGAGTGCGATAATTTTTGTTTCATCTGTTGGCAAATCCTTTTTTGTTATTTTCAACTTATCTGTTTTTTCCACCTCTTTCACGCCATATTCCTTGAGAAACGCATCTATGGGATTTTGGTCAAGCTTAAGGCCGGGGAGACTATATTGCATGGGGATGACAATGCGCGGCTCGATCTGACTGATGACCTCCACTGCGGTTTTTGGGTCCAGGCGCTCCTTATCGCCAACCGGAAGCAAAAGGATGTCAATGCGTCCCAGCTGGTCAAGCTCATGCTCGGTGAGCTCCCGATCCAGCTCACTCATGTGTCCTACAAAAATGTCGTCAATATTAAAAGAATAGAGGGTAGTATACGGAGCTTTTTTTTCTTTTGTTTTTTTTATCAAAGGAATGCCATACACATATATTCCTTTTGCTTCATATTCTCCCGGGCCGGTAATGATAAAAGGGGGATGCTCCGCGTCTTTTTTTATGGCATCCAAAAAATTATGGCACTGCTGGTCTGCGCTTATAGTAACAAGATCTGCCTGCAGTTTCGGAAGACGCCAACCGATAGACGGATCAAACGGATCTGTGACGAGCGCTGTGTCCCTGTTACTCGCCTGAAGGCGAAAACATGCGTGTCCATACCATTGAATATACATAGGAAATGCTTCATGAAATAATGAATGTAGTATATCATATTTCAGAGATTCTTCAAGTCCTTTTGAATATAAAAAAAGAGCTTTCTGCATCTGGACAAGGGATGATTATAGTGATATTTTATATAAACTGAGAACTAAGAATTTCATATTGACATCTATTTTATGACCATCGCAGTAGTAGGGACTGGCTATGTGGGCCTGACCGCAGGAGTTTGCTTGTCACATTTTGGCAATACCGTCGCCTGTTTTGACATTCAGGAAAAAAAAATTGAACGCTTGTCAGCCGGAGAATGTATTATTTATGAATCCGGACTTGAAGAGCTGCTCAAAAAAGGATTGGCTAGCGGCAATCTTATATTTACTACGGATCCGGCTCGCGCGGTTCAGCGGGCTGACATTATTTTTTTCAGCGTGGATACGCCGGCAGGAGAATATGGAAAAGCAGACCTGTCTCGCCTACTTGCGGCAGTCAAGAATTGCGCACAGTATATGAAACCTGGTGCGGTTTTTGTCAATAAATCAACAGCGCCGGTAGGAACTGTTCAAAAAATGAAAGAAGCGATACGAGAAGTGATCGGAGACACTGATTTCTCTGTCGCGTCAAATCCGGAATTTTTAAGCGAAGGCAATGCGGTGCAGGATTTCCTGCATCCGGATCGGATCGTCATTGGCGTAGAAGACGCGCGCGCTGAACAGATGCTCCGCGCCGCATATGCGCCCATTATCGGCGATGACCATCCGCTTGTGGTGACCACTATTCCCAGCGCCGAACTGATTAAATATTCCGCAAATGCGTTTTTGGCATTAAAAATCTCTTTTATGAATGAGATTGCTGATTTTTGCGAGGTATGCGGAGCTGATGTGAAGGAAATCGCGCGCGGCATGGGATTTGACAGACGCATCGGAAAATATTTTTTGCGCGCTGGCATCGGATATGGCGGCAGCTGTTTTGGAAAAGACGTAAGCGCGCTTGCCATGAGCGCAGAAGAACACGGGTATGAATTCAAAATCATCAAGGCATTGAGTCAGGTGAATACTCTGCGATATCAGATTATTTTAAAAAAACTCCAAAAACATCTGCCAGACATGAAAGGAAAACGCATTGCCGTATGCGGCCTTGCGTATAAGCCAATGACCGATGATGTGCGCGATGCGCCGGCGCATCGCATTATTTTTGAACTTCTCTCTCTTGGCGCGCGTGTGTCCGTATATGACCCCGCCGCAAATGAATCGTTTTACGCAACGTTTTCTCATGCCGCACAAGTGCATTTTGCAGGATCAGCGTATGCGGCGCTGGGAGATGCGGACGCACTGATTATTTTGACAGAATGGGATGAATTTAGAAATTTTGATCTTTCCAAAGTGAAACAGCTTATGAAAGGAGGCGTGATCATTGACGGACGGAATATTTTTGAACGAAGGGATGTTGAGCATGCGGGGTTTATCTATGAAGGGATTGGGCGATAATGGCATATTCTAAATAAAAAGCGGCTCATTGCGATGTGCCGCTTGTGTTATTATGGCCTGAACGTATCTCGCTCCATCGCCTTCATGAGGCGCGGCCACTCGTTTTTTGGCTTCCAGATGACATTGCCATGCGCAATATCTTCCGCTACTTCCGGATCATCTTGCCGATATTCCGGAATGATAAGCCGTACAAGACTGATGATTGGGATCTCGATGCCATTTTGGGAACGGTAGGCGATACCCATGTCTAAGGAACGGTTGAGAAGGCAGACGATCGCTGTCACAGTCCCGCCAGACTTCTCTACAAGAGATACGAGCTGTGTCGTAGTTGAGAAATTATTACAGACATCTTCTACGATAATGACATTCTCTCCTGACGTAATTTCATGTCGAGCGAAGATGAGCTCGGACTTTTCTCTCGTGCTTGCCGTCGCGAGCGCCGTTACTTTTTTTTCCGCCTTGATGACGCGGCGGTCATACGTAAAACCAAGCGCTTGAGAAAGGCAGTAGCCGCCGATGGGAGCGCCGCAAAAAATGGCATCAGAGCCAAGGAATGGCCGCAAGGCGTCTTCCAGACGATACGCAAGAGTGGCGAGAATCCGCGGAAATTCTTCCGCTTTTGCAAAATTTGCATACGCATCTCCTACCCATTGCTTACGTGTGCTATCCGGCATCTCATATGTTCCTGCGTATCCTACCAGCGGGCCAAGCCGTTTTCCGTCTTCCCCTTTGGGGCATTCGTAGTATCCACCGCACTCTTTGAGCATGGTAAGCGGATCGGCGTCGAGGCTGTGAATAATAGCGCTCATTTCTGATGTATCATCCATCTTTTTTCTCCTTCTCAGTCAATGAACTCTCTAGGTTACATGTAAGTATATTCTTATGAGTATGTCAAGAGAATGGATAATTGAAAAACAAGATCCGTTTTGAGATGTCTCAAGAAGGATGTATAGTGAATCTATGAAAAACAATGACAAAAAAACTTTTTTTTCATCTGCATATTTCTGCGAGTCATGCGGCATGAGCTCACGGAATCATTTGCGTACATGGATCCAGGAATTCATGCAGCTATTCTTGGGGAAAATGTCCATGCACATGTTTCCGCGATCACTGGAACAAATCGCGAACAGGATCCTGGAGTACATATTTCTTTTTTTTGGCATCCTTCACCTTACATCTGAATTCACCAAGCAAAATATTCCCATTCGAACATATTGTTTAATACAAGAAGGGGAAAAAAGAGGCATAATATTTCAGGCTTTCCAAAGTCCGTTCGGGTTTATGAATTATTTTCGCATGAGGATACAGGGAAAGGAATTCAGTTTTGAAGGATTGCCAGTAGCGGATTTTGCGAATACTCGGGACTTCAGCGAGATTGACGATAAGGCACGGGCAAAAAAGCGCCTTATGAAAGGAAATTTTCCAACGCTTCAAAGCAGGGCATTTTGGTTTTTTCAAAAAAATGACGCTCTACGCTATGGCGAACAAACAGGGTATCCGCTCGTGGTCAAGCCGCGCAATGGATCATATAGTAGGCACACGACAACAAACATTCTCAACAAAGAACAGCTCATATCAGCTATTAATGAAACGCTCGCATATTCGCCAACCTTCATAGTGGAATCTTTTCTGGGAAACAGTTTCGTATTCCGGGCTACTGTGATAGATTTTGATTATGTCGCGTGTGTCCGACGGACTCCTGCCAATGTCATGGGTGATGGTATCCATACGGTCCAAAAATTGATAGACATAAAAAACGCGGATCCGGATAGGGGAGATCCGGATGAAGAGACGTACACGCTTTTTAAAATTCCTAATAATACGATGACAGAGCAACTTCTGCGAGAACAGGGCTATACAAAACAATCAGTGCTTCCATATGGAAAGAAAATTTTTCTCCAGCAAGATCCGTTTATCCGCTTGGGCGCTGATTCTGATGAGGTGACAGATATGGTGCATCCGGATACTATGACGCTCTTCAAAGATATCGCTCGATATTTTGATATTCGGGTTGTTGGCTTGGATTTCTTGTGTTCAGACATCCAAAAATCATGGAAAGAACAGTCCTGCGCGGTGCTTGAATTGAACAGCCTGCCATGCATTGAGGTACATCATTTTCCATCCAGCGGCACACCGCAAAATGTTGCTGGGAAAATTATCGATATGATATTCAAATATTATCCGGTATAATATGGGAATCGTTTTGATTGGTTTTTTTGTTTTTTTAGGAATCATTGTTACATTGCATTATGTATATATGATCGCGCTTGCTTGTACCGGTATTTCTCCTCTGTGTACCTCAAAAAAGGCGGCTCGAATCGTAATAGATATAGTACAAAAAGAATACGCAAAAAAGAATATGTATGACATGGGGTGCGGATATGGAGAATTTTCGCTTATGGTGCATGCAGAATTGCCAGATACCCGTATCATTGCGGTTGATATGAGTCCCTTGCGTATTTTTTATGCAAAATTATTTTCCTTTTTCAGAAAAGGGCGTATTTCTTTTTTGAGAAAGGATTTATTTACCATATCCGTTATGGATGCAGATGTAGTATACTGCTATCTTCCATGGTCACTCATGCCGCGTCTTGAAAAAAAACTTCTTAGGGAACTAAAAAATGGGGCGTTAGTGATAACAAATACTACGGTATTTCCAAACTGGAAACTGCAAGAAAAGCGTCAGACACACATAGGTAATGATTATTTTGAGATGCTGTATGTGTATCGAAAAGAGTAAAAAGAAAAAAAACACCATCATGCAATGCTGTTTTTTTTCTTTGGACCGTACCGGATTCGAACCGGTCGCCTCTTGCATGCCATGCAAGCACTCTACCAAATGAGCTAACGGCCCGTGGTGGGCAGTACAGGATACCTTTCGGACTTGCCTGCCTAAATTTGCGCGCGAGAGGATTCGAACCTCTGACCCTACGGATGTAAACCGTATGCTCTAACCAACTGAGCTACGCGCGCAGATTTAGGCAGGTGAATAAACCGAACGCTCTAACCAGCTGAGCTAACTGCCCAAAGTAGGGATGAACCCTCCTATCATACATCACCTTCATTTTTTTTCAATGGATGAATACAAATCATAAAAAAATGGATCCCCGATCATCCGCCAGCCGGCGGACTGGAATCCAATTCTAAAATGAGACTGTAGAGAAACTTAGTAAAATCGTCCTTTGTGTCGTTCCGACCGACTCCGCCGGCTGGCGGATGGAGTGGAGGAATCTGCGTAGATATACATCGCACGAATGCAGATCCCTCGACTTCGCTCGGGATGACACGTACCTCGTCCCTCGAGGGTACTCGGGATGACACGTACGCTCGGGATGACAAAAAACGTTTCTCTGCAGACTCAAAATAGGTTTTTCTTAATGAATGTTTTATTCCATCACTTGATATTTTTGTAGAATAACATCCAATTTTCCCGGAGTGATTTTTATATAATCTTCCAGTCCTAACCCCGCTTCTTTCATGAGTTCTTCAAGAGTCATTACTTTTACGAGTTGTTTTTCTCCTTCTGGAGTTTCTTCAGCACTCTTTAGTTTTCCAGACCAATCGCCAACTTCTTTCAAGATTGGTCGCACCGGAGCTCCGGGATGAATAGTCCATACGGAATCTTTTCCCTCTTCTCGTCCCACGATCACCGTAGCAAAATCTGTTCGCGGCATATCATAGACCGTGCCATTGACATAGGTAAATGAAGCGGGTGTATACGTTTTTCTATCGCTTGGATCACTTTTCCCTTTTTCTCTTCGAATGAGTATCTGCGCATCTAACGGAATGTCTTTAAGCTGAATGACTCCAAGTCTCCCCTCTATTCCATCTACTTTGTAGTAAAGCGCCTCTGGGAGACCTTCCGGATGCTCTGGAGTCTTCGTACTCGGAAGAAATGCGGAATCAGGAGCTCCTGCGGCCTTGAGCGCTTCACGATCATCGGTACGCTGTGCTACTCGTTCACCAAGATTCGGTACTTTTTGCAATACATCAAAAATATTTTCTACTTTTGCATCTGTGAATTTCGACCCTCCTTCGCCCGGTGCACAGTGCATATCGTTTGTCTGATTATAGTAGCTCATCATATCGCTTGGGACGAGCGCTTGAATATCATGCGGAAGCTTCTTCTTTGTTTCTTCCAGAGAAGCGATTCCGAATTCGGAGGAGAGTTCTGGCATACGGTATTTTTTTAGATGTTAAATGAATACGTTTGATGTGGATAAAAATATTTTAACACATCATGTTTTTTATAGCAAAGATTTAAAAAACAAAAACTCCTTATAAGGAATCTTTGTAAAAACATACCACTCAAAAACGGCAAAAACTTTCTCGCATGCAAATGATAGTTATTCTACAGTGACGGATCCAACGTGGCCGGTGTTCACATGATTATGGTATTTCCATGTTCCAATCTTATCAAACGTAAACGACCACTCATCCCCTGACATAATACTTTTACATGAATCAAACGTACTGCCAATGCATCCGCCGGCAGTAGGATATTCCTTGTGCGCAGGATGCTGTGCCGACGCGGTCCACATGCCTTTTTTGCTTATATTTTTGAATGTTACATTATCACCCTTTTTTATACTCAAGGTAGGCGGCACATAGCCGGAGTCGGTATGTACGACGACGTAGGTGACAAATGCTTTTATTACTTCTTGAATCTGATCCTGAGGTTTTGAAGATTCTGCGCCTGCAGAAAGCTGGCCATCTGCGACTGGAACGGGCGGCGCCTGGACAGAAGAACCTTGATCTGTTTGTGGCCGTTGTTCCGTTTGTCCGATCTGGTCTGCTTTCCGTGTCTGTTCTATTTGTTCTACTGGTGCAGATGCCTGCTGTTCGCCTTTTTTGGAAAGAAAGTACCCTACTCCTGCGCCAACAACAATAAGCGTTATCACGGAGAATATGATAATCTTTTTTGTATTCATGTCCATATACGTATGAATAGTTATGAGCTTAATCCTTTTTAGTATAGCATGCAAAAATCTCAAAGTCAGATTTTGGTGCCTGGGGCGGGAATCGAACCCGCATGCCTTTCGGCGCGACATTTTAAGTGTCGTGTGTATACCATTTCACCACCCAGGCATATGAGAATACTATCAAAAGATATGAGGGAACGCAATGTTTCTATCATAAAAAAATCGGCTCTTGCCGATGGTATTGAAGATTTAGTGTAGTAGATCTATTGATGAGAAAACATCACTTTGAAATAATTTTTTGCGTATTCAATATTTGTCCGCAAGAGTCCCTCGCGCTTGAATCTGCGAGTGGAGCTGATTACTGTGAGTCGCGGGTCAAATTGAATACGCCCCAGTTCGCCAAGTCTGCGTGCAATACTCGCATCATCTCCAAAAAACGTATAGGAGGTGTCAAATCCACTCATTTTGAGGAAGTTTTCGCGAAATGATGCAAAGTTACCTCCGATGATAACGCCACCACGTTTGAAAATTTTCCCCATAACTTCATTGATGGTAGGCATTACGACCCACTGATAGAATTTTTCCATGATTGCCATAGTGGACTCATTTTCATTCCAGTTAAAAATATAGGCACCGGCAATGGCAACATATGCACTCTTTTTCTCATGGAGTTTTTTATAGATTGTTTCGAGCCATTGTTCCGGCGGAATGCAATCTGCATCAAGAAATGCGACAATTTCTCCCTCACTGCATTCAAGTCCGGTTTGGCGTGCGCGATTTGTACCCTTGCATGGCTCAAAAATGATCTTATCAGCGCCATATGTGCGTGCAATGTCGCTTGTATGATCTGTACTCGCATTATCAACCACAATAATTTCAAACATATCGCGAGAAAATGTTTGTTTGCACAGTGCGGCAAGCGCACCTCCAATATACTGCTCTTCATTATACGCCGGGATAACAACTGAAATTTTTTTGTCCATATTCATTTATAAAGAGGTGGAGAACGTACCCGATGCAAGCATATCTGCCCCCGCATCCAGAATGCGTTGTGCGTTTTTTGCAGTAACGCCGCCATCAACCGCAATGCGTTTATTCCATCCCATAGCACGGAGCAGAGGTATTTTCTTAAGAATCTTTTGCTGAAACCGCTGTCCGCCTTTGCCGGGAATGACTCCCAAGAGGAGTATAGCATGAACGGAGGGTAAGAGCAATCGGATTGCTTTTGAGGACGTATCCGGATGCAGTGCAATGCCTGCTTCCAGCCCTGCTTTTTTTATTTTTTCTATTAATTCCAAAGGATGTTTCACGGATTCAACATGAATATACATGCGTGTTGCGCCAGCATGCTTCCATGCCAAGATATGTCTTTCAGGATGACGTTCCATGGAATGCACCTCAAAAGGGATATGGAGGTGAAGATTTTCCACTCTTTTTGGTGTTGCCCATGTGGCAGGAAATCCGGTAAACGCAGAGTCTACTGTGTCAATTTGGAGATACGCATACCCTGACTGTCTAATTTTATTATATTTATCAAGAAATTCATCCTTCGAATAGGCTAAGATAGTGGGGATAATGTGTTTTTTAAGAGTTTTTTTCATATATATTCAGCATATTCCCTATAAGTATACCATTTTCTTTAGTAAGAAATAATTATTTTATGCATAAATATAACAAAATCTACTGATTTATTTACTTTATTGTTATTTTATTTTATTATATTTATAATGTTTCTATTATTTATAGGAAAATCTGTCATGCTACCACTTGACAAGATTATTATTATGGAGTATACTATATATACGTTCATTAACCTTTTGGCAGGAAACATGTAGAGGAGGAGAAAAAAACACTAAGAATATGCTCTTTATTATGGGCCACGGCCCATATATTGAAGAGTGTTACTCTTTCATACCATGCAGCGGATTGGCCTATATTTTATAATCATACGCCAGAAATCCGCAGTCAATGCTTCTCTACAGATTTCTTGCCAAAAAGTGACTACCATATACAATCCGCAAAGGGAGGGGATTGGAAACGCATATTCAAGTTCAAGTAAAGCGATACTGATTCCATGTCCCTTTCTCGGAGAAAGGTATATGAGATGATTGTCGCTTTTTTTGGTAAGAATCTGTACATTACATGTTCGCAACCTTCTCTGTATCTCCTTATGCGGCACTGTTATATTATAAGTGCTGAATAAGGGGATACAGAGTGTATTCCTGTTCATTTCGCCAATGCTGGCGAGAAAGGACCACACGTGGAAAACCTGCTTCTTCAGTGGGGCATCTACTATGGCCTGCCAGTACTTGGCGCCCTGATAGTCCGTGGCAATGTAAACCAGTGGTGGCGGTGGCTCTTATGGGTGTTCATGTGCGCATGTAGCTACACCACCATGACCCATGCCGGCTGGAACACGGCGCCTGCTTCTGTGGCGATCATCGTCGCTTCGGTAATTGGCGCGTTCATTGCCGAGATTCTGGAAGCCATTGGAGCCAATATCAACGGCCGGACCTTACCCGCAATCGGCATCATGGGCCTGATGATATTGGTGGGATATGTCTTCATACACGCCCCTTCCGAGGACGTGCGGAAGAATATCGTCCAATTGATCGTAGTTTGCACCCTTGTCGTGGTTGCGATTAGGATGCGGGGGAGTGGCGGAGGTCGCTCATGATTTTCGCGAAATAAAAATATGGCTTGGGGATGTGCCATGCGAACGCGTAAAACATCCCTTTCTTATTTTTCTATATTTTGTATGCGGCGGATATGCCGTGTTTTTTTTGAAAAAGGTGTCTTGAGCCATGCGAGTACGATTTTTTCCATTTCCTTGTTTGAAAGAAGCCGGGCGGCAAGGCACAACACATTTACATCATCGTCTGTTCGTGAGGCGCGCGCGCTCTGACTATTCCACGCAAGTGCCGCTCGGATGCCATGAACTTTATTCGCGGTGATACAGACTCCCTGTCCGCTTCCGCAGATGAGAATACCTTTATTGAGCTGATTTTTTTTTACTTCGTATGCGAGTTTTTTTGCGTAATCAGGATAGTCATCATCTCTATCTAATGTATGCGCGCCAAGGTCTTGAAAAGAAATGCCATGCGCCTCAAAATATTTTTTGAGGTATTCTTTTTTTGTATACCCTGCATGATCTGCCGCAATAAAAAGCATAGATGTAAAATGGATATTAACCTTTTCGTTTTGCATGTAGATAGTCCTCTTTGGGAAGAGGCGCACCTTTTTCTTTATCAATGATCTCTATGAGGCGCTCTACCAATGCTTTCGGATCCGTATCGTAGACGACTTTTCCCTCTCCTTTGTGCGCGAGTTTGATAATATGTCTAATTTCTTCTGAAATTCCGCCGCATCCCTCCAAAATGCCAATCGGTTTTTTATCTTCAAAGGCGATAGTAAACTCATTAAGCGTACCCATGCGTCCGCACACCTCAATAACCGCGTCAGCACTACGAACAAGAAGAAGGTTTCTCCCGGAATAATCAAAGCCGGTGTACATGATCAGATCAAAATAATCCGTAGGGAGTTTATAACTTTTTACATGCGCAAGCTCTGATGCGGCAGGAGAGATACCAATACTGATGCCACCCGCCTCCTTGGCTCCGATCGCCGCCCAATAGGGAACACCGGTTGTCGCTCCGGTGACGAGGATGCCGTTATGTGTGACAATGTGCTTGCCGATTTCTTTCGTTTTTTCATATGTATCCGGACCACAAAAAGTGGTATCCGCGGATCCGGAAACACAGATTTTATATTTTAGATAACTTTTTTCGAACGGCTCAGGTACTGACTGAGGTAGGGTGCTCATATGTGAATATATGTGATTACTAAGAACTGACAACTGTGAACTGTGAACTAAGAACTGTTTATTCCAATTCTACCACGTCGCCGAGATTCGGAACAGTTGTTTTGATACCGAGCTCATCACGAATGACGCGCGCGATGGACTCTGATGATTCCGGCTCTCCCATGGCGACAAAGATATTTTTTATCGGTTTTTTTATGCGAGAAACAAATGTCCGCAACTGTGCTTGATCCGCATGTGATGAGTAGCCGGAGATATTAATAATCTCCGCGCGCACCGGTATGGCATGGCCGAGAATATTCACCTCTTTCGCGCCGTCTGTAAGTCTTCTTCCCAAACTGCTGACACGTGCGTATCCCACAAATACCGCGGTGTTTTTTTCATGCGGCAAATAGCGAAGGAAGTGGTGTGCGATACGACTGCCATATCCATGTGGGTTTCCCGCCATAATTATTTTTGGAGATGGTATGTCGTTAATTTTTTTTGACTCTTCATGTGTTTCTGAAAATGTTAATCCGGGAAACTGAAAGAGGTCATCTCCTGATTGTATAATTTTTTGCGCATCTTTATTAAAGTAGTTTTCATATTTTTTATATACCGCGGTCGCGTGAATGGCGAGCGGGCTGTCTAAAAAAATCGGGATACGCGGAATACGGCTGTTTTCAACAAGCTCATTCAGCTCGGCAAGTACTTCTTGTGTGCGTTCCAGCGCGAATACCGGCATAATGAGCGCTCCCTTTTTTGCAGCCGTATTCTCAATGGCGCGCTCAAGCGCTGTTTTCCGTTCCGCATGGCTCTCATGAAGACGATTTCCATAGACGGACTCCATGACGACATAATCCGTTTCTAGAAGATGATAGGTATCATCCAATAAGGGCGATGGATGGTTTCCGAGATCTCCGGTAAAGACGATGCGTGTTCCTTGATATTCAATTTCAATCATCGCCGAGCCTAAGATATGTCCGGCGTCACGAAATGTTATGGAGATGTCATTATTTTTCCCTATTTTGAAAGGTTCGTTGTAAGGATGTGTTTTGAAAAGTGTAAGAGTATGTTTCACGTCGGTTTCGCCATAGAGATCGGGAGTATTGTGTTGCTCACACTCATGTTTCATGATCCGTAAAGCATCATCCAGCATGACCGCAGTAAGATCATGTGTTGGTGGAGTTGAGATAATGGTATTATGAAAGCCATCTTTATGAAGTTTTGGAAGGCGACCAATATGATCCGCGTGTGCATGCGTGATACATACATAGTCTATGGATGATGGATCATAGGGAAAAGGCTCGTGATTGCGTTCTTCCGCGTATCGGTCTCCTTGAAACATGCCGCAGTCTATGAGAATTTTTGTGTCGTCAAGTTCCAAAAGATAATTCGCGCCGGTGACTGTTTTTGCGCCTCCAAAAAAAGAAAGTTTTTTCATAAAAAATTCGTGAATTCTTTAGAAGTATCTCTCCTATGTATTTAATCAGATGGGGGGCGCATGTCAATAATGTGGTATGCTATAGGAAAGAAGCATAGTACGCTCATTTTTTTATGAAGATGTACGTGGGAGCGGTATTCTGTGTGTCTGCCGCTTTATTTTTTTATTTTTCTCCGTATGCGCGCGCGGCAGATGGCGATATAGTCATTACGGAAATAGCGGCATTTGAAAAATCAGATCATGAGTGGATAGAAATATATAATACAGGGTCAACGGCGGTTGATCTTATCGGCTGGAAATTTTTTGAAAACGGGACACATCATGGTCTTTCCGCGTATCGCGGAGATCTTATTATTGAGACGGGAGAATACGCGGTGATTGCGGACGTTGCGACAAATACCGTCAGTGATTACCCGTTCTTTATCGGAACGCTTATAGATAGTTCTTGGGAAACACTGAATGAGAGTGGAGAGCCGATCGCGTTGAAAAATAAAAACGGGGATATCATTGAGCAGTTTACGTATATACCCGCGCCGGAGTATTCATTGGAGCGGAAAGATCTTCGCGCGCGAGATTATTCATCTGCGAATTGGGCCCAGCACGCGAGCGGGCATACCATTGGCGCGCAAAATAGTATCACGGTTCAGCAACAAACAAATCAGGAGAATACGACTACTACTCCGGACATGGTATCATCTCACTCATCCACGCCGTCAACAGATCAAAACAGTTCTTCAGTGAGTAGTACACAGAAACAAATACAATCTTTTGAACAAGCTGCTGCGTCGGAAATGTTATGGAGACCATTGCGCGGGGATGTGGTGATAAACGAGTTTGTCTCTGATCCGGTCGATGAAGAAAAAGAGTGGATCGAGCTGTATAACGCGACGAACAGAATTATTCCGCTTGACGGATGGACGGTTGAAGACGCCTCAAAAACAGAGACGCGTCTTTCCGGAACGCTTGGTACTTTGGGTAACGAGCGTTTTTTTGTGATAGAGAATCCAAAGGGAAGTCTGAATAATGCGGGGGACAGGATCGTTCTTTTTAATCAAAATCATGAGAGTATTGATGACGTGTCGTATGGAAATTTCAATGATGGAAACATACAAAACAACGCGCCGCGTTCCTATGACCCGGACGCGGTGGCGCGCACAGGAGATGGACACAACACCTATAACAATAGTGTTGATTTTAAAATAACGACAACGCCGACAAAGGGACGGTCAAATAGTATTACCACAGAAGTGGTCAATACAACGGATGAAAAAAAGACCGTTCTTGTGAAAGATATTCAAATTAGCGAGGTGCTGCCAAACCCCGCGATGAGCGAGGGGCAAGAAGAGTTTGTCGAGCTTTTTAATGCGGGAAAAAATGATATAGATCTTGCCGGATGGTTTCTCGTCTCCGAAAACGGACAAAAATACAGCATCTCGCAAAAGGATTTTTCATCCACGATATTAAAATCGAATACGTACACAGTCATACCGAGAAAAAAGAGCAATATCGCATTAAAAAATATTGGCGGAGATAGTATAAAGCTGTATCAGGCGGGCTCGGAGAAAGCGAACGCAATATTTACCTATCAGGAGAAGGCTCTCATAGGATTGAGCGCTGTGAAAAACTCTGACGGACTGACGGTATGGACAAAAACGCTGACACCGGGAGCAAAAAATATGTTTGTGTGGGAAAATCAAGCGCCGGACGTTACGGTGATATTTCCCGCAAGAGGCATCGTTGGAGAAGATATTGTTTTTGACGCGAGCGATACGTTTGACAGGGAGCGTGATCCGCTTGTGTTTCAGTGGGACTTTGGAGATGGAGGAAAAGCAGAAGGCGAGTATGTTCGGCATGTCTTTTCAAAGACGGGCGAATATACCACTACGCTTCGCGTACGTGATCTCACGCATGAGGTAGTGGAGACGAAGCATATTCGGATCGCACAAAAGAGCCGGCGGCTCAAAAAGTATCGACACAAGATGTGGGCGAAAAAATGTCGGGCGATAGTAAGAAAACGGTATCAGGGAATGTTATTATAGAAGAGGTGTATCCAAATCCTCTAGGGCGCGATACTAAAGAATTTATTTCACTGAAAAATATTTCAAGTGCGCCGATAGACATATCAGGATGGAATATCAAGACGGAGAAAAGCTCAGGGGTATTTATCTTTCCGCCAGACAGTCTGATCCAGTCGCAAAAAAGTTTTTCTTTGGCGCAGGCGCAATCGACATTACGATTGCAAAACACTGCTGACGCGATATATGTGTTTGACAGTGAAGGGGATGTCGTTGATTCGGTGGATTATGAGGATGCGCCGGAAGATAGAATCCTTACAAAGGCGAAAGACGGTGTGTGGAAGTGGATGAAGACATCGGGCGCGAATGATAAAAAAAAGATCAGTAAGGTGCAAAAAACCATATCCAGAAATACAAAGAAAAAGAATACTGCTCGTATCATAGCATATCAATATACAGAGAAAGAATCCTTGAGTAAAACACCCATTGAAAAAGTTCGCGCATTAGAACTGGGAGAGAGTGTAAAATTTCGCGCGGTGGTGTCCGTAGAGCCGGGTGTTCTGGGCAAGACGCTTTTTTATGTTGCCGGATCTGGCATTCAGATTTATAGTTATAGAAAAGATTTTCCGGATATTGCCACGGGTGACATCATCGATGTTTCTGGTATACTTCAAGAAAGTAGCGATGAGATGCGTGTGCGGATAACAGGAAAAGATGCGATCAGTATCGTATCTCATGGCGCGACTCCTCTGCCTAAGACGACGGAAACCGGTGATATTAGCGAGGAGACGGAGGGGTATCTCGTCTCGTTGAAAGGAGAGGTTATTGAAGTTCGCTGGCCGTATGTGTTTGTAGATGACGGGAGTGGCGAGGTGCGCGTCTATATAAAAAAATCAACAGGAATTGAGAAAAGAAAACTGTATGCGGGCGATGAGCTTTCCGTAACGGGTATCGTCAGTCAAACCGCGGCGGGGTATCGCGTACTACCGCGCTATGAGAGTGACATTGTTCTGATAAAAAATCCGGAAAAAGAAAAAACACACCAAGAGGAGACTATTCCGGATAGAAGCAAGGAGACACAGACAGTCTTTCAATATCTTACGGCGATAGGAGTGACGGCCGTGCTAGTTTCGCTGGGATTGTTTATTCAATATAAGATGAAGGAGTAATATAAAATTGTCATCAGACCGTCTAAAAATTGCGAAAACTTTCCCGTATGTCATTCCCGCGAAGGCGGGAATCCACTAAATAGAACGATTCTGTCTTAAAGCTGGATCCCCGTCTTCACGGGGATGACAATTCGCGGACAGTCTGATCCAGAAATTTAAAAAATATGTATCACATCAAAATAATCTGTATCGGAAAACTGAAAGAACAATATTGGCGCGACGCGGAAAAAGAATACGTAAAGCGCCTTGGCGCGTACGCGAAGTTTTCTGTCCATGAAATACCGGAAGAGCCGTTTCGTTCTTCTGCTGAACGCATTCAAGTTCTTGCAAAAGAAGGGGGCAAGATGATAAAAATAATTCCAAAAGATGCATATTGCATTGCTCTTGAAATCAAGGGAAAAAGTTTTTCATCGGAATCTTTCGCGGAGCTCATACAAGGTCATGGTGAGTGTGGCGGAATGATAGTATTCTGTATCGGCGGAGCATTGGGGCTATCTGACGAAGTTTTAGAACGCGCGAATACGCGATGCAGTTTTTCCGCGTTGACGTTTCCGCATCAGCTTGTTAGGATAGTAGTACTTGAACAGGTCTATCGGGCGATGACCATTGTTCATGGAAAACAGTATCATTATTGAAATGTAGGGAAGAAATACTTTGCGATGAAAGCGGGCTTGCCCGCCCAACATTGCGAAGCAATAATGGGCGGGTATCGTATAACGGCTATTATAGGTGGTTGCCAATCACTTGACGAGGGTTCGACTCCCTCTACCCGCTCCAGAGTAAAACTTTTTATGTTTCATATATGGAAGAAAAAAATTTTGAAAAACAATTAGAATATAAATTTTTATTAGTTGAATGGCTCAAGCGGCTTCAAGATCATATTGAGAGGCAAGAGAGGGATATACAGACGATTAAGTTAAAACTTCAAATAGCGTAGTAATATAGATTGGATATTCCCAACCAAAAACAGAGGCATGATGCCTCTGTTTTTGGTTTGACTAGAGTACTCATATTTCCCTTCCAAGTTTCCATAATAGGTCAAATATTCCGCGATGAAGGTCGGCGATGTACTCATCTTTTAGCACAACGGCGGCAGGTGTATGTGGTTGCCAGAAGATGAGACTCTTCCCAAATACTTGAAATGAAGAGGGGAAGCTTTTCGACAGATCAGATGGCATCACTTTTGTTTCACGATATAGAGCCTTATCCGTTGGGATCGTATGCGCAAGTGGATCATCGATCATCAATGTACGAATAGTTACTTTTTTCTCAATACGTCGCCTAATCCATTCTTGTACCCGTTTTTCTTCAAGAAGCGTGAAAAAATGTTTTACCTCGCCGAAGTAAACGGTCTCTTGCGCTTCTTCTTCTAAAATAAGATTGTAGAGTTCTACAAATTTATCCCTGCCTTCATAAAAAAGAACTTGCGTTTTTAACCCTCCCTGCTTATAGGTGGCGAGATATTTCGGCATATCGGCTACTACCTCGCTTGCAAGGCCGTCAAGGATCGTCCGGCGCTTCCGAAGGAGACTCAAAATGACCGATGGAGGCTCTACGATGAATGTCTTTTGGTAATGTGGGCCTTGTCCAGGGGCCAGTCCTTTTTCGCGTAACGATTTTATCACGGTGTAGAGGTACGGTCTCTGAACTCCAAGTCGCTTTGCAAGATCACTTACAGAGAGAGGCCCTGTCGAGAGTGAGAGTAGGTAGAGCTGGCGCTCGGTAGGAGATAATCTAAGCTCATTAAGGACATTGTCTAATTGATGTGTGAGCTCAGATCCCTTTATTTTGCCCGTCATAGGTATTTATTGTAATTTATATATATTACAATTATATAATTATATATAAATTTTGTCAAATATAAATAAAATACACTTGACATGATTGTTATATTATGATATACTTATTTTTGTATTACACCTGTTCTTTGAAAGGAGAGAGGATCGCATGTTTGAAGCATTTGAACGCGAGGAAAGAGCGCGGAAATATCGCAATGATCCGCGCGAACAACCAACTGATGTAAAAATCATTACTAACAAATGGGAGGAGTTGATTGAAGCACTTCAGGATTGTGAGAGCCAGTTTTTTAAGAGAAAACAATCGTTCTGGTGTGGAGAGGAGTACGCATATGCCGATGAATTGAAGAAGTTCCGTGAGAAGATTCTTCCGGTATTGATTGAAAAAATCGGAGAGAGAAGCGTATCTGTTATGTTTCAGTGCAGTCCTCATAAGATGGGGTCTGCCGAGATCAAGGTTGAGATAGATGAGTTCCTAAAACTGAAGGTTTTTAGTCAGTTTTATGATGGATTTTCTCTGCCTACAAATATGGGAGAGGTGACAAGTTATACTTACCAGAATCTCAATAGATCGCGCACGATAGTGCATCACTTTACCCTCGTCGAGTAAATGCAATCTCTTAATATCGCCACGTCACAAGACCTCTGGCGGTTTTTATTTATGAAAAAAATTGACAGGATTTTCTCATTTGTTATTCTAAAAGATATGAATAATCTTTCATACAATCTGATTTTTAGACCGGAACCGGAAGGCGGATTTACGGTCACAGTCCCAGCACTACAGGGGTGTGTTACTTATGGAAAGAATCTGAAAAAAGCAAAGGCGATGGCTCTGGATGCAATAGTGGGATATATCGCAAGTCTTAAAAAACACGGTCAACCAATTCCTTCAGATCAAGATAGTTTTATTTCTGCAGTGCAGGTGAATGACTATTCCTCAAAAGAAAAAATAGTACATGTCAAAAGTTCCTCGACTTACGCCTCGTAAATTAATGCAGATTCTGAAGAAGCGTGGCTTCCACCTTGACCATACAACAGGAAGTCATTATATTTTTTATCATCCTATCACAGGAAAAAGAGTTACGGTTCCGTATCATACGAAGGATATACCAATAGGAACACTCCATTCCATCCTTCGGCAAGCAGAAATTTCATTGACATGATGACTGGAGTGAATCTTAATAAGGCAGAGGTGAAAGCCTCTGTTTTTGGTATACCGTCACCTCTGTCCAATAAGCGCCAGATGGTGTATACTCCAATCATATTCAAAAAGAAATATGCATAAAAAAAATATTTTCAAAAAACAGGACATACAATTTTCATGGATTGACCTTAAGGCGAAGAAAATGGGCGCTGACCCCATTTCTCTGACTAATTATCTTTTACAATCGATTGGTCGGGCTATAGATTATTTAATCACTCGTCCACTATTCCAAATCATGGAGAAAATCATGCGAAGCGTATTTGTCATCTCAATGCTTTCAATAATAAATCCAAATGACTCTTTGAAATCGACGACATAGATTTTATTCGCATACATGCCAATCTCGATATTCGAATGGTAAAGATTTTGAGGCAGGAGACGCGTTTCTCGCAATGTCTCAGGATCTGATTGTTTTAATTTCATAGTTTCCGAAGTTATTTCAGTAATGAGTCTGACTTTTGATCTCTTTGAAATGCGCTTTTCAATTATCTCTCTCGCGTTTCGTTCGTGTGAGCCAAAAAAGAAACGGGGCGATGAGAAGATATCGATGGTTTCTTTTTCGTATTTTGTGAGATCTTCATATATTTTTTCGAGTGCGTCACCTTCATAAAAAAATATCCGAGGTTTGAATCCCTTAGTGTGATATATCGATCGCATCTCTGGCAGAATGGCTTCGAGTCGCGTAATTTTTTCTTTCTGATAGGAAAAAAAATCGTCAGGACTAATCGCAGTGAAATAACGCCGCTTTCCTTTTGATATCTGACGCAGGAGGCCCTGAGCGACAATATTTCCAATGAGGTCATAAAATGTTGTCCGACGTACACCCGCCCTATTCGCAATATCTTTTGCGCTCCCTATTCCAAGTTCAAGAGAAGCAAGATAGATATCAATTTCTTTCTTATTATAATTCAATTCTTCAAGTACTTTTTTGATGGATAAATTCATATATGTCGATATTTCCGACTACATATTAATATATAATATATTTTAAATTAAAGCAAATATTAATTTTATGATATATATTTATATAAGTTTGTCGACTTTTTAATCATGTGTGTTATATTTCCATTGTTCGATTAATCGAAAGAAGGAGAAGTGAATGTATCCGAATTGGGATGAAGTCTGGAAGGAAGACTTTATTGTGCAAGCCGCGTTTCTTCGTGGCATTGTGTCGCCGATCGAGACGATGAGGCATCTCTTCATGGCCGAAGAGGTGTCAATGACCTCTATCCCCATACAGACAATCCTTCGACTTGAGGTCGAAGTGACAAGGGAGGCGGTTCCGAAAAAGATTATCGCGATCTTGGATGAATCTTCCCCCTATCAGGAAAGTCTCAACTTCGAAACGGTTTCATTTCTTGATGACTGCCCACGCGAGATTCTGAAGCAGTTCGTCGAAAGACAGCTTGCGCTCGGGCTTACATTGACAGTTAAAGGGGAGATACATCGACTCCTCTTCTGGTCCTGCGCCGACAAGCCGACGGCGCGCGAGCTCCTCGAAGGCGATTTCCACATTATCCTTGTAAGGGAAGGTCGTATTCAATGGCAGTCTGAATCTGTTGGATCGAAAAAAGCGGATCAAAGGGAAAATCCCTCTGATGCATGGGGGTGCTTCTTCGAGGATTATAGAATCAGGTCGATTGAGGAGCTCTCGAAATTTCTATACGAGCGTATAACTGTCTAAAAAGAGCCAACATCAGTACAATCGCTAATGTCATTAAAAAGACACGGCAGGAATTGAAGGACTTGAAAGGTTTCGGCAAAAAATCCGAAGAGGAGCTCACGGAAAAACTACAGCACTACGGTTTGCATCTTTCCGGCGAGTGCGATAAATTCGGTAACAGTTCGACTTGTCTCCGGTGTTGTCCATCGGATCCTGATCCGGACGTACTTCACATTCTGAATACAGAGGGCATTTTAACACTCAAAGCAGTGGCCTGGAGAACGCGAGATGAAATAGAGAGACTCGTCGGGAAGACAGGTGCAGGTTTTCTTTCCGCAAAGCTACAGCGGGAAAATCTTGAATTCTGCGATACCACGGATCGGATGTCTATTTCGATCGACATAATGGGCTTGCCTGACGGACTTATTCATATGCTACGCGATAGCGGAATAACTACAGCCGGAGAAGCGATGTCAGCCATGAAGGAGGGGAGTTTGACGACTGGTTCATGGTTTATGGATATTCTCAAAGATAGACTTCGAGACATGGGTCTTTGGAACATGCACTGCATATCTCAAATATCCTAAAATCAGGAATACAGCCAAGACAATCCGGCACAAAGGATTCCCGTATGAACCTCATCGTTTTCAGGGTTGAAGGCGATCGTTAAGGGGTTCTTTTTCTATCACGCCAAGAGCCATTCATACAATGGCACAACGCGGATGGATAGTTTCGCCTCTGTTATTATCTCTTTTTCACGCTCTGTCACAATAATAAGCTCACTCTTTTTCTTTTGTTCCCGCGCCGCTTCTGTCAAGGCGCGTATTTCTCGCATCTTTGTTGAGTCAATAGTAATGCTTTGCGTGACCTGTATGAATGTGTTGCTGCGCGGCAGAAAAAAATCTACTTCACGATCCTGCTGGGTTTTGTAGTAATACATATCCTGACCCTTCCTTTTTTGATCCAAAAATACAGCATTTTCCATGAGTTTTCCCTTGTTTTCCGAAAATGAAAATCCAACAGATTGTATAAGTCCCGTATCGATACCGTAGAGTTTTTTTGCTGCAATCTGCTGTTCCTTTACCGAGTACGCATATTTATTCACCACAAAAAAGAGCCAGCTTGATTCAAGATATCCAATATAATTCTTTATCGTGTTTACGCTCCCGAGTTTAAGGAGCTCCTTTAATTTATTGTATGAGATAAGAGCGGCCGTATTGCTTATTAAGTAAAATGCCAACTCCTTCAATTCTTTTACATTGTCAATGTTATAGCGCGTCGCAATATCGCGATACAATACATCGTCGTACAATGTCTTATGGATAGCAAGTTCTGGATATTTCAACGCATCAGGAATGCCACCTGACGTAAGATAATCATCAGTCAATTTTAATAGTTGTCCCTTCTCTCGTGTGGTGAGAACGGTTGTATCCGGGATGGAAATCCTCTTAAATGACAAAAACTCTTTGAACGAAAAAGGGTATAGCTCTATCCGTATCGAGCGCCCAGTCAGGCGCGTACCAAATTCTTGGCTAAGAAGTGATGCGTTTGAGCCAGTCACAATAAATTTATATCCCTGATCATGAAATCTCCGGACAAACCGTTCCCATTGCGGGACGTTTTGAATTTCATCAAAAAGAAACGTTTTTTTCTCCCCAAAAAGACTCACAAGCGTTTCATATAAGAGGTCAAAATCACCTACATGAAAATTCAGCAAGCGCTCATCTTCAAAATTAATGAAATAAAAATCATCAGTGAGATATTTTCGCACCGCTTGAGCCATGAGCGTTGACTTGCCAACCCGCCGCAAGCCGGTGATCACAATGATATGCGGAGTCTTGATAATCTTACCTAAAGGAACAAGCACTTCTCTTTGCACGCCAAGATCCTTGCTTAAAAACGCATCTCTCTGCTCTTTGAGGATAGAGGAAAGAATCTCCTTTGTAAGTTTTATTGATGGTAGTTCAGACATAGTATACATAGTATAACATAAATAGTTTTCACTGTCAATGAAAACATTTAATTTGTTACTTTCTTTATTATCGCACCTTTCCCAACGTAAAAATATTTCTCAAACGCCCGCGACAGTTTCTTTGCTCGTCTGGAATCTTTCATAATGACAAACTTAATTTTTGCTTTTCGTGTTACCGCTTCCTCGAGATCTCTGATGGTGTCCGGCTCGACGGACACATGTGTATCATAAAATGCCTCAATCAGCTGAGTTGTGCGTCTGTCATATTGTGCCTCGATGACATAATCACCCAGCACATTTAATACGATTCCCAAATTATTTCTTCGCTTTGGGAAAAGCGGCACATCCAACATGGTGTACTGGGCACTATCTCCATCAAAATCTTTAGTGACTGCACGATCAAGAGGAGTTTTATGCGCAGAGATAAAAAGACAGCGTATCCCGTGATTTTTCATATAGCTCATGAGCTCAAGCTCTTCTTCTCTTCTGGAGAGCAGGAACCAATGATGGGATGAGTAGGTAAACCATCGGTCGAGCTTCGGAATTGCTTTGAAAAGAATATACAGAACGTGATTCCAGAAGGCGTCCATTTGCACTGCATTTTTGAAGAAGTAGACGATACGATCTCCATCCTGAAGTTCTAAAAAACTTCCAGCGCCGGATCGAGGATCGGTATGCGCGTGCAGAGCAAGCGAGGTAAACGTCTCCATGTGCTGGAGCCAGCGAAGATTAAGGGTAACCAAACTCTTATGCATAAAAACAATATCGTCTTTCCGAAGCGCTCGTAGCGCCTTATACATGCCCTGGTTGGTAAACCGTAACTCCTTTTTGATAAGGTGATCTTTGAGCTTTGTAATCGACAACGGACCATTTCTTAGCTCCTCTGTAATTTCCGCAGCAAGTCCAGGGGTTGGGAAAAGAGACATAAATAAACTAATAGTTTATTAAATGTGCAAAATATCATTATTTATTGAGTTATTATAGCATAAATGTATTATAGAGCAACCATACGAAAAGTATGGTCGGCTTACCGGACAAGTGGTAAAGGAGAGAAAAATGAACTACACGGGGTCGAGCATGATGCATCCCGATAGAATAAAGGATATTGTGCAGGACATTGTTTCGATTCGACTTCGTGACACAGAGAACGAGGTCGCGATCGAATTTCCGAGGGGGTTCTCATTAGTAGAGGTGCCGGACCCACGTGTAGAAGTGCATTATGGCGTCGATAGTATCGACGTAATGGCTGAGGAGTTTATTGTCTGCCGGCTCTGTTTCGCAAAGAGGAGAGAGGGAAGTGACTTCTTCGTTTTCGAAGAACGTGAGAGTGTGTGGTTTAGTTGCGAAGAGCACAAAGTTGACTATGCGGAAGAAGACGCATGTAAGCATGAGTGTTCCGATCTGAAGAGGCATATTCAGATTGATCGAGAATATCACGAGAATCCTGACCGCCTCAAGTACAGCGCTGCGGACTGGTCGCCGGAGTCAATTGCGAAATTTGTCGCAGAACACAAGGAGTGTTATAATTCGTAGCCAACATACAAAACACACATGGTCCCGGAATCCGGCACAAAGGATTCCCGTATGAACCTCATCGCTTTCAGGGTTGAACGCGATCGTTAAGGGGTTCTCTTTCTTTGGCATGTTCGCTCCATTTCTTAATATGGATAATCTTTCATACAATTATGAAAAAAATATCGGCGTCATTTCAACAATCAAAGAAGGAACTTCTTTTATTATTCATTTAGCAGATCTCTCATATAGTTTTCTTCAAATATCTGATTTTCTCTGGAGCGTTAGTATGAAATCGTGAGGTCAGTAATATTTCTGCTATCCCGCTCCAGAGAATTTTCAACAAAAGCAGAGGTGAAGGCCTCTGTTTTGTTATACGTGCGTCTCCATGTCAAGCAATTAACATTTCTTGTCGAACCCTCATCGGCTCTGCAATTTAGAAACCTTACCGAAAATAAGGTAGGATTTGAGGGGTAATGGGTTCAGCTCTCGTTTTTTTCTTTATTTTTTGACAAATCTATACATTGTGTAATAATAAATATAGTGAAATGTATAGATTTATGAAGGCGAGTAAAAAAAATGAAATAATAAGTATTGGAGAGGCGGCTAAGATACTTGGAGTATCACAACAAACTTTGCGCAGATGGGATGAAAAGGGATTTTTTCCTTCAATTCGTATACATCCAACGGGTAATCGACAGTATCAGCGTCAAGAAATAGCAGAATTCATACGAAAAAAAACCATGCAATTATTCTATATGGCAGAAAACTGGGCTTCTGATCATACAGGGAGAGACCCCCAAGCCGATTTTTATTGCCAAAATAGCGGAGTATTTCACGCGCGAATAGGTATGATGGAGGCGCTTCTTATGCGTATGCATGGATTTGAGCAGCTTTATTCTATTATCACATCTACCACGGGAGAGATAGGAAATAATTCTTTTGATCATAATTTGGTCAATTGGCCTGATATTCCGGGTATTTTTTTTGGATATAATCTTGATCAGCGATATATTGTCCTTGCGGATCGCGGACAAGGCATACTGACCACATTGAGGCGTGTGCGTCCCGAGCTAAAAAATCATGCGGAGGCGCTCTACCTCGCCTTTACCGAGACGATTACTGGCCGCGCTCCAGAACGGAGGGGCAATGAACTGAAGTATGTTCGTAATAACATTATGAAATACCCGCTTACATTGCTTTTTCGCACAGGTAATGCGGAACTTTCGCTCCGACAGGGGGATACGGACATCATTGTAAAATCCATAGATAAAAATATACGCGGCTGTTTAGCACTCATAACATTTTGATTATGCGTCTTGAATTAAAAAAAATAAACTCTTCGCTTATCTCCCGGCAAGCCGGTAAAGAAGCATTGCTTGCGTTTCGTCCACTACTCATCGCACTACCGAAAAATGAATTTTTAGAAATTGATTTTGAAGGCATTACGACCTTTTCCCCGTCTTGGGGTGATGAATTTCTCACGCCTCTTCACGAGGAATTCTCTGATCGGCTCATTCTCCATCTTACTGATAATTTATCTGTGAAAGATACGATCGAATTACTCGAACATATGTATGGGTATGCGTTCAAAAAGAATTTTAACTATAAATAGAGGTGAAACATCCTCTGTTTTCGCATATAAAAAAAGTGGTACAATGTATAAAGAAATTTTTATCTTGAAATGTTACTATGGAAATCATCAGCATCCTTATCCCCATTTTTCTTGTCTTGGGTTTGGGTGCAGCAAGTGTATACTCCAAAATTTTTTCATCTGAAGACAGCTACATATTTTCCAAATATGATTATTATATTGGATTTCCCATTCTTATTTTTTATAGTTTAAGTCATACAGATTTTGAAAAAGTTGGGAATACAGCATTTCT
>JACPMJ010000017.1 GCA_016186045.1 Candidatus Uhrbacteria bacterium | reverse complement strand
GCAAGGATAATCGCTGTCGCGCTTTTTCCCATGGCAGGCTCTCCCTCCCACCAGCCCGATCCCGTGTCCGTAACGCTTACCGTATACAGAAATGTGCCATCTGCAGACTGTCCGCAGTGTTCCACGCAGTCTATCTGGATCCGGTCAAGGTTGAACAGCAGCCAAAACTTACTCCGCAACCCGTTCCCGCAGAGCCGGATCCGACCCTCACTTCTTACAGCATTACCATCCGCCACGGCGACAACTTCGCCAAGCGACTCAAATCGCTCGGATGCGGTAAGAACGTGAATGACAGCATAACGGCAACCAATTTCCCTTTGGTCGTAGACAAGGCCAAAGGGAATGAGACGCGCGAAGTTGTTGTCGCACACTTCAACCGCTACATGAGCTCAGAGGAGGTCGTCGATATACTCAACAAGCTTGGCTACCGGCCCGGCACGTTCGAGGAGTTGATCGCTTTCGGCGCTGATCATCCGGAAGTCCAACGGAGCGTCGCTCTTGGCACCGTGGTCTCGCTTGACGGTGAGCGCCACGTGTCCTGCCTCTCGAGCAGTTCCTCCGACCGGTACCTCGACCGGGGATGGTTCGACAACGACTGGAATTCGGTCTACCGCTTCCTCGCCGTTCGCATGTCCGCATAGACCTTGGTACCTTGGTTTCTCGGTTCTTGGGTTCTGGAACCTTGGACTTTCAATGGTATTGGCACCTCACCTCATTGGTTTGGTGCCTTTTTTATTTGCTTCGCAAGGTGTAATACGATAAGATAGTATGGAATACTATGGCGATACGGCACAAAAAAATTTACCAGCACATTCTTTTTTTCATGATTGGCATTGTCGGCATATTTTTTTGCGTTATCGTATTTCGCGTGCAGACGGCATATCAAGATCGTATACAGACCATAGATTCCGTGAGTTCTCAAAAAGCCGCATTGGTATTGGGAGCAAGTCTTTTGCATCGTCAGCCCGGCACTGCGCTGGAAGATAGACTTGAGACAGCACTGGAACTTTATAATAAAAAGAAAGTAAGCAAACTTCTTTTATCTGGAGATAATAGAAGCGTGGATTATAATGAGCCTATGGCGATGAAGCGGTACCTTTTTGACAAAGGAGTACCAGAAGAAGACTTAGTATTGGATTTTGCGGGACGGAGAACCTATGACAGCTGTTATCGCGCAAAAGAAATTTTTGGACTCTCATCCGTGATAGTGGTGACGCAGAAATACCATCTCTCGCGGGCGCTCTACCTATGCAATAGGATTGGGCTCGACACATACGGTGTCTCCGCGGATCGCCACGCATACGGCGCGTTTCTCAAATGGGAAACTCGTGAATTGATCGCGTCATTTCTTGCGTGGATAGATACGCATAGCGCAAGCGCACAGCCACTTTTAGGAGAAAAAGAATTTATTTCTTTTGAATAATCTGGTATTCTACATACATAACTACTCATCAATCATCATCATATGGCACAAGAAATTTTTTCATATATTCGCGAGGCATACGCAAGCGGCATGACAAAAGATGAGATGATGTTCGCGCTTCGTACGGCGGGGTGGGAAGATGAGGATATTCGTACCGCGTTTGCGGAGTATGAGTCTCCAAGAAAAGAGACAGTACAGATCAGTGAAGAACTTCCGCAAAAAAAATCATCCGGTATTCCCGTCATGGAAGATATAGAGCCGCTCATCGGAGAACAGCCCTCGAAAAAATTCAGTTTGAAATTTTCAAAAAAGATTTTTGCAACACTTGGTGTTATTGTTGCATCTATTGTTATTGTCGCTGGTGCGATCGGTATCAGGACACTTATATTTCAGGGCGTTACACCGGCGCAGTTCAGTCTGGAAGCATCTGAATCTAATATTGAAGGTATTGATTCAGAAACAACTTTTGTTTTAAAAAGCTCACGCGCATTCAGCGAAGATGAGATAAAGAAATTTATCGCATTTACGCCGCTGGTTGAGTTTAGTGTAAAAAAAATGGCGAGCGGGACGTCATTTATTCCTATCGCGTATGCGGAGCCTAATCCCGTAGATATGACCGGTCTTACGGAACCTGCCGCGACATATGAGATAAAACCGAGCGAGCCTCTTGGAGAACAAAAGATATATCGCGTAGCAGTAACAGATGATAATATTGCAGACAAAGAATATCAGTGGGCGTTTCAGGTAAAGGCGCCGTTCCACATACTCTCCACAAATCCCGCAAACCATAGTACGTATGTTCCGCTCAATACCGGGATAGAGATGGTATTCAATCGTGAGGATGTCCGTGATCCGCAAAGCGCTTTTGATATCTCTCCAAAAGTGGACGGAACATTTGAACAGCACAAAGGGACATTTATTTTTTTACCAAAAGGATTAAATGAGAAGACAGTATATACCGTTACGCTCAAGAAGGGACTTAAAACCGAGGCGAGTGGCGAAACATTGAATGAGGATTATGTCTTTTCATTTGAGGTTGGCGAAAAAGAATATTCCGGCGTAAAACCATATATATCTTTTTCGCGTGAATTTCAGGAGTTTGTTCCGGGTAAAAAGGCGGTAGTCGAACTAAGTCGTAATTATGAGTTTGATAATGAAAAAGATGGAAAAAACGTGGAGATTACCGTATTTGTTTTCGCGAATTCGGATGATTTTCTGAAGGCATATCGCGCGGATCATGCGGGAAACGAAGATTGGATGCAATATCAAAAAAAAGATAATTCAGAAGAAGATATATTCAAAAATACAAAAAAAGAATTTACGTTTAAGCCAAAAATTATTACGGAAGGATGGCAGTCCTTTGTAGAACTTCCAAAAGATTTAAAATTGGGATACTATGTATTCCAACTTTCTTATGAAAAATCAGATTCTTATGAATGGGCGGTTGTTACGTCACTTACGCATTATTATGCGCTCTCCGGTGCAAAGAGTTTTATGTGGCTCTATGATTTTTCTTCAAAAAAACCTATATCGGGTAGCGCAGTGTCGGTGCTTTCACCGGATGACACCGAAGATTCGGTAGGTTCAACAAAAGAAGACGGCCTCGTGGAATTTGCTACCCCGCAAGCTCTTCAGAATAGTGGAAAAGGAGACGCGGGAGTGCATGCGGATTTTTTTAAGATTACTTTTGGAAAAGAAATAATACTTATACCCGCATCAAGTGCGAGCGAGATGAACACATCGTATTGGAGCTATATCTCATCTGACAGGTATACCTATCAGATGACGGACACTCTTCGTTTCTGGGGAATTTTGAAGGGGAAGAATGAAGATCTTCGGGGGAAAAAAGCGCATCTGGAGCTTCGCGGCGGTGATCAATATACAACCATTGAAACAGCGGATGTGGTCGTATCACAGTTTGATACGGTGCAAGGAGAAATATCTTTCAAGGGCGCAACGCCGGGATATTATTCACTCGAGTTTTCTACGTCAGACCAATATGTGCAGAGTATTCCCATAGAGATCATGACATATACCAAGCCGGCATATCTTATTACTGCGAGCGCATCGCAATCTGCGATATATACTGATACTTCGGCGGAATTTAAAGTGAAGGCCGCATTTTTTGATGGAACGCCTGTATCCGGAGTGAAGCTTCGGTATGCCGGTCGGTGGATTGACGAAACTATTGAGGGAGATGTCACGCTCAACGAACGAGGGGAGGGAATCGTTTTGTATACACCAAAATATAGTCCCAATGAGTGGGATCGATACCCTCAATCTTTGGAATTTACATTTACGCCCGCACTTTCAGAAGAGGGTG
The DNA here is from genome assembly GCA_016186045.1 of Candidatus Uhrbacteria bacterium. Taxonomy (GTDB): domain Bacteria; phylum Patescibacteriota; class Patescibacteriia; order JACQRZ01; family JACQRZ01; genus JACPMJ01. Next base: position 27,401 of record JACPMJ010000017.1, on the reverse strand, counting down.
AGATTTGGGGAAGCGCGAGTATACTGGTATTCGGACCGGAGCGATATATTCAGTCATTTCACGAGGATCTTGGAGGCGGCTCGTATCGTCTGCGGGCAAAAGTAAATAAGCTTGAGATCGGGAAAGTACAAAATAAAAATCCGGATCTTTGGAGTAGTGAGTTTATTGGTGATCCCGCGGCAGGTGAGCGTCTTACCGCGCGTGTTATACAACATATTTCTCGTAAAAAAGAAATAGGTCAATACTACGATCCCATTGATAAGACGGTTCGGAAGCAATACGATTATTGGATAGAGGATAAAACCATGGAAGAATTATCCGATGTCACAGACGCAAACGGAGAGTGGATATTTGAAAAGAAATTTCCACATAAAGAAGCCGGATGGTATGAGGTTATTTTTAGCGGAAAAGACAAGAAAAATAGAGTCTTCAAATCCAGTGAATCGCTGTGGTATTTTTCCGGAGGATATGATGCATGGAAACAATTTTCACTTACATTGGAAAAGAAAGACACGGCACAAAGCGGAGGCGAGAAGAAATATTCTATCGGAGAAAAAGTCCGGCTCGTTGCTCGCATGATGGGAGAAAACAAAAAAAGCTCTTCTCCAATTCTTTTTTTTCGAATGAGCGCGAGTATTGAGAACGTATCAATTCAACAAGGACTTGAATATGAAGATGTGTTTACGGAAGCTTTTGTGCCTTTGGTAAAATATCGTGCGGTTGCATTGGGACCGTACGGCTTTGAAGAAAGTAATTATGAGTGGGTGCGATTTTTGGAAAAAGACAGGGGTCTTTCTATTCGCATAACTCCGGATAAAGAAGAATACCGTCCGGGAGATTTGATCTCATTGGATATTTCTGTGCAGGATAAAGATAAGAAGGGTGTTGTGTCAGAGGTGAATCTTGCGGCAATTGATGAGTCACTTTATCATATGTTGCCATATACATATGAGCAAAATGTATTGGAAAAAATTTACTCAAGCGCCGAGAATGATATATGGGTTACTACAGATGCGGCACAGTATGTGGAACTAAATAAGAGTGCCGCGGAGGGCGGAGGATGTTTTACCGGTAAAACTCCTATTCGTATGTGGGATGGCTCATCAAAGAATATTTCCGATGTACGTATTGGTGATCGTATTTCAACATTTATATCAGAGAAGGATCATGTGCGTGTGCCTGCTATTGTACAAGGAATTTCTTGGCATCGTGTAGATTGGTATATGCGAATAAATGATGATCTTGAGGTGACACCGGAACATACACTGTTTATTAACGGTATATGGCAGCCGGCGGGAGTATTAAAAAAAGGAGATATAATATTGACTGCAGATGGAAAAAATGAAATGGTCTCATCCGTGGAATATAGTGAAAAAGGAAATACATTTGTATATAACATCGTCGTGGGAGAGTACCATACATACTTTGCGGGAAACAGATTTGTGCATAATCAGGAAAAGGGTGGAGGCGATATGCGCATTCGTCAAGAATTTGAGGATACCGCGCTGTATGAGTCTGTGCGTACCGGCGAGGATGGCCATGCGACTACCACATTTACCGCGCCGGACAATATCACCTCATGGCGTATCCTTGCGCAAGGATTTGCGCCGAACGGTATTCGTGCCGGACAGACGACAAAACTTATTCCAGTCTCATTGCCATTTTTTATTGATACGACAATCAGTACGACATATCTTGCCGGAGATAATCCTATTATTCGCGTGCGCGCATTTGGCAGTGAGTTTAAGGCGGATCAAGAGACAGAATTTATCATAAAAAGCGATGCGCTCCATTTAGATAAAAAGGAGGCCGTAAAAAATAATGAGATGTCTTTTGAGTTGGGAAGTCTGCCTGAGGGACAATATGAGCTTACGATTTCCGCTTCGCAAGGAGTGTTAAAAGATACAGTGATCCGTCCCGTCGTCGTGGTGCGCAGTTATTTCCAAAAGTATGAGACAAAATCTTACCAAGTTGCCCCATCTCTTTTGAACATAGAAGGAAAGAAAGATGGATACACGGATCTTGCGTTTATGGATATGGGCCGTGGAAGATTTTACGATGCGCTGTACAAAAATTTTTACGGTTCTGGAATTCGCGTTGATCAGATTGTTGGTACACATTACGCAGCGCAGTTTCTATCTGATTATTTTGAAGAGACAGTGGTACATGAAGATATAGATCTTGGCGCATATCAATCGATGGAAAAAGGCGGCGGTGTTGGATTGTTTCCATATAGTGACCCTGACGTAGAGCTTACAGCAAAAATTGCAGATCTTGCGACTGATACTATATCTCAAGAGCGCGCGAGAACATATTTCCAGACAGTACTAGATGATGAAAAGACGGATATTCATCGTATTGCAAAAGCACTGTACGGTCTCGCCGTCTTGGATGATCCGGTACTTGTAAAAGTGAAAAAAATCCAACAAAAAACAAATGATCTGACGCTTGAAGACACTATATATCTTACGCTCGCGTTGGTTCGTTTTGGAGATTTTGCATCAGCGCGCAGATCGTATGAAGGAAATATCAAGAATCATCTATGGTTTGATGGACCGCAAGGATGGGTTGATGAAGAACAAGATATCACTAAGCGAGTGAAGCTTACCGGAATGGTTGGAGTTATCGCGTCAGAGATTGGTGAGGATGGCGATGCTGACGCTTTTTGGGAATATATGAATGCGCATAATCCGGAGCGAGATTTGGATACGCTGGAAGAGTTGCTTTTTATGCGCTCTGAACTTGAAAAATCAAGTGAAGAAAAAGTGACATTTACCTATCGCACATCATCACGTGGTGAAAAAGTATCTCTGAAAAATGGCAATGTATATCATCTTACGATTTTTGCGGATGAACTTAAGACGTTGAGTTTTTCTGATGTTCGAGGTGCGATTCGTCTCGTTTCCGCATTTGAGCGTGACAAGAACCCGGATGAACTTGTGAAAAACGAAGAACTAAGTATACGGCGAACGTATTTTGTTGATGGCAAGCCGGTAACGGAATTCAAAGACGGCGACACGGTGCATATTCAAATTGATCCGAATATAAGCGATAACGCACTTGATGGGACATATCAGGTAGTGGATTACCTCCCGAGCGGATTAAAACCTATTACTCGGCTTTATCAAGCGGGACTTGAGAATACCGGCACGGAGTGTGATCCTACGTGGTATCCAGTGCGCATACAAAACGACGCGATATATTTCTTGACGTATAAAGGATTTGATACAACAGAGCATTGCACAAACAGAACTATAAATTATTATGCGCGCGTAGTTACGAAGGGGATATACAATGCGAATCCATCGTTGATTCAGTCCATGGAACATTTGGAAAGCCTGAATGTATCGCGTCAAGATACGGTTATCGTGCGGTGATATGTTATTTCAAAGAATAGTACTAGCAACATTCATTTTTGCATTGAGTATCCCCCTGAATGTATATGCCGAAAATAAAACTCCCCTCGAGACTGGTCTCGGTTCATTTCGAGATACCATTCGCATACAGGGTAACCGTATGCGTGTTGGAACTCCGGAACTAACTTTTTTGGTGACTGATGCAGTTGGGAATATACAAAAAGACCGTTTGAATTCGGAAAAAGATATTCATCTTGGCATTACCTCGCATCATCTGCCAACTGCCGCGCCATTCATTGGAGATTTCTATCATGAACTATGGAATACGGACGGTCCACGTGATACCTTTATTATCATAGGGCCGGATCATCTTGAGCGATGCAAAGCCGCGGTCGCTGTTTCCGGACTCGCATTTCAAACGCCGTTTGCTACGCTTGTACCGGATACAGAAATTCTTTCCGCGCTGAAAAAAGAACAGCGAGTGAGACGGAATGATACATGTTTTGAAAAAGAACATAATATTGGCGTGCAGACATTTTTTATCTCATATCTCTATCCACGCGCGCGCATCGTACCCATCCTTGTCTCTTCCACCGCTGTTTCGACAGATATCGCTCGGATAAAAAATATTCTTCTTCCCTTTCAGAACCGTGCTATGATCATCGGGAGCTTTGATTTTTCGCATTATTTTTCATATCAGGCCGCGCAAGCTCTGGATGCGGAGAGTGAGAAAATGATTTCAGATGTGAATGGCATTGGATTTTCATTTCGCCATGTCGACTCACCGGCAGGCGCGCAACTTACGCTGGTATTGGCAAAAGAAAGCGGCGCGCGTGACGTGCGCATTCTTGGTAGAAAAAATTCGTTTGACTTTACGGGGCAAGGGGGTAATACCACGGGGTATATCAACGCGGTATTTGAGCGAAAGGATATTTCTCCGGATGTGGTGCGCTTAACATTTGTGGGAGACATTATGCTCTCACGCAATGTTGGCGATGTACTGAAACGGCAAAAAAATTGGACGCTTCCGTTTCAAGATAGTCAAGAGTATCTGAAATCTGCAGATATTCTTTTTGGAAATTTGGAGAGCCCCATTTCAGCGCGAGGAAAAAATGTCGGCAGCATCTACTCATTTCGCGCGGATCCGCGTGCATTTAACGCGCTCGCACTCGCGGGATTTGATGCGTTATCCGTGGCGAATAACCATATCGGAGATTGGGGGCGCGAGGCGATGGAGGATACCATTGGCGGACTTTTAAAAGAGAATATACAATCAGTTGGAGGGGGACTTTCAGAAAAGGAGGCGCATAGCGCAAAAATATTTTTTGTGAATGAAGAGTCATTCGGATTTCTTGGATATACGGCTGTAGGATCAAAGCCGTGGGAAGCTCGTAGCGGACGCGCCGGAATTGCGATCTATGACAAGAAAAAAATGGTGCGGGATATTACAGCCGCAAAAAAATTAGCACAGACCGTGATCGTCTCCCTGCATTTTGGCGATGAGTACAAATTGTACTCAAACAGATTTCAGCAGGATGCGGCACATGCGGCGATTGATGCCGGCGCGACACTTGTCATCGGTCATCATCCGCACGTGATAGAGGAGACTGAAATATATCACGGAGGATTGATCGCATACAGCCTTGGAAATTTTATTTTTGACCAATTTTTTTCGAAAGAGACCCGGCACGGGGCAGTTCTCACCGTCTATATAAAAGAGGGGAAATTGGAGGCGGCGGAAATGACGCCAACAGATATCACAAAACAATATAGAGTATTATTGAAAGAAAAAGAGAGATGGAGAGTATACTAAAATAAGTACACAGTTTTCAGTACTTAGTTCTTAGTGAAAAACACAGACTGTCTAAAAACTGTCATTCCGAGGGCAAAGCCCGAAGAATCCCGACGCTTTTTACTTATACCTACGGGATTCCTCGTTTTACTCGGAATGACAAATCAAGTGTTTTGACAGTTCTTAGACAATCTGATCCGGCTTTGCCGGAAAAATTTCCTCCTTCGCCAGCTGGCGGATTGCGTCAGTCGCGCTCCGAAGGGTCAGACAAAACAAGTATACTCGAAAAGTTTTCTTATTTCTTTTTCATTGCTGGCTTTGCGGCTGCTTTTTCTGGTGCTTTTTTTGCCGCATCTTTCATCGCCGCCTTCATGGCAGTATTTTTTTCCACCTTATACGCTTTCAATGCAGTGGCTTCTGCTTTTTTTAATTTAACAAGCTCCGTTTTTTTATTCTTTTTCATTTTTAAGGCATTTGCGTATGCCGTCCGAGCTTTTTTAAGCGTAGCATTATATTTCACACTTGCCTTTTTAAGCGCGGCCGCATGATCTTCTTTTTTCATTTTCATCTCTTCTGCTTTTGGTGTTGCCGCTTCTTCTTTCGCCATATCTTTTTCCGCCGCATTGTCCATGGAGTCAGCTGTCGGTGTCGCCATCATACCCTGATCTTCTGCGCCAAGCACCGCAGATGGGGAGAGGATAAGACTTAAAGCGATGATACTTGTGATAATATATTTCATAGTGATTTTATTGTTATGTTGAGTTTATTATCTTGAATTATGGAACGTTTTTTTTGTCATTCCGACGGACTCCGCCGACCGACTCCGCCAGCTGGCGGATGGAGTGGAGGAATCTACGTAAATAGCATATTACACGCAGATCCCTCGTCCCTCGGGGGTACTCGGGATGACAATACGCTCAGGATGACAAAAAACATTTGTTCACTAGTCTTATATTAGAATCCTGTCACTTCTTCTTTTGCTTCAAGGGCAGACTTTTTCCCGAATTTGTGGAATATTGCCGGTGTCAAAAGAAGCGATATGGCGGTTGAACTCACGAGGCCGCCGAAGATGACTACCGCAAGGGGATTCAACATTTCTTTTCCCGGTTTGTCTTGCGCGATAAGAAGCGGAACAAGCGCAAGCGCCGTTACCGCGGATGTCATAAGTACCGGTGTAACGCGTTCAAGCGTGGCAGTGATGACCGTCCCCTTATTGAATGGATGTCCTTCACGGATCAGGCTTAATGCTCGCGATATAAGCATGATACCGTTTCGCGAGACAATGCCGGTTAGTGATATGAATCCGATAAGATGCGCAAGACTGATGGTATGTCCGGTGAGCCAAATACCAACAAGACTTCCAATAAACACAGTAGGAATATTCAGCATGATTTGCGCAACAATGGGAAGCGATCGGAACGCCTGATAGAGGACTCCGAAGATAAGTATCAAGCCGACAATAAAGAATATCCCAAGACGCACACTGTTTTCTTTTTGGCTTTTGTAGGTTCCTTCATAGGAGATCAATGTCCCTGTCGGTAATTTTTTTTCATCCATGCGTTTTTTGACCGCATCAATCGCGCCCACAATGTTTGACCCTTGATAGTTTGCGCTTACTACTAAGACACGCCTACTGCCTTCATGCGTATATCTGTTTCGTCCGCCCTCAATGCGCACATCTGCGGCAGAGCCTGCCAAGGATTCACTTTCAGATGAGGGGAGCGGCAAATCCGCAATTGCCTGCGCGTTTCCGCGTGATGCGAGATTGTATCGGAGAAGCACCGGGATTCGTTGATTTCCCAAAGGTACTTGCCCAAGCTGTTCTCCCATGAGTCCCATCTCAAGTTCTTCCGCGACACCGCCCGGAGACATCCCGTATTCTGCTAAACGATTTGTAAGTGGAGTTATGTGAAGCTCCGGAATCGTTACGTCCTTTTCAATGCGCGGGTTTTTGATACCGGATTGATCTGCAAGTTCTGCGCGGATGAGTTCTGCGGTTTCTTTCAGGTCTCCGAGATCATCGCCGAATATCTTGATCACAATTGGCGACCTGACTCCGGAAATGAGTTGTTCAAGCCGGTGCGTGATTGGTTGGCCAAGACTGTAATCAGCCCCTGGATGTTTATCAAGAATTTCCTGTATTTGTACGAAAAGTTCTTTTTTCTTTTCTTCCAGTCCAGGCTTGAACACTACCTGCATCTCACTGCTATTAGAGCCGCCGCCATGCGCGTCTGTTGTCGATCGTCCCGCGGAATGACTCACACGCAAGACGCCGGGTATCTTCATGAGATCCTGCTCAATACTTGTTACAAATGCATTTGTCGTATCAAGGTTCGTGCTTACCGGTAGGATGGTCATGATAGTTGCCGACCCCTCATTAAATGGAGGAATACCTTCTTTTCCCGCACCCATGTAAAGGCCGACAGATATGACGAGAGACAGGAGAACTCCTGCGATAAGTAGTGTTGGGTGATCAATACTCCACGAGATGAGCGGTGTGAGCTTTTGCTTTATGTATGTCACAAACCGCGTATCTCCATGTTTTTTAAGTTGTTGTCCGCGGCCAAGGAGATAACTGCAAAGCACGGGCGTGATAGTAAGAGAGATTATCATAGACGCGATGAGTGAGACAATATACGCAGTTCCCAATGGTGCAAGAAGCCGTCCTTCCATGCCGGGAATAAAGAATAACGGCGTAAAGGCGATCGCAACAAGTATCGTAGCGTATATGATGGAATTTCTCACTTCACTGGATGCAGTTTGAACAACAGTATCGGCTTCTTGCGGCGAGGTATGAGTACTTGTTCGCAGTCTGCGATATACATTTTCAATGCCGACAATGGCATCGTCTACCAATTCACCAATAGCAACTGCAAGTCCTCCCAACGTCATAACATTTACCGAAAGTCCAAACAACCAAAAGACAATCGCGGTCACAAAGATGCTTAATGGAATCGCAGTCAATGTAATAAATGTAATGCGAACGTTCATGAGAAAGAGAAAGAGAATGACGACAAGGAGTAGGGTGCCGTCTCGTAATGCCTCAATAACGTTTTTGAGTCCGGCACGGATAAACCACTCTTGGCGCAAGAGGTCATTTTTTATCTCTACTCCCTTGGGAAGTGTTTTTTGGATCTGCGCGAGCGTTTCATCAATCGCGTCCGTGACTTTTATTGTTTCAGCATCCGGTTGGCGAACAAGCCGTAATAGTACGCCGGGCTTACCGTCAATCGCGGCAGTACCGCGTACAACACTTGGGAGCTCTCGTACATCCGCTACATCTCCAAGTCGAATGACTTTTCCCTCAAACATTCCGATGGCGATCACCTCAAGATCTTCTGCATGAGAGGGAACTGTAAGAATACGAATAGGGTACTCTTTATCATTTTGGAGAAGAACGCCACCACCCCGATTCTTAAGCGAGCCGCTTATCTCCATACTAATGTCTTCTATGTGCAATCCGTATCTGCGGAGCCGTTCCGCGTTCAGGTTTATCTGCCATTCCTTGACATCTCCACCCATGATGAGGATATTTGAGATACCCGGAATGCGAAGGAGCGCGGGACGCAATGTCCAATCTGCTATAGTGCGCAGTTTCATTGGGGTAACAGTTGCCTTATCTGTGGTGGTGAGACCGACCCACATAATTTCTCCCATGACGGACGATATCGGTCCGATGACCGGTCTGACGTCTTTGGGAAGATTCGCTTGCGCAAGCCGTTCCTGAATGATCTGCCGGTTGCGATATACGTCAGTGCCCCATTGAAACTCAATATTTACAATTCCCAATCCAAAGGTTGAGGTGCTTCTGACTTTTTCAATGCCGGGAGCTCCAGAGACGGACCACTCAATAGGATTTACGATGAGCCGTTCAACGTCTTCTGCCGCAAGTCCGTCCGCTTCCGTAAATATTGCCAGAGTCGGTTTGTTGACATCTGGTAATATATCTACTTTCATGGTTAGAAGAGCGGCAACTCCCGCAACCGTAATAATGCCGCCAATGATGAGCGTGGTCATCTTATGTTTTATTGACCAGTGAATGACGGTGTTAAAAAATGCACTCATATAGGTATATGGTTATGATGTAATTTCGTCTATTCGCCGTGCCCCATGTCTTCCATGGAGGCTTCGCCCGAATCTTCTTTATCTGACGTATCTGAAGTGCCTTTTTTCATCTCAACATTTTGCGCTTCATCACCCTTGACTAAAATAGTCTTCAGTACGCTTTCCGGAATCTGACGACTCAAAAACATTTCTTTAGGTTTGAGACCTTCAGTAACCTCAATTTTATCGCCAACTGCTTTTCCCGTCTTAATAATTCTATCTGCCACGTGCGTATCTGATACGGCAACGTAGATATGCGATTGATTGTTCTCATCCCAGCGCAACGCCGTGAATGGAATGAGGATGCTCGCAGTTTTTTCTGATGACGTTACGCGAATAAGCGCATGAATCGGCCAATCAACGTCTTCGGTAAATTCCGCCTCCGCGGTGAATGCGCCATTTTCTCCCAAGATGCCTCCAACGCCTACAATAATTGCCATACGTCTGTCAAACGGAAAGCTTGGACGTGAAATAGTAACCTCGCTTCCGACTTCTGGTAGTTTCGCATCGCTTGGGATGCGGAATCTAATAAATGCATCTTGTGTGTTGTCTTGACTGATAGTGGCTACGACGGTTTCCGGCGTAACGTAGTCGCCGGTATTTTTAAAGATACCGGAAACAGTACCCGCTCGTTGCGCTATGACGGTTTGAGATGAAAGCTCTTCGATAAACGTTTGGTACGCGCTTTTTGCGGCTCGTACTTCCGCGCGAGCAAGTTCAAGATCCCGATCCAGTTCAATAATCTTGACATCAATTTCTCGGACTCGATTTTGATATTCAAGTTCGGAATCTATCACTCCCTTTTTCCGAGTGATTTCATTACTTTCAGAGCTAATACGTGCCTGCTTTTCATTGATAGATGATTCAGTAACTTCTTTGTCGCGTTCCGCAATCATTTTTTGAAGTTCCGCCTCTTTTACTTGCGCCATGCGTTCGCTATCGCGTTTTTCATTTGACGCGTCGGTGAGCATTTCTTGATCTTTTCGAGCCATATTTTTAAGACTTTCAAGATTGGTAGAAGATATAGCGTCACTCGTGTTTGTTGAATAGACGAGAATTTTAAACGCTTGCGCGTATGTAAGCGCGGACTCATCAAGTAGCGAAGAAGAGGTTTTCTGGAGATCCTGCAATGTATTAAATAGCGTTTTCTCATAGGTATATCGTGACTGTTGATCCCATAAGCCAACTCCGTATTTGAACTGGAGAGATGATCCCTTGAGAATCTGCATAACATCCGGATGCACCCATGTCGTCAGCTCCTGAAGATTTTTTTCTATTGTCTGCTGGAGAGAGACACGCAATGTACGTTCTTTAAGTGACATGTTTAATGTCGCCTGATCTCGTTCTTTTGTCGCAAGCTCTACTGCTGCATTTTTTTCTTGCTTCATTTTCTCGAGTTGAATAACCGAACTCTCATTGAGATATGCAATACGATCGGTTTCTTTTTGATTTAATGCAATGGCCGCATCCCGAGCAGGGATGAGTGATTTTCGCGCTTCCAAAAACTGTACTTTGGATTTTGCTACCAAGCGTGCGGTTGCGTCTGCATTTGCTTGCGCGCGAATAAGCATCTGTTTTTTTTCTGATGAGGCATTTGCTCGTTCTATGGATGCAGGAGGGGGAGAAAGACGCGCGAGTATCTCTCCTCGCGAGACCTTTTGTCCTACGCGGACATTCAGTTCCACGATTGTTCCCTCGCTTTGCGGGTGCGCCTCAATAGTAGTGGGAGATACCAGCTCTCCCGGCCATGATGCGCTCGCGTCGCTCAATCGTGTGAGTCCGTCTCCCATAGCCATTTCAAGCGGCAGAGAGATCTGCGTCTCTTTTTTTTCTTCTTTTGGCTTGTCAGGTTTTTTCCATTTTCCGCTTGCCGCTACACTGACACTGACGCCAGATGCGAGAATAACCATCGCAAAAATTCCAATCATTTTTTTATGTAACATATTTTTCATATTTACGAATAAGCATACAAAAAAGTATCTCTTTGTATATGCAAAAGAGATACTTTTAAATTGTATGCGTGTTAGAAAATTTTTGGATTGGTTATACCGGTACGAAAAAGAGAGATAGCGGGATTATAAAGAAATACCCGTTCTTTTTTTAAGTATATGCTTTGAGCGAGTATGGTATGCGCGGCGAATATCCCCGTTAGTACTGATGTGAGCGCAAGCAGTAAGAATATCCTAGTGTTTAATAGTATTCCTTTATCAGGAGACTGCGGAAGTGAAAGAGCGGTTGTCATGTGGTCATCCATGTGTCCATCTACGGGTATCGATGCGGCATATCCCGTTTGAGATACTCCGTGATCCATATCCATGGTGGCAGCGTTTGTGGCGCTGATAACGCATCCGAATACAAATACAATTAAAAACATGCTCGCCGCGAGACTGCTTATGATGCGAAATGTAGATTGTGGAATGATAGTTTGCATTTCCTTATTGTTAGGTTCATTCGAAGTATACCTGATATCGTCTCTATTGTCAAGCTCTTTAGATGGAGTATAATAAAAAGAAATTATTCATGATGATATATACGTATGCCCAATATTACGATATATAGCACGCCTACCTGCGGGTATTGCAAGATGGCAAAGGCATTTTTTAAGGAAAATAATATCGCCTATGAAGAAAAAGATGTTGCGGTGGATTTGGCCGCGCGAAAAGAGATGGTGGATAAGACAAACCAGATGGGTGTTCCGGTCATTAATATAGATGGGACGTATATTATTGGATTTGATAAGACGCAGATTAAAAAACTCTTAGGAATCGCGTAATAATTTTTTAATGCCATACATATGAACGAAGAACATATCTGCTGTGAAAACGAGCAGTGCGGAGTAGGGGAGTGTTGCGCGGGATGTTGCGAGGGATGCAACTGCGCATGTTGTATCGGAAAGGTAGGAGAAGAAGCGTGCTGTAAAGAACAGGAAGAAGTATAAAAAATATCATCTATGAACTATGATCTTATCGTGGTGGGGAGCGGTGCCGCCGGCCTTTCTGCCGGTATTTACGCGGGGCGATATCGTCTAAAGACTGCTGTTTTTGGCGATGAGTTTGGCGGTCTCAATACAAACGCGGGGAATATCCAAAACTATCCCGGCTATGTGGAGATTGATGGACTTGAGCTGGTCATGCGTATGAAAGAGCAAGCGCTGATTGCCGGAGCGGAGGTGATTGATCAGCGTATTATGCATATCACAAAAGCGGATGATGGATGTTTTTTTGTCCAAACTGAAAAAGGCGATGAACATCACGCCACGGCGATTATTTTAGCTACGGGAAGCGCGCACAGACATCTTGGCCTTCCTCATGAAAAGGAGTGGACGTCAAAGGGCATTCACTACTGTACCGTGTGTGATGCTCCGCTCTATGGCGACAAGACCATCGCGATCGTGGGAGGAGGGGATGGCGCTATCAAGGGCGCCTCACTTGCCGCTGAGTACGCAAAAAAGATGTATATCTTAGTACGCGGTCCAAAACTTCGAGCTGAACCTATCAATATCGATGCGCTGATGAAATTTGGCGAGAAGGTCCAGATACTTTATGAGACACAGGTGACTGCGCTTCTTGGTACTGATCGGCTTGAAGGGATTACACTTTCTCGGGCATATCAAGGAGTGTTGGAGTTGTCACTTGATGGACTTTTTATTGAGATCGGCCAGTCTCCACGAGTGGAGCTTGCACAGGCGTTAGGCGTATCTTTGGATGCTACTGCGTACATCAATACCGATGCGACCATGAAGACGAACATCGAAGGTGTATTCGTCGCAGGAGATGTCTCAAATCTTTTTGGGACATTCAGGCAGGATATCACCGTTGCTGCCATGGGAGCGGTCGCCGCTACCAGCGCGTATCAGTATATTAAGAAACACGGGGTTGGGTGCAAAAAATGAGGGTGCGAAAATGCCCATTTTATAGTATACTGCTACCATATGAAGAGAAAAAAAACGGTAAAAAAGGCTCAACTGCCGCTCTCATTTCGGCCGATTTTATGGGGATTGAAATGGAATAGTTTAGATATTCAAAGAGACAGGGAAGATATTATTATGAGTGCGATTAATGAGGGGACGATAGACCAATGGCGTTGGATACGGAAGCACTATGGCGATGATACCATACGAATTATCCTCAAGCGTCGCCTCGTTTCAGAGTTTCATCCCGAGTCAATCCAGCTTGCGAGGGTTGTTTTTGGCATTAAACCTTCCAACTATGCACGAAGAAGTTCTCACATTTCACGCGCGTAAGCTTTTAAAGATGTATCGACACAGACGATAGATTTTTTAGGAAAAACCGTTTTAAGAAAAACAATAGAAGTATTCATCGCGAAAAAAGTGAAGCAGTATATGGACGCGACGTGAGATTAAGGTTATGTATTATGATTTGAACTTAGCTATATTGCGAAATTATTGACTATTGACACGATTCCCTGTAAAGTAAAGGCAAATACAATATCTAATACCTATGCCAGAACGTGGTTCGCGATCAGTGGATACTGTCGTTGAAGAAGCGCGCAAAGATCCAGTCGCCGCATTTATCCGCACCCTTGAGGAAAAGAAGGGAATAGACATGACAACTATTGTTCCTGCGTCAGTAGATTTTTCGTATCTCACGCCAGAGCAACGCGCAGAAACGTATTGGGCGCTCTTCCAGGAGGCGAAGGGTGTCATGACTGGAAGGAAAGCGACCAAAGAAGATGCGCAGGTATCAGAAGAGGGGTCGATGAAGGGAAAGCTTGGCAAGAAGCAGAAAGAAAGATTGCTCGGCACTCTTTCTCTTTTAAAAACACTCGGTGAGGATGAGGAAGCAATAGAGATTTTTCACGAACACTACGACAGGCATCTCTATGAAATAGAGAATTTGAATGGGAATAAGGAAAAGTACGTAGTTTTGCGGAGGGAAATCAGGGATCTTGAGGATATTTATGACGCATCGGCAAAAGAGCTTTTTTCTCATCGAGCCGAAGGAATATCCGAATCGCAAATCATCGCCTTTGAAGTCGCACAGAACCAGCTTGAGGTGAAGCGAGACGTATTACAGGAGCTTCTTGAGATAAGTCCGAAGCTTTGGGCGCAGGCGATGTATGATGCGCTGAAGAGATATGCCCATGAGTTAAAACAGCAGAATTTTATCTGGACCCCATCACGCCGAGGCTATCTTGAAGAGATTGAAGGCGCCGCGCTTGGCGGCAAACCCTTATTGTTTTCCGGTGAGTCAGGAACTGGTAAAACGCGACTTGTTGAGCAGGCGGCGCGTGTGTTCACGGGCCACCCGCCCGCAGAAACTCCCGGGAAGGACACCAGATTTCAGGACTTAATCGCAAAAAGAAGCTTTCGAAAAGAAGGCGACAAAGAAGTTGTATACTATGTTTTTGCCGAAATAGGGGAGGCGGTCACCGGCAAAGAGTCCACTCTTGATGAAGAGCCTATTCATGAAGGTCGGTTTGTTGCGGATGACGAGTTTAATCTTCTTGAGGAAAGTGAGCAGAATACCTGCATGTCGCGCGTTTCGTCCTGGACGTCAGGCAGGAGATTAAGATGCCAGTCACCAACACCGAAGAACGAGTGGCTCCGCTTTTTCTGTATTGCGCGATGGTCAACCTCGCTTCGGATCGGTATAGCAGCCGCAAGCGCATTCCTCCTGAAGTGCTTCGCAAATTTGCAAAAATCGATGTTGACTACGCCCCGCAGACCGCAAAGGATCCAGAACTGTATGAGATGTTCCTCGGTGCCTTGATCGACGAGAACGGTCGTCTTCGCGCATCTAAAAAAGAGATAGCGCCCGGATATACCTATGAAGAGAAAACTGAAACAGTAAAGATAGAAGGCCAAACCTTGGATCGGAAAGTGAAACTCCGTCACCTTGAGACAAAGGAGTCTGAAGGTGGCTTTTTGTGGCGCCTTTCAAATGCGCTCAATGAACTCAACAAATCGTATTCACACAAGCCAACCGTTTTGAATGCACGAGGCGAGGCTCAATTTCTCAAAGACCTGGTCTTGGATATCGGTACGGTTCTTAAATGGCTGGGAGATTACCGGACAGTTGGAAGGAAAAAGAGTCTTGAATGTTACATCTCCGAAAGAATCGAAGCTGAATTTCTTTCAAAAGCCGCATACACACAGGACGACAGACAGTTGCTAAAGGATTTTTTGAAGCATTACAGTATCGATGTGCAAAAAGCGATCGATAATCCTCCGTTTATTGAAATGGAAATTCTTACACAGGGAGATATCGGACTCCTCTCTCCACGGGTTATCTATAAAGAGGTGCTTTCACAGGAGCCTGTTTTGGCGGAAGGTGTTGCTATTATTGAGGGAAAGAGAGAGGAATTTCTCCGTGTTCCAACACGATGGACAGATGAGAATGGTCGCAAGTCCGTTATTCAGCCAGGAGAAAAAATAGAGCGCGGAGGTGTTACCTATGAATACAGAGGCTTGGCGAAGAGCGACAACATGCCTATCATCGAAAGAGTGGAAATAGTGACAAAAAAAGCACGTTCGAAATCACCAGAATCTGGAATATCGCTGAAGGAGGCGAGTGAAATAATGGGACCGGAATACTTTTTTGGGCCTGACGCGCTCCGAAAGGCTTTTGGCGTTGAAGTGCAAGCCCCCACAATTCGGTTTACAAACCAAGAGCTACAGGAGGCACGAGCACGAGGAGAGATGCTTATTCTCCGCACCGATAAGGCATCGGATGGCTCCAATCTTTCGATGAAGAAAATGGTTGAGCATTGCCAAGCGGCTTTTTAGAACAAGGGAAAGATTCTTACGGCTGTTGATTGGTATAAAGACGAGGCATTTTACAAGCAGGAGGTATGTCGCACGGGGTGGGCATTGGTCAGTAAAGAAGTGCTACCCACTTCAACGAATAAGAATTATCTCAAGCAGACAGACGAAATCGTTGCCCATCTTCAGACACATGTATATAGGGCAGGTTTGCCACCCGTATTCAAAGTAGCTATTGATGAGTTTCTTAGCCAGAGGCCAATCATTGAGCCATTGATTCAAAGTAATTCGAAAAAAGCAGCAGAGATGCTCGCAAATCTTACGATCACTCAACTTACGCGCCAGTCGGCTCCGGAAGTTCTTTCTGACTTCCTCACCACTTTTCTCAACACCAACGACGAACGTCTTTTGGAGAATATGTATACATGGACAGCTACGCGCGATTCTGATGGCCGCCTCGTGGACGTCGGCAGCTTCGGCGCGGGCGGTGCGAGCGTGGACGGGTACGGCCCCGTCGTCACGAATGATATCCTCGGCGTGCTCCTCTCCCGCACGGCTTGAGACCAGGGTTTGGTCACTTGATTTTTGTCCTCTTGGTTTCTTGGATTACAATCACGGCATCTATGTCACTCAACTTCGATCCGGATTCACAACGGTCAGAGAAGGAAGCTCCCGAAAGGAGCCCTTCTTTTGAATTCCGTGATATCGCCGATGCGCGAAGCTATCTTGAGTGGAAGCAGCGGATCCCGCAGGAAATAAGGGATATCGTAGAGGGAACAATGAAGGGCGCTGCAATGCCAGATTCGTTTACCCCTTTGCCTCTCACCAACGAGTTCCTCACCGCACTAAGTTCACAGATGCGCGATCCCGATTCTGCCATGGATGTATCCGGCTACGATGAGCGCGTGAAGAATCTTTTAGAGCCGTTGGCACACATCAAAACAAAAGAAGGATTTCTTAATGCGTTTAAGGCCTTTGCAGACCCGGCTTTTTCGTGGTCATTTAAAAAAGACTTGTATGAGCTTCAGATAAAATCAAGTGTTGATTGGTTAGTGTCCCAAGATCTTGAAGCTCTCTCAGAAAAAAGACAGGAAGAAGCTACCGAAGAAGAAGATGGGCAGTCTCGAGAAACTGAGCAACAGCCAGCGCCTGATGATGATGTTCCTCCACCATCTGAAGAGGTCCGCTCGTCTATGGAGTCGGGAATGGAGAAGCGAGAGGGCGAGCCAAAGCCACTCTTTACCGTCCGCCCTTTTTATGGCGGGTATTACAAAAGTCTCGCATTTGATCGCTTCGACCCCGCGACCCTTTCATGGGGCAAGCCAGAGAATGAATTTCACGACCCTGAGTACAGTGAAACCGCCCCGATAGGGAAGCGGATTCTTTCAGGCAAAGTCACGAGGGGTGCTCCGTTGGCTCTTCCTCTCCCGTATGACTGGACATGCGAGGTGAATAGTCTTGTGTCTGGGGATGAATCCGCAGAAGTGGTGCAAAATCAAGATGGACATTGGTACCTTGATATCCCAGGAAAGGGTATAGCGTCATACGAAATAACCATTGCGAAAAAAACCTATCGAGAAGAAGGTGAGCGTATGAGTGTGCAACAGTGCGCGATCGAGGGATCACTGCCCTCAGATATTCTCAAGACAATTCAGGAGACAAAGGCAAGTAGGTTGGCATCACTTGCCAAAGCGCGACTGCTCGTCAAAAAGGTTCGCGAACACCTCACCTATTCGAATAATTCAAAGGCATACGCTGAGTACACAAAAAATCCTCAGAAATATTTTGAAGCGATCTGGAAGAAAAGAGAGGCAGATTGCTATGTGGCCAATACGGCCGCCGCTCGTGTATTAACCGAAGCAGGAATCACCTGTAGGTTTATCAGCGGATATTTTTCAAAAGAAAAGGGTGAGAAGGATGAGGCGATTCTCCATGCCGGGAATGGACATGCATGGCTTGAGGTCTATGATGTGATCGGCAGGCGATGGGTGCGTCTTGACGCAACGCCAAAAGGAGATCCAAATATGGATGAAGAGACCCAAGAGCAGGATCTCTCGGGTGAGGGTGACTTTGGTGAAAATGAAAATGAGATGGCGAGCGAGGAGGATGTCGAGAAAAAAATCAAAGAACTTGAAAAGCAGCAGGGACAGCAAGAAGGAAAATCTCAAGAGTATTCAACGGCTGACGAGCGATTTGCAGAAATGGCAGAGTGTACGCCCGCACAGGCGCGAGAATACGCCCGCGCTCTTGAGCGTGTACGCGAAATCAAAGATGAGACAGACACCCCTATCGTCGAACGCCTGATCGATGAGTGGAAAAAAATCGTTCAGGAATTTACTCGGGAACAATCCGACTATCGAGGCCCTGTTCGCATGGATGAAGGAGATCGGTTTGAAGATCCGGCCGCGGCAAAAATAGATGTCAAGGCGGGAGAGTATAACCCGACCGGGTTTGAGAAGGAGTTTACCGTTGAGAAGACGTTGGTTGATTTTGGTGGACTGAATATCTATTTTTCCTTTGATCTTTCGGGATCAATGTTACAGCCAGATCCCGCATCAAGTCGCCCGAAAGCCGATGTTCAGCGTGATGTCGGGTTGTTGTTTGTCGACTCACTTATGCAGTGCGCGTTTGTGTCCCGCCAGATGGGATCCCAGGATGTCTCATTGCCGATTAAAATAATGGTGACCGTCGCATCACAACAAGGCAGAGTCCAATTACCTCTGACTGACCGCTGGGGCCCGAAAGAGCAATGGGCATTTTATACAGCGCTTGCACAATGTGCAACCGGCGGAACACCCATTCATCAAACTCTTGATTTAATAGAGCAAGCTTTTGATAAGGAAGTTCTTGGTTTAAAGAAGAAACAGATACCTGCCGAAAAACAGCCAGTTCATTATATTGCAGAAGTGACGGATGGTTCCCCCAATGATGTTGCGTCAGTACTTGCACATCATCGCAGTATGAAGGAGAAGAAGATGGCAGTGCGCGCCTATATCATCGGTGAAAAAGCGCCTCCTTCCTATGGTGAAGACGCCGCTGATCCGATCGAATCCTTTTCACAGCTTCCGCTGATTTTGGCAAAAGATATCATTACCCAATTTAAAAAACTCAAACCACGCAGAATAAAATTATAACTCTATGGCACCAGAATACCTCAAAGTTCCTGTCGAAGTCCTTCACCGCGAATTTACTCGCGTGGAAGAGGGTCCTAAGCCCTCTCGAGTTAATAAAAGAGAAAGGGGCAAGGCTAGTTTGGCAGAAGCGAAAGAAATCATGAAGGAAAAGGATTTCATAGGTCCAGACGCTCTTAAAACAATTTTTGGTATTGAAGTAAAGGACGTGCCGCCAATTCCATTTTCTGCCGTGGAACTTACGGAGGCGAAAGAGCGCGGGGAATTTCTTATTTTGCGCATGGATGCACTTCCAGGTGGAAAGCCACTGACCATGCAGAACCTTGACCTTTATTTTGCTGGAGATTTTAAGGCTCTCCACAATCCAACAGATGATTGGAAAGTGAAGTCTGAATTTTTTACCAAAGAAACGCCACGAGTTTCATGGGCTCTTGTAAGCAAAGAGTTGATTCAAAACTCAACGATCAAAAATTATTATGATCAGACAATTGCCATTCGTGATCATCTCAAAAATGAAGTGTTTAAAGGAGGAATGTCGCGGGAGTATGAAGACGCCATTCAAGAATTTGAGGCATGGGTGAATGCTACGTTTCCAGGCAAAACGTCAATTCAAATTAAGGCAGAATTGCAGGACAACAACAAGTGGCAGCAGTATGCAGAGCGACTTGCCAACCTTAAAATAAATCAGATGTGCCGCCAAAGTGGCGTTGATGTGCTCTTTGATCTTGCTGCATACTACAAGCATAATGGAGTACACTTATTGCCAAGCACATGGACGTGGACGAAATCCCGCGATTCTGATGGCCGCCTCGTGCTCGTCGGCGTCTTCGACGCGGTCGGTGCGCACGTGGGCAGGTACAGCCCCGACGTCACGGTTGGTCTCCTCGGCGTGCTCCTCTCCCGCACGGCTTGAGACCAGGGTTTGGTCACTTGATTTTTGTCCTCTTGGTTTCTTGGATTCAACTACGAGTGAACGTTGGCTTTTAGAATCACCGCAATCCAGCGGATTGGTTTGCCAACAAAACTCATACCCTGGTCCATCCTGCTTCCTGTCATTTTGGAGTGCAGAGCGATGAGCAGATGTGTTCATTTCTTGCGTGATACGGATGGGTGATAGGAATGGAGCGCGATTCATTTTGCTGTTCCCATTCTTGAACGGGTGAATTGCAAAAAACTCAAAAATGGAATGTGCGATAACTAAGAGGAGATGAGTCTTTCGAGTTTCGAGCTGGCCGTGTGATCATGTAAGAATGGCCTCCATTTCTGGCTTTGGAAATAAATTTTCTTTATCTCTTCCTCCTCTCCGCAATGACATGAAAAATCGTAGGAAGGAGCGAGAGGAAGACGATGCCGAGAATAATCGGGATAAGATATTTGTCTACATCAGGAATTGTTTTTCCTAAAGTAAATCCCAGAAGCGGCAGGAGTACGCCCCATGCGAACGCTCCAAGAATGGTATATCCAATGAATGCTTTGTAAGGCATATTTCCCGCACCTGCAAACAGGGGAGTGAGCGTGCGGACAACGGGAAAGAACCGGGAAAAAAATATCGCCTTCGCGCCGTACTTTTTGAAAAAGTCAGTGGTGCGAACCAGATATTCCGGTTTTAAAAAACGCGAGCGTTCTTTTGAAAATATTTTTGGACCAAAAGATTTTCCCGTCGCGTATCCGGCCATATTTCCAATGATTGCAAAGAAGAATATGATCGCGACGAGAACAGTAATATCAAAGTATCCTTGTGACGCGAGAAATCCCGCGGTAAAAAGCAGACTGTCGCCGGGAAACACTAATCCGATAAAAAGACCACACTCCGCGAAAATAATAAGAGCGATGCCGATATAGCCGATGGTTTTAATGAAGGTGACGAGATCAAAAGAAAAGAAGTCCATAGAGATAGTATTATTAGAAGAAATACTCTCTTGTCATTCTCGGGCTTGACCCGAGAATCCAGAGAGAATTCTAATCACTGGATTCCCTCTGGAGTTTACCCTCGGCTACGATCGGGGGCGGGAATGACATGCGGTGCGATATTTTTATTTTTTTGATTACTTATCACCCACGTAATAAGTTTCCGCAACTCTTCAACAAGAATTGTCGGCGCGGCAAGAAGAATACAGATGCCGATTTCGGAAAGCGAAAGTGGAACGGTTCGTAAAACAACCTGCAGAAATGGCGTATAGATCGCCGTAAACTGTAGGACGAGTACGATACCAAGCGCGCCAACAAGAAATTTATTTGAAAAAGGATTCATGGCAAAGAGCGAGGTGCGTCCGGAACGGCAATTCCACGCGTTAAACCATTGCGCTACCGCGATAGTAGTCATGGCGAGCGTCCATGCTTTTGGAAGGTCTGTTTGATAGTAAAAAGAAAATATCGTAAGCGCGCCAATCATGGTAGTGAGCGACATGAAGAAAATACGAATCAGCATTATGGTATCAATAAGAGACTTTCCTGTGCGCCACTGTTGTGTGAGAATATTTTTTTGATCTGGCTCCATGCCAAGCGATACGTCAAAAAAGCTATCCGTTACTAAGTTGAGCCAGATAATTTGCGCAGGTACCAGCGGTAATGGCATGCCGAGAAGAAGTGTTGCCGCAATAAGTAATACTTCTCCGAGATTTGTCGCAAAGAGATAGAGAATAACTCGCTTTATTTTTTTATAAATATTCCTGCCTTCTTCCACCGCGGCAATGATGCTTGCAAAATTATCATCCAAAAGAATAATGTCAGACGCTTCTTTTGCCACTTCTGTTCCGATCTTTCCCATAGCAATACCAAGGTCTGCGGCGACAAGAGCCGGCGCGTCATTCACGCCATCGCCAGTCATGGCGATAAGTTCTCCGCGCGCCTTGTATCCCTTGATAATCCTCATTTTATATTGCGGTGTTACGCGCGCGAATACTGTGGTAGTGGCAAGCGCGTTTTGAAACTCACTATCGTTCATCGCGTCCATGCCTTGCCCGGTAAGTACGGTATCGCCCGTGCGAAAGATCCCTGCTTTTTCCGCGATTGCCTGCGCGGTCAGCGCGTGGTCGCCGGTAATCATGACTACGCGAATTCCCGCGCTTTGTGCTTTTTGGATTGATGTACACGCTTCTGGACGAATAGAATCTTCTAGACAATAAAATCCGGCGAAGGTGAGATTTTTTATCATGGACTCTTCAAGAGTAAGGGCATGATGAAGCGGATATTCCGTATACGCAAATCCAATAACTCGAATGCCTTTCGTGGAATAATCAGTAATTTCTTTTTCGATAGATTCCTTTTCTTTCTTTCCGAATGGCTTGTGCGCGTCATCGGAAAGCAATGAGGATGAAAGCGAAAGTATGACCTCCGGCGCGCCGGCAACGGTAAGAATCTGCGCATCTGCTCCCGTGTGCAACGTTGCATGATATTTCTTTTGATAATGAAACGGCAGTTCACCAATGTCTCTATAGGTACGATGAAGGACGTCTTTTGGATGGCCTATTTTTTTTGCCGCAACACTCATTGCCGCTTCGGTCGGGTCGCCGGATACCTGCCACGCATTCAGGTTTTCCGAATATACAACATGCGCGTTTGAGGTGAGCGTTGCAACAGTGTTGAGCTTGAGAAGGTCTTTATGTTTTGCTGGATCACTTCCGTCTGTGGCAGTGATCGTCCCTTCCGGACTATATCCATCTCCAGTGAGAGAGAAAAGCGCGCTTTCGGTTCGTATCATTCGCACTACCATTTCATTTTTTGTGATGGTTCCGGTTTTATCCACGGCTATGACCTGTATGTGTCCGAGCGCCTCTACCGCCTGCAATTTTTTCACGAGTGCATTTCGTTGTGCCATGCGCCATACGCCATGCGCTAGGACGAGCGTAAGGACGATAGGAAGCCCTTCTGGAATAATGGAAACAGAGAGAGATACTACCATCGCGAACATGGATCGTAATGAATTTCCACTGGCAATACCAAAAAGAAAAAATATTCCACAGATCCCTGCGGCAGTATAAAGAATAAAACGTGAGAGTGAGGCGATTTCTTTTTTGAGAGGAATATCTGTTGCGGCGGCAGTGGATAGTGAGATGCCGATTGCGCCGATTTCCGTATGCGCACCGGTTTCGACTACGAGTGCGCTCGCGCTTCCTGAAAGAACCGCGGTCCCCTTGAATACCATATTTACTCTATCTGCGGGAGGAAGAGTTTTGTTTTTTAGTGTTTTTCTCTCTTTATCTATTGCACCAAACTCACCGGTAAGCGCCGATTCATCTGTCCGCAAACCGATAGATTCGATAACACGCGCATCCGCGGGAATTTTTTCTCCCTCTTTGAGAAGAAGAATATCTCCTGGCACCACGTCTGTATCAGAAATAATCATTTCTTGTCCGTTGCGAATAACGGTCGCCTTTGTCTCAATAAATTTTTTGAGCGCACGAAGCGTGTTTTGCGCACGTCCTTCATGAATGGTTCCCAGACTTGCATTAAATAAAAGAACGAAGGCGATGATACCCGCATCCATCAGCTCTCCCAGAAAAAAAAGCGCGAGCGAGGCGAACGCGAGGACGGCGATAAGCGGACTCATGAACTGTCTGAAAAACAAAGAGACCAGTGATTCGCCTCTTTCTTCCGGAAGTTTATTGTATCCGTATGTGACAAGCCGCGTGGCAGCTTCTTGTGCTGATAAGCCAACAGCGCTGTGGGTGGTAAGTTTTTTTTCAATGTCGCCTATAGATTCACTGTGCCATGTGCTCATGCGGGTAAAGTAAAGATTCTTGATGTTTATCTTATTTCATAGTATCATAGGAGCATATATTTTAACAGAGTTGTCATCAGATTTTTGTCATTCCGCACTTGATGCGGAATCCAGCTTAACGGAAAAAACATACAATGAATAGATTCTCATTTTCACGGGAATGAGATACGGGTTAATGGTCGAGCTTTACAGTTTATAGACAGTTTAATCTATAAAAAAATATGACGATTGTTATTGCGATAATTCTTGGGGTAGTGATTGGCGCTCTTTGTGCGGGGATTTTTTTCTTTGCGTCTCGAAAGGGGAGCGGTATGCCAGATATGGATAGAATTTTTTCTCAACTTGAGCTACGTTTCGCAAAAACATCGCAAGAGGCGTTAAAGTCCGCGCAGGAGCAACTTCTCATGCTTACGCGCGAGCGACTCTCTGTGGATCAAAACGCCGCGCGAAAAGAACTAGATGATAAAAAAGAAATGATTGCCCAGATGATACATGAAATACGAAAAGATTTAGGTGAGAGCAAAGAATGTTTACGGCAGAGTGATGAACAGCGTGCCACACTTTTTTCTTCCGTCAAACAAGAGCTTGAGCTTCATAAACAAATGACTGGAGAGTTGCGCGGAGCCACGGACGATCTAAAGAAGGTACTCTCAAATAACCAAATGCGTGGAGCGTTTGGCGAGCAGGTGGCGGAGAATCTTTTGAAAATGGCTGGGTTTGTCATAGGGCAAGATTATGTGGCGAATCAAGAACAGGAGTCTGTGGAGACGCGGCCGGACTTCACACTCTTTCTACCAGACAAAACGCGCGTGAATATTGATGTGAAGTTTCCATATACCGCGCTAATGAAGATGTTTTCTACGGAGGAAAAAACAGAACGGGAATATCATCTCAAGCAATTTACACAAGATGTAAAGCAAAAAGTGAAGCAGGTGTCCACGCGGGAGTATATCAATCCGCAGGAAAAGACCGTGGATTTTGTGATTTTGTTTATTCCCAACGAGATGATCTTTAGTTTTATCTATGATCAGATGCACGAGGTGTGGGAAGAGGCGATGATAAAAAAAGTGATTCTCGCGGGGCCGTTTAGTTTCACGGCGATTTTGCGGATGATCAAGCAGGCGTACTCAAATTTCAGATATCAGGAAAATCTGCAGAATGTCATTGGACTTATTCAGAAATTTGAGACAGAATATGAAAAGTACAGCGAGGAGATGGATAAATTAGGAGACAGGCTCCAGTCTACGGTAAAACAGTATGACAGTGTATCTGGGACGCGTCATCGCGCCCTGACACGGGTGATGGATCAGATTCGTCAGCAGGGGATGTTACCGGAAGGAGAAGAGCAAAAGGCGCTAGAGTAATGACGTAAGGAGGGTTCGCATAGTGGCCGAGTGCGCGTGCTTGGAAAGCACGTATACCGAAAGGTATCGAGGGTTCGAATCCCTCACCCTCCGAATTAGAGTACAGATCGCATTTTTGTCTGAAGTTGTATCGGCGCTACGCGCCGATGAAATGAATTCCGCCGTAAGATTCCAAGGGTTTTTAATCTCAAGCCCCAATCTCATCCCCGCGATGCGGGGGTTCGAACTCATCTTTTTTAGAAAATCTCGTCCCGCGACGGGATTTTCTTGCAAAGCGATAGTTTCGGCATGGTTAGCTTCTTTTATGAACGCGCTCATGCGTTCGAACCGTTTTCCACTCTTTTGTTCAAAAGCACTTAATTTCTCCTCCAAATCCTTTTTGGCGAGGATGAGCTTTTGTTTCTTGGAGACATACTCGTCTTGCGAGATCTCGCCGTTAAGATGAAGATCAAGGATTTTGTCGAGCTTCTCGCTGTACACCGCAAGCTCATCCCTCGTCTTTTGAGCAAAAGAGTTTTCGGCTTGGATTTTTTCTTGTTTCTCCTTTTCTAATTCAGCAATGCACTGCTCTGCCCAAGCCGAAGGCAAAGAAATCTTTTTGATCTCCTCTCGGATTTGAGAAGTGATGGCGTCTTCTCGGACATACTTTTGCGAACAGGGGACTTTTCTCTTGGTACATCGTAAATAGTTGTATCCTTTTTGCGTCTCGGTCG
Source organism: Candidatus Uhrbacteria bacterium (assembly GCA_016186045.1). Taxonomy (GTDB): domain Bacteria; phylum Patescibacteriota; class Patescibacteriia; order JACQRZ01; family JACQRZ01; genus JACPMJ01. The sequence continues at coordinate 1,497 of JACPMJ010000017.1, read as the reverse complement.
TGATGAAACACCCACACTCTCCGCAACGGAAAAGTCCCCGATACAGATAGGGTTTAAGTGTCGGTCCTTTCGGTTTTGACTTTCTCGCCATCACTTCTTGGCAGGTATCAAAAAGTTTCTTCGTGATAATCGGTTCGTGCTTGCCCTCGTGTATCTCACCGTTAAACTTCATCAGCCCTGTATAGATCGGGTTCTTGAGGATTTTTTGGTAATTCGACACCGCAAGCTTCCGTCCGCTTTTGGTATGCAATCCAAGCGCGTTGAACGTGTCGCGGATCTGCCGCAAGGTGAAATTGCCAGTGGCATAGGCCTCAAATACTTTGCGTATGAGTGGCGCCATCTCTTTGTTCACGATAATGCCAGCCCCCTTCACGTTCACATACCCTAATGGAGCCATTTGAGGCCAGATGCCATCCTTCACCTTGTTGCGGTGTCCACGCTTGATATTCTCACTCAAGTTGTCGATGTAATATTTGGATTGCCCAAAAGCGATTGAGAGCATGAATTTGCCTTGCGGTGTCGGATCAAACCAGAAAGTCGGGAATTTAAGCGCGGTGATCAACCCCATATCTACAAGGTAGATGATTTTTCCTCCATCAACACTATTTCTCGCAAGGCGATCGGGGTTCCATGCTAAAATTCCCGATGCCTCTCCTTTTTCAATACGCGTAAGCATGTCATCAAAAATTGGCCGCCCCGGAATCTTCGCCGTCTGCTTCTCGACAAAGACATCAACGATTTCCAGCTGTTCTTTTTTTGCAAGATCGCGCAGTTCGGTCAATTGATCGGCAATGCTTCGCACTTGCCGATCTTCCGTATCCGTTGACTTGCGCGTATAGATGAAAAACTTTCTGGTTTGATTTATTGCATTCATAGCGGGTTGGTCGTTATGGCGTTATCGCTTTGCCTTCTGACAAAGGCAGAAGAAAAAAAGATGAGTTGTCCCGCCAGGGCGGGACCCGCGCGGTCGCGCGGACGAACCCCCGCATCGCGGGGATGAGATTGGGGCTTGAGATTAAAAACCCTTGGAATCTTACGGCGGAATTCATTTCATCGGCGCGTAGCGCCGATACAACTTCAGACAAAAATGCGATCTGTACTCTAATTCGGTGTTTCCTGAACAAAGTTCGAACTTTTTTCGAGGAGAATCCCGACTTTGAGACCTAACTCACCAGCGGCGACTCCGCGGTGCGGAGTACAAAACCCCTAAAATTTCCCCCTTCATTTTTTCTTAATCTTTTGCGCGCGTTCCCGTTTTGTTCACGCACAGCGTGAGCACAAAACGCAATACTTTAGTGCCCCATTTTAATCCGCCGCAGGCGGAAATCCAAATAGGTAGGAAAAATTTTAGGATTTTTGTTGTTGTCGCTCCTTTCGCCCCCACCATCTCTTCCCCACTCTTAATGAATGGGGCGAAAGGATCGCCAACCGCCGCTTCCGTTTGGGTGCCTTCGAGACGGAGACAAAAGGTGAAATGAAAATTCCTTCTTCCCCTTT
>JACPMJ010000006.1 GCA_016186045.1 Candidatus Uhrbacteria bacterium | reverse complement strand
TATTCTGTCTATCTGTGGGAATATTTTTCTTGCAATATTTTTCAAATGCGAAACCGCCGATAAAAAATATTATTATCAATACAATAAAAAGCCCCATTATCATCGCGGTTTTTGCCGGAGGCATTGCGAGCGCGCTTTCAGTATCGTTTCCCGCACCGATTGAAAATTTTTTGAGCCTTGTTTCGAAATCCGCAAGTCCGATCGCGCTCTTTGCCGTGGGTATGTTTATGGCAGGAAAACGCATTTCAAGCGCGAAAGGAAAAATTTTTACACTCTGCTTACTTAATCTATTGGCATTGCCAATCATCACATACGGCATTGGCTGGATATTTGGACTTACCGGAGTTCCCCTGAAAGTCTCTTTTCTCGAAGCGGCTATGCCGCTTGCTGTGACAAATTTCGTGATCGCGCAAAAATACAAGCTCTACGAAGATGTAGTTGCAAGCGCGATCGTTATCTCTACGATTGTATCAATTATTACTATTGGAGCCGGCATGCTTTTTATTCAGAGTTGATTCTTTCAAATCTTGGCGAGGTTAAAAAGAATATGATACAGTACATGCATACTTTAATCATGTCTTTAGTTTTATGCAAACATACGACAATTCAAAGGTAGTGATAGTGGGAGCCGGTTTCGTGGGTTCATCCGCGGCATACGCAACTATGATTCAGGGGATTTGTTCCGAACTTGTCTTAATTGACGTAAATAAAGAAAAAGCGCTTGGCGAGGCGATGGATCTTACTCATGGACTGTCTTTTGTGGATCCTATTTGCGTACACGCGGGCGACTATGATGATTGCAAAGATGCGGATGTAGTTGTGATTACCGCCGGTCTTGCGCAAAAACCTGGGCAGACACGTCTTGACCTTGCCGTGGCAAACGCAAAAATTGTCGGAGGTATTGTGGAGGAGATTATAAAGCGCACCAAAGAGGCGGTGATTCTTGTCGTCTCAAATCCCGTAGATGTGATGACCTATGTCGCCATCCAAAAGGCGGGATATCCCGCCGGACAGGTATTTGGTTCCGGTACCGCGCTTGACTCATCTCGGTTTAGATTTCTTTTATCGGAGATGTTTGGCGTAAGTCCGCGGAGTGTGCACGCGTCCATCCTTGGTGAACATGGAGACTCCGAACTTATGTGTCTTTCTCATGCGAATATTGCTGGAGAACCGCTGACGAATATGCCCGGATATAATGCAAAAAAGGTGGAAGAAATTTATAGTAAGACAAAAAACGCGGCATACGAGATTATCCAGAAAAAGGGAGCAACGTACTACGCGATAGGGCTTGGTATCGCGGATATCGTACGCGCGGTATTGTACAATGAAAAACTTGTCATGCCACTCTCGGTGTTATTGCAAGGAGAGTATGATCTTCATGATGTCTGTATCTCTGTGCCGGCACTCGTAGGAAGCGGTGGTGTGCAAAAAATAGTTCCCATCCAGCTTGCTTCGGATGAGCTGGAAAAACTGCAAGCGTCTGCGACACAGCTCAAGACAGTTATTGCGTCGCTCGGGAAGTAACAAAGGAAGTCTATGTCTGCAAAAAAATCATCCGCAAAAAAAATGAAAAAAAACGGCGCAGAGCTTTTGGTAGATTGTCTGAATGAAGAAAAAGTGAAATATATTTTTGGTATTCCCGGAGCGGTGATCATGCCGATTCTTGATGTACTTGCGGATGGAGGCGGTCCGGAATTTATTCTTTGCCGGCATGAACAAAACGCGGCATTCATGGCGCAGTGTTGGGGCAGACTTACGGAAACCCCCGGAGTTGTATTGGTAACTGACGGTCCGGGCGCGACGAATATTGTGACCGGTGCGGCTACGGCAACCGCGGATAGGGATCCGCTCGTTGCGATCACCGGACAAGTTCCACGAGCTCATAGGATTAAGCGAAGCCACCAAAACATTGACACAAAACAGCTTTTTGCGCCGGTGACAAAATGGAGCGCGGCGATTTCTGATGCAGATGGTATTCCAGAGGCGGTTTCAAATGCATTTCGCACCGCGCTTCTTCCTCATGAGGGTGCGACGCATCTCTCCATTCCCGTAGATGTGTTGCAACAAGAGACACAGAGTCTTCCCATAGCTCATCCGGAAAAAATTCAGATGAACGTCTCACATCCGGATACACTTCAGCGCGCGGCGGATATGGTAGATAATTCAAAATACCCAGTTGTATTACTCGGGTTGGGCGCGACAAAAAAAGACACAACTCCGGCAGTCCGCGCGTTTCTTGAGAAATTTCAAGTTCCAGTAGTAGGGACATTTGAAGCGGCAGGGGCGGTTTCTCGGAAATTAGTTCATACGTTTATCGGACGAGTCGGCCTAAAAACAGAAGAACCCGGCGATATTGCGCTTAAGCAGGCGGATGTCATTATCACAATTGGATTTGACCCCATAGAATATGATCCCTCATATTGGGAGCGGAAAAAGGGAGTCCGTATCATCCATATCGATGAGATACCGGCGAGTCTTGATCAGGGATATCAGCCGGCGATTGAAATCGTAGGCGATGTTGCGCGAAATCTTGATGCGCTCTGCGAGCTGATTCAAGAACGAAAACTATCGAAGATAGATCTCATTCAAAACGCGCAAGAATCTTTACTGGGCGAGCAAAAAAAAGCGGCATCACGTTCCGGATCACCTGTTCATCCCGCGAGATTTATCCATGATCTTCGCAAAGTACTTGGCGATGACGCGACGGTTATTTCAGATGTGGGATCTCATCAGATGTGGCTTGCGCGGCATTTCTTCTCATACGAACCGCGAACACTACTTTTTAGCATGGGATTTCAGACTATGGGTGTTGCATTACCATGGGCAATGGCGACTACACTTGCACGTCCCAATACCCCGGTAGTTTCTATATCTGGAGACGGTTCATTTCTTATGAGCGCGATGGAACTTGAAAATGCTGTGCGTCATAAGATGCATTTTGTACACTTTGTCTGGCGCGATGGTTCCTATAATCTTGTCCAGATTCAGCAGATGGCGGCATATGGCCGTGCGTTTGCCGTACGATTTGGAAATCCGGATATCGTCGCATTTGCAAAAAGTTTTGGCGCCGCGGGCCTTCGTATTTCAAAATCAGATGATATTATTCCGACTATACGAAAAGCGCTGCGCATGGATGGGCCGGTGATTGTGGATGTACCTGTGGACTACAGACAAAATATCGCCTTTTTTGATCCCTCTGCGTTATTTGTATAATTTTTTTATGCCAAAAAGCACAAAAGAAGCTCACTATATCTCTATAGAATTTAAAAAATAGCATTGAACAATTTTTGAAACACTGATATGCTGAAGATTGGAAGGAATGATGAATATATGAATGAATCATTTTCGATATGGGTGGTTATTCCTGCATACAATGAAGAGCACATGATTGGGAAGGTAGTGCGTGAGGTAGCGTCTTTTGTCTCTGCGGTTCTTGTGGTTGATGATTTTTCTCGTGATGCTACAGCCATGCAGGCGGCAGAGGCCGGCGCTCGCGTCACGTTGAAACAGGGCGCGGATATCATCGTTCATTTTGATGCGGATGGCCAACACAGTGCACAAGATATTCCCTCTCTCATACAGCCAATTCGTGAAGAGAAAGTGGATATAGTTCTTGGTTCTCGTTTTTTGAAAAAAAATGATATTCCCTTCGTACGAAGATTATTCCTGCAAGGGGCAATTTTGTTTACATGGTTTTTTTCCGGCATTTTACTTACCGACGCACAGAATGGATTGCGAGCATTCTCTCGCAAGGGGGCGCAGGCTGTCATTATTAAAGAAAATAGATTCGCGCATGCATCCGAGATTATTCACCATATTGCACAATCAAAACTTCGGTATGTTGAAATTCCAGCGACCGTTCGGTATACAAAATATTCCGTTGGACGTGGCGACTCTTCAGTAAAGCGCATGCTGCAAGTGGTGGGTCGGCTTGTTTGGAAAAAGTTATTTGCGGATTAATAAGAATACATGGATCCTCGGGTCAAGCCCGAGGATGACATACAGGATTTGAGATAACATATGAATATATGGGAATTCAGATAATTGCCACTCTCATTAGTCTCTTTGTCCTTGCACGAGCATTTCAAAAATTTCGCACGAAGGCGATAAAATTTCAGATTTTTTTCATGTGGGCGTTGTTTTGGGTTGTAGTCATAACACTCGTATGGCAACCAAGCATTACGGATAGAATCGCCGGACTCTTACGGGTTGGTCGCGGCGCCGACGTGATTTCGTATCTTTCACTTATTCTGATTTTCTATCTCATTTTTAAAATTTTTATAAAACTTGAGCGGATTGATCAGGATCTTACCTCCTTGGTTCGCGGTATGGCTATTATCGAAAAGGAACATAAGGATCATATAAAATGAGTGAGTAAATTTTTTTGATCCATACGATTATGAAAGAAAAAAAAACGTACACGTATGATATCATCTGCATTGGGGATGCGGGAATGGATGCCTATGCGGGTATTCATGATGCATCTTTGCTTTGCAATATCAATAAGACGGATTGTTGGTTTTGTCTGAACTTTGCGGAAAAAATACCTATAGAGGAATTGCATTTCACGCTCGGCGGCAATGGGTGCAATGTCGCGGTCGGATCCGCGCGGCTCGGACTGAAGTCTGCATTTTATACCATCGTTGGCACCGATGATACTGGAAAAAAAATCCTTCATACACTCGAGTATGAAGGAGTTTCGCTCGAATATATCACAAGCAAAAAGAATTCTCGAAGCAATTACGCGGTCGCACTCATGTATAAAAAAGAACGGACTATCTTGTCATATCATATCCCACGCGTGTATGCTCTCCCGAAATTTTCTCAGACGAAATGGATATATCTCACATCGCTTGGCAATGGATTTGAGAGGGTCTATGCGCGACTTCTTTCTCAACTAAAACAGAGCGATATACAGCTTGCATTCAATCCCGGTACGAGACAGCTACGCGCCGGAAGAAAGGTACTGGATCCGATCCTAAAAAAGACAGAAATCCTTTTTCTCAACAAAGAAGAGGGTGGTATGGTACTTGGAAAAGAATCCGGATATCCCATTGAAAAGATTGCGAAAGAGCTTCATGCGCTGGGTCCTCATATGGTAGTAGTAACAGATGCTTCACATGGTGCGTGCGGGTTTGATGGAAAAAAGATATTCATACAAAAAGTCCTTCCGGCAAAAGTAAAAGAAAAAACCGGCGCAGGAGATGCTTTTGCCACCGGTACGGTGGCGGCGCTCATACAGGGTAAACATTTAGGAGAGGCTCTTATCTGGGGAGCGGCAAATTCCGCATCTGTTGTTGAACATCTTGGACCGCAAGCAGGACTTCTGACAAAACAAAAACTTCTTGGTCGGATAAAAAAGAGTAAAAATTAATTTTTTTCACTTCTAATCTCTAACCTGTATTTCCTATGCTTGTTACCATGAAATCACTTCTGATGCGTGCGCAAAAAGGCGGGTATGCCGTTGGCGCATTTAATATTGATAATCTTGAAGGCCTTCAGGCGGTTATGCAGGCCGCGGAGGAGACAAAGTCTCCGGTTATTATCGCGACCAGTGAAAGTACCATACAATATGCAGGGCTTGAATCTATAAAAGCGCTCGTGCATATTGCCGCGGAAGAACATTCAAAGATTTCACTTGCGCTTCACTTGGATCATGGAAAAGATTTGAGTCTCATCAAGCGATGTATCGACCATGGGTGGACATCCGTAATGTTTGATGGCTCACTTCTTCCCTATGAAGAGAATGTAAAAAAAACTCAAACCGTTGTTTCATGGGCGCAGGCGAAGGGAGTGACTGTGGAGGCGGAGCTTGGCGCGCTGAAGACAGAAGAAGATGCGCGAGGTGCAGAGCGTGAAGTGCTTTTCACAGACCCAAAACAGGCGGTCGATTTTGTAAAAAAAACCGGCATAGATGCATTGGCGATTTCCATTGGTACCTCGCATGGGCCGTTTAAATTTGAGGGCAAGACGGTCTTGGATTACAAACGACTAAAAGAAATCAAACGATTGACACGCATGCCGCTTGTACTGCATGGGGCGAGCGGTATCCCCGCAAAAATAGTCTCCATCATCCACGAGAAGTGTGAAAACATGAATGACTGTAAGCGGCTTTCATCGGCGCATGGCGTTTCGAGCTCGGCAATAAAAAAAGCAATTGCATGTGGAATTAATAAAGTGAATATCGGTACGGACCTACGCCTCGCGTTTACAGCAGGAGTGCGAAAGGCGCTTATCGACCATGGCGAGGAGTATGATGAGCGAGAGTTTCTAAAGGAAGCTCGGGCGCTTGTAAAACAAGTGGCGCAAGAAAAGATGCTATTGTTCAAAAATAAAAAGTAGCCTAAAAATCCACAAAATAGAGATTAAAAAGGGTTCATTCGCGTGAATCCTTTTTGTATTCAGACCGCCCCTTGACAAGATTTTTAAAAGATGCTATAATTGGCTATACAAGTTGAACATGTCATTTTCTTTTTAAATACAATACAAACACGGCACAAGAATCTGCAGACACGACAAGCATGGGGATGTATTAGTCGGCTGTCGGGCTTTTGCTTGATTTACCGGTTAATGCGTTTTCTTGTCTGCAGATTTTTGTGCCGTTATGAAAAAGACTTCCACGTTAGGGAGTCTTTTTTTCTGTACTTGATACAGATTGAGGTGCGGAATTTTGATCTTCCTTTTGGGGCGGTATAACTAAAGGTATCTCTGCTGAAGGAGTGCTTGTAGAAGCTACGACTACTTCATCTGCCCTCTTACCAACCAAACATACTTCTGGCCATGTCACATAGTGACTTTTGAAAATATCTTTTTTCAACTCTCCATTTGAATATATTACTCTGCGTTCAAAAATTGCATCTGCGCCCGCATGTGCACGTTCGATGCATTTTTTTTCGCCAGGCTTGATCGTATCTGTCTTAATAATTTTTGTGGGGCCTGCGGACCTCCTGTTCAATACTGTCGGTGTATCTATTTCCGTGTTGCGCCCATCCTTTGTCCCCCAAATCGTTATTTTTATGTTTGTTCCCTTGACTGCCGTCTGGATAAGGATGGGATTTCCAGTATCATTCAAAAAACGAAAATCTGGCTTGGGGTAATAGACCGTTGCATCAAATCCTATGGGCGGTTCATAGTATGGCACGCGATAAGAATGATTTTTCCGCTCAAGAATAGGGAGTCCGGCCGCGGCAACCGTACGAAAGAGCGTGGTGGATACCTGACAAAGCCCGCCGCCGAACTCCGGCGTTGTCTTTGTTCCCTTGATAACAAGCTCCGGAAGAAATCCGCTCACCTCATCAATTTTTCCCAAAAATGAGATGAGGGAAAATTCTTTTCCCGACTCAATGAGGATACCATGGATACGACTCGCACCAAGCGTGATATTGAAAATTCTATTCTTGGGGCTTCCCTTGAAATCTGTTCCTGCTGATGCCAAAATGTCATGCACCAGCGGCGTACTTTCATCAGTGGTAAGTGGCGGCACTGTCTCCCTGGTGATAAGCGGAATTGCTGTTTCATTTTTTTCAAAAATTCCAGAGATGATCGCGCTCGCGCTTTGTTCGGCATCAAGCTCTCTTCCATTTTCCTGTTGATCAAATGCAGTGACCTTGCCATCCTTCATTTCAAACCTCGCAATCTTTGCCTGGACACGGACATCAGAGGTAATATGTTCTTCCAGATATGAAACAACCGCATCCTTGTTCAATGAAAGAATCGGCCTGTCAGAAGCGTTTTTTTCAATAGTGAACCAGCTCGCCAAGCTTTCGCGGGACACTTCCCATGTTTTCTTATCAAGAGAAAGTATAATAGGTGAGCGTTCTATAATCTGCTGAGCGCGATTTTTAAAATCCAAGAGATGATTCGCAAAAAGCGATGCCAATTTGATGTTTGAGACAAGGGTGATGCGCGGACGTTCTCCTTTTTGTAAAAATTCCAACACGTCATTCAGCGCCTGTGTACTGTCAAGCTCTCTGCCGGACTGTTCCGGCTCTATGGAAATGGACGCAGTGCGCGCATGAAACGCAAAAGAAGCATCACGAGCCGGAGACTCAAAAGAGATCAGCTCTTTTTTGAGCGATTGGATAAAGAATTTTTCATTCAAGGAAACATCAAGGGAAATGCCGTGTCCGGCAAAAAAGAGAAAGAGGCGATCACGATATTTCTGAAAAAAAGTTCCTGTTCGTCCTTGGTCGTATGCCAATTCCGCAGTTTTCTGCGCGTCAAAAAAAAATATCTCACCAAGCGCTTGGATGGGAATATCGCTTTGCAAGGAAGTGTTTTCCAGCGGCATGAATGCGCGCTTGCGGACATGAAATATGTCTTCATAGGTCACCTCCATGCCTTGCCGTCTGATAGTATCAATTACTGATTCAAGTTTTTCAGCAAGTTCTTGTTTGGTAAGCCCGCCGGCATCCACACCGCCTGCGTGCACTCCAAAAAATATCTTTTCTGTGTGTGCATAGAACTCTCCATATGCAATACTTACGCCTGCGACCAGAACAATCAAGAGCACAAAAAAAGCGCATATCGTAAAAAAGGGGTTGTGCGACTGGCGTGAAAAAAAAGATGTTTTCAATGATGTTCGCATGTACTCAGTAAATGATCGGGACTGACTATTCTTTTGACGCCGGATGGATAGTGGCATCCCCCTGGAGCTTGGAAAGCTCAATAACAAGAATGCCATTTTTAAGCGTTGCTTTGATATTTCCTCCATCCACTGCCACTGGTACGACAACAGTGCGCGAAAACGGCCCCCAGTAGCATTCGCGCGCGTAATAGCGGTCATCGTGTATTTCTTCTTTAAATTTTTCCCGCTTTCCACGAATAGTGAGGAGATCATTATGGAGCGCGATTTCAAGATCCTGCGGATCAACGCCAGCAACAAGCGAACGCACCACAATGGCATCCGAACGCTCATACATGTCTATGAGAAGCTGGCCTTCTTCCAGAATACCCCAGGAATTTTCCTGCGTGTCTTGTGGCAAAACGCTCTTTTTTTCTTCTGAAGAATTTTTTGTGGAAAAAAGTTTTGAAAATGAAAACATAAAAAAATAGTAAGCTCTTCTTTATTACAGTATATATTTTTTTACAGTACGCGTCAAAACGTGAAACGCTAAAATACTACAACCTGCAATACGACTTCCGGATGATTGCCGGATGAATCGCTATGGCCGGCGTTCTGATGTTCTCCGGCAAGCTGAAGCGCGGTTCTCACGTCTGTCCATCGAGTGGCGGGATGCGTTTGAGCATACAACGCCGCAGTACCTGCCACATATGCCGCGGCCATGCTTGTTCCGCTCGCTGAATAGTAGGTCCCGTTTTTTCCTGTTGAGAGGATATTCACGCCAGGCGCTCCTATCGTTACAGAAAGTCCGCTATTACTCAATGAGGCGAAGGTATCGTCTTCTCCCACTGTTGTTGGCACTCCTTTTCCATTTATTCCTCCATCAGTATCTATCACTGCGGAAACGGTGATAACGGTGTCAATATATGCGGCAGGAACACTCATACTAATGTCTGCTCCTTCGTTGCCAGCCGCGGCAATGTATGTAATGCCGCTCTGTGCTGATTGGCATAGCGCCCGATGAAGCGGATCATTGTTTGTACGGCCGCAGGCACTGTCGCTTGTGCCACTGCCGCCAAAGCCCATAAGCGCAGTTTTCACAGCATATTTCAGAGCATTGTTTTCTATCCATTCAATGCCGCAAAGTACCGATGACCATGTTCCACCTCCTTGCGCATCAAGTACTTTTATTGCGATAAGATTTGCCTGCGGCGCAACGCCAATCACGCCAAAAGAATTATCAAGCGCACCAATAATACCGGCAACATGAGTGCCATGGCCATTGTCATCATTGCCGTTTTTTGCGGCTCGTATGCACGTCGCGTTTGCCGTAATGTGAGGTTTGAGATCTGGATGCGCAAGATCAATGCCAGTGTCAAGCACGGCGACGCCAACGCCAGTCCCCTTAATCGTTGCCGAATGAGCAAAGATGCGCGAATAACCGGTTGGAATAATCTGTATTTTTTTAGGATCAGGGGGAGGAGGTATGGCGATGACAGTAGGAAGGGTTGATGTTGTTGAAGTGGTCGTGGCTGTTGATGGCGTTGAAGTAACGGACGACTGCAATGGTTGAGCCGTGAGTGGCGGAGTTTTTTGCGAAGAAGATTTTTTTGCGGCAGATTTTTTTGCAATGGATTTCTTTTTTGTCTGTGTTGTTGCAAGTATCGAGACAATACGATCCTGCGCGATATATTCAATGCGTGGATCTTTTTTAAGAAGATCCATTTTTTTTACATCAAGTTTTGCGGCAAATCCATAGAGTGCTTTTTTATATTGAAATATTGGTGAAATGCCGTATTTTTTTATAACGTCAGGAAGCGGATCTGTGCTGGTGGTTTTTTTGAGAACAACAATGTATTGGCCTGATACAAGCGCATCTTGCATACGGCCTTTTGGCGCAAGGGGAATCTGGATTGGTTTTGGCTTGATGATTTTTATTTCCGTTGACGTTGTGCTGGTAGCAGATTTTTTTGTAGGTTGTTTGATAAGAAGGCTTCCTTTGGTGGACGTTGCCGACGTTGACGTCGTCGTGAGCGTCTGTGATTGTGTTGATGTTACTGTCCACGATGGAGATGTTCCAAAAAGCGCGTATGCAGACACGTAAAAAACAAAGAGAAACAGCATGATGCCCAATACGGTTGCGGTACGCTGAAACGTGAAGCGATCCATAGAACGTGCATTATGATTTTTTTACGATAACTTTTGTGCCGATTGGCGCCCATGCATAGAGAAATTTTGCATCAGATATGCCAAGCCGAATGCATCCGTGGGATACTTTTTTTCCCAGATGATTTGCGCCCTCCTTTGTGCCATTTGGCCATTCCGGAAGCTCATGAATGCCATATCTCCCTCCTTGCGCAAATGCCATCCAGTTTGGCATCCAGAGTCCCGCACGTTTTGACCATGCGCGAGGTGTTTTGTTGAGTACCTTGAATGTTCCGATCGGAGTTGGACCCCTGTCGTTTCCCGTGGAGACCGTCATATCTCCAAGCTGTACACCATCCAGATAAAAAGAAAGTTTCTGTTTTGCAAGATTTACCTCTATTTTTTTATGCGACACATCTGTTTCTTTTTCTGATTTTTTCGAAGGAACATATACGAGTTTAAATTTCTTCAGCGTCTTCTGTACCGTCTTGAAAGATCCGAGGAAGTACATTTTTTTATCGTCAGGATTCACATACCACCCGAAAATATTTTTTTCAATCCGCTCTATGAGGAGTGCGCCTGCGTGTTCTTTGAAAAATATGTCATCAAGGGGGAGATGCGCGCCGTTTGGCTGGAGAGGGTCGTATGCAGCATATAGTTCCGTACTGTCCGTATAGCCGTCCGCGTCCGTGTCTGGATTTTTCGGATCTGTTTTGAGCGCTATTTCGCTCTCATTAGAGAGTCCGTCCGCGTCCGTGTCAGTGCCTTGATTAAGATCGAAATCTGCAATGCGTATGGCGCCGATATCTTCTCTATACAGTATGCGTATGGATGAAATTTTTTTATGCGTTATATCCGCACGAAGATTTGTCTGCGCAAAGACACTATGCGGTATGAGAATTCCAGATACAATAAAAAATACAACGCTGATTATTACTGCCATTTTGTTTGTATGCCTGCCTCTTTTCAGGAATTTCATAGGAAGTTCTCTTATTAGATAGTATCATACCAAATATATAAATTAAAGTGTTTTGTATAAAAAAACCTCATTCTTTCTTTTGGAAAAATGAGGTTCGTATGGTTTTGCTTTTCGTGGACTATGGTGTTGCCAGCGAAGAGACGGGAACCATGAAGGTCTTTCTTTCGATGTAGGAGTGCCTCCGGTCATCCTTCGTGACGACGCCGTTTGTTCCGGTGCGATATGACTTTCCGTTTACCCAGACTCGGTCCAGGTCAAGGTGATTCGGACGTCCGTCATCTCCCTTATGGTACCATCCGATCTTGAACTTTTCCGGGAATCGGCCGTTTTGCGGCGCGGCGATCCAGACCAGTGGATACTGGCTGGCGACGGGTGTGATCTCATGGATCTCTAGCGCGATACGCCTTGGTTGACGATAGGGCTGCATCGCCCATTTCCCATCCTTGGGATCGCCGGTGATGCCGTGATTGGGGCGGAGAAGCTGAAAGATTGTGCCCTCGGTGAAGAGTTTGCCGTTGATCGTGACGTCTCGCGTGGCATCAAACGATGCGTACATCGCGGTGTGACCGTCAAGAATCTTTCGCTCTGGAATTGGAATGGATGGCGTACCTTTCGAAAGTACGCTTGGATAAGGAGAGGGGCTCCTCTCCTGCCCTACTCTGAAAATGGTCGATGGCGCCACCTGCGGCGTCTTTGCGGGTTCCGGCGTGGGAGTAGTAGCCTTCTTTTCGCCTCCACAGCCGCCGATGACGACAATGGAGAGAGCGCACGCGAGTGTCTTGCCATTCATGGACTTTTCCTTTCTTGAAAAGAGCATCTTTTCCTTAACAAGATGATATTATAAACCGTATATTCTGTCAAGACCCCTTTGCAGAGCGTTGCAAAACTCTTATTTTGTCATCCCCGACCTGATCGGGGATCCAGTATTTGTTTTAAATAAAAGAAACTGGATTCTCGGGTCAAGCCCGAGAATGACACGAGAGGGGTTTTTCAACGGGCTCCTTTGTGTGGTATACTTAAAATGTAGGATTATTCATAGTCATAAAACTATATGGGAGAGGGAGGTCAGTGCTGTTCAATGGGCGGCGCAAAATCATGCGGATGCCCACATCACAAAATGATGCCGTTGTTCATTGTATTATTTGGTCTTGTCTTTCTTCTTAAGACGTTGAACGTTATCACACCCGAAGTATTGGATGTTGCGTGGCCAGTCATTGTTATTCTTGCTGGGCTTTTCAAAATGACAAAGGGCATGTGCAAATGTTGTTAGTGGAAAAAGAAAAAAACAGAGAAAATAAAAAGATTCTCGTGATGAGGGTCTTTTTACGCTATACTTATTACGAATAGTATCAAGAAAGATATTCATACGGTAGTATTATGGTAAGGATATGCGCGCATGAGTCTTGAGGATATCCCATGTTTTTTTGAGAAGATCAAAGGTAATAACGAAATCAACCGGCTGGTCATGTGGCGCGTGGAAAAGTTTTTCTGTATGAAAACGATTGATAGGCGTCACACCGATGCGTAGCCAATGAGGCGGCACTTCAGATAAAAAACGATCATACCACCCTCCTCCTCTGCCATGTCGTGTGCCATACGCGTCAAACGCTTGGCCAGGAATACATATACATACAGAGATAGCATGGCCATGCGCCCGTATGAGTTCTTGGGCATACTGGCTGGACGATATATTTAAATCTTGAGGTACTTTTTCCAAAGGAAGTGTTTTTGGAATAAAGGGACATGCGAGAGGATCCACTTCATCATCGAGTGGAATATAAGAAATTCCAAAGACGCACCTCTGTATGGTCTCTTTTAATTCATGAGCGGCAGTCTTGACTTTTTTCATAGAGATATCTACACTGTGAAAAGTCGTTCCTTGATGTGCGAAAAGGAGTATAGCATATGAAGCCATGTTTTGTCAGTCCCATTCTTGCAAAGATGTGCGTTGAAATGGGTATCACCATACACATTGAGCCGCGGTATGGATATGCGGGTCAGATCGTACTTTCGGATGGAAGAAAACGATATTTTCGGAGTACGAATTTTGATCTCAATCCATTGGGTGCTTCTGAAGTCGCGTGGGATAAGTCGTATGCCGCGTATTTTATGCGCCTTCTTGGCTATCCCATAATAGAAGGACGGCAATTTCTTCTTGATTGGTGGGGTGAGCGGATTTGTGTAGACGAAGATGTCGGAGCAGCACTGCCTTACGCGCGCGAACTTGGGTATCCAGTGATCGTGAAGCCAAACTCAAAGAGCCAAGGAAGCGGCGTGCATAAGGTGCATTCCGATGGAGAGATGATGCTCGCGATCCAATCCTATCATGAGAAGGAGCGTGTATTTCTCGTCCAACGGTTTATCCCATGGAGAGATTATCGGATTGTAGTGTTGGATGATGAGGTCATCTCCGCGTACGAACGTATGCCGCTTTCTGTGATTGGCGACGGAATATCCTCGGTGCAGAGGTTGCTCGATATAAAGCAAGAGCGATTTATTGCACAGGGCCGTGATACTCGGATCAAGAATAATGATCCGCGTATCGATCAGCGACTGAGACGAGATGGACGGAACCTCACATCTTTTGTTCCCGCGGGAGAGACATGGCAGCTTTTGGATCACGCGAATCTCTCAAGTGGCGGAGATGCGCGCGATGTTACGGACTCCATTCATCCCATGTACACGGAGCTCGCGGTGAAGCTCACACGGGATATGGGTCTGCGGTATTGCGGCGTTGACCTGTTTGTGAATGGAGACCTTGCGTCTCCGACTGACGAATACGTCATCTGCGAAATCAATGCCGCACCCGGCATTGATAACTACGCCTCCATCGGAGCAGATCAACAAAAGCGCGTGGAGGCGATGTATCGTAAGATCGTGGAGGCGCTTATTCGGTAAGGTGATATCGCATCCACCGTCTTAGTGTGAAACATGTGTAAGGAGGAAAAAAATGAATGAATTCGGGTACTTCATATCCGTGTGTGCAATTCTTGTCGCAGCAGTTATACCATTCATCGCTTTGGGTATCGCAGAAAAGAATACAGCAAAAAAACTTCTCAAAGAAACAGAAGATATGCGTATTCGCCGGAAGCGGGAAGATCTGCTCTACGAAATAGCGATATCTGCCTCAGATATTCCCCACAACGATCCTCGGTGGCTCCTCATGCTCAATAGAGCAAGAGAAATTGACGAGGAGATACGCGAGGCATTTCCCAAAGAGGAGTTGCGAGAACTTTCCGAAATCATCTCACAATGGAGACTCTCTCAAAGTGTTCAAAATGTGAGATAAACGTCCAAAAACGAGTGCATACCATCCGCCGACAATACTATGCGGCGGTTTTTTATTTATGAGGGAAGAGAGCGTTGCAAAACTCCCATTTGTCATCCCGAGCGATCCGCCAGCTGGCGGACGAGGGATCTACGTTTCTATTACACAACGCGGATTTCTCCACTGCGCTTCCTCTGGTCGCTTCGGTCGAAATGACAATCGGAGAGTTTTGTAACGCTCTCAGAAGGGGGTCTTGACAATTTAGAGTAAAATGGTACTCTCTTTACGTACGAAAGGAGACAAAGGAATATGAATTTTTAATTCGTATTTCTGATATTGCCGAGCTGGATTCCACTACGCAGCTTATCAGGCGCATTCAGGGCGAGAGGGAAGAGATATGATCCAAAAATTTCTTAGGTTTCTTGGATTTTCCATAGGATCAAGAGGTACAAATCTCTATGAGAAGATCATCAAGAAATATCCGGCGATTCTCAAAGATCACTGGGGAGAGGATATCTGGATTCATCTCCCTACCGAGACATGGGCTATCGGAAAAGGCTCATTCGGATCGAATAAGCTTTTTGGGAAGATAGCAAATCTCAAGGGGCTTCGACTTGACCAGGTGAAAAAAGAAGGGAAGAACTTCTTTTCACGGCGGATCGGAGAGTCCATGCATGGGCGATCCTGAAATTCGAGAAATGAGAAAGGCATCAACCGCTTATTGTTACAAAACATAAGCGGCTTTTTATTTTACAAAACAAAAACACCCAAGCGTGCGCTGAGATATTTTTTTAGCCCCACGTGAGAACGGGTATCTCAGTCGTTGGTATCTTTGATATTGTTATCCACAGGATGAGGCGTAGTATTTATGATATGATAACTTTATCATATGATAAAAGAATCATACAAGAGATTTTTTCGAACACTTGCCAACGAAAAACGTCTCATCATCATCCATTTTCTCGCTCGGCGTGGCCCGCATAACGTATCCAGTATTGTACAGGGAACTCGCCTCGAGCAAACAGCAGTGTCGCATAATCTGAAGCGGCTCCTCGCCTGTCATTTTGTTTTTTTTCGCCAACATGGTAAGAAACGGATTTACACTCTCAATACCAAGACAATTAAGCCACTGTTGACGCTTATGGATAGCCATGTCAACCGTTTTTGTACACGATGTCACATAAACAATAAATAATATTCTGGGAAATCTATGAAATATACATTTACCATACTTCACAATTCGGAGTGCAATTTTTGGAAAATCCTGAAGATGAATATCGAGCGGCTCGTTAAGGAAATGAATCTTGAGTACGAAATACAAGAGGTACTTGTGAACAGCGAGGAAGAAGCACAGCAGTGGAAGTTTTCAGGTTCCCCGCAACTTCTCATCAATGGCGAGGACATCGATCCGTCAGCGTCAAAGATCACGAATTATCACGCAAGTGGGTGCCGTCCCGTTTTCTACAAGGATACATTTTACGAGTATATGCCAATTGATCTTGTTAAAGATTTTCTGGAGGGCATGAGCGTGAAATAGACAGTAGAAAGGGACTCTTGAGATGTAAGCGAAGGGAGGGAGAATATAGATCTCCCTTAAAAGCTTAAATCGTGTAGCGGCGATATCGAATGTGTCAAAAAATATTTTTAGAATGTATGACTCCACACACTATTGGATTAACACTTCACACAGTAGGCACACTCTTCATTGGTTTTTCTGCTCTCATGGTACACCATCGCGTATCGACGCAGACGATCATTGACGCTTCCGTCACGAAGTCCATGGATAGTGAACGAAAAATAGGAATTCTTGGCCTCGCTCTTATTTGTATAGGATATTTATTGCAAATCATATGACAAAAAATGAACATGCGGAAGGATTTGAATTTTCGTATATCACCGAGTCTATCATCATTGGTACAAACCAGTGTTGTCAGTCACATTTTAGTGAAAAACTTCTCTCATTAGGAATCACAGTTGATCTTTCTCTTGAGGAGAAGCGTGTTGATGCGCCAGTCGGTGTAGAATCGTATCTCTGGCTTCCCGTAACAGACCATACACCACCTACTGATGACCAGATGCAGATTGGAGTCACGTATATAGGATCCGTTCTGTCACTTGGCAAAAAAATCTACGTCCATTGTAAAAACGGACATGGTCGCGCACCAACGCTTGTTGCGGCATATTTCGTATCAACAGGAAAGTCAGTCCACGAATCACTTTCTCTCATCAAAGAAAAGAGATCTGCGATACATATGGAAAAAAGCCAGACACGCGCGCTCCAGCGATTTTTTGAAAAAACCTATACTCACCAAAAAACAAATTAAAGAGTTGAAAGATCATGTACATACAAAGGAAGAACGCAATTTATTCACACTAATTATTAGATAGATACATCTATGGCTCACGTTACTATCTACACGACCCCAACATGCGGGTATTGCAAAATGGCAAAGGCATTTTTTAAGGAACACGCGATCGAATATATCGAGCGCGATGTTACGGTTGATCAAACGGCAATGAATGAAGCGTTAGAAAAATCTGGACAGACTGCTGTTCCCGTCATAGACATTGATGGCAGTATTTCAGTTGGATTTAACTCTGCTAAGCTAAAAGAGCTTTTGCATATAGTTTAAGGCACTGTTACGAAATAACCTAATTATCATGGACTCCACTCTTATTATCCCCGCGTTCATTGCGGGTCTTCTCACATTTCTTGCTCCCTGCACGTTGCCGATGATTCCTGCCTATCTCGGCTTCATTAGTGGTGTATCACTCAACGATCTTCAAGATCCATTGCAGGCAAAAAAAGTTCGGCGTAAAATATTTTTTAATGGCATCTTGTATATACTTGGATTTTCTCTCGTTTTTATTTTATTTGGAACGTTGTTTAGTCTTGGGGGCGGTGCGCTTATTAAGTACCGCCACGTCATGCAGCAAGTTGGTGGTATTCTCGTCATCACTTTTGGACTATATATGTTAAAAGTTATTCAGTCGCCCCGCCTTTCATTTCTTGGGAGCGAGCATCGTTTTCCTTTGGCAAAAGTATTAAAGCCGGGCAAGCCAATCAACTCATTTTTATTCGGCGCGGCATTTGCTTTTGGCTGGAGTCCATGTATCGGGCCGATTCTTGGGTCTATTCTTACGCTGGCCGCCTCATCTACAACAGTTGCTTCGGGCGCGCTCCTCCTCATGATTTTTTCACTCGGTCTCTCACTACCTTTTTTACTGATCGCAGCCGGCATCGGATCGGCATCATCAGTACTTAATAAGCTTTCGCGTCTTCTTGAGGGTGTTTCGATAGTCGGTGGCGTATTTCTTGTCGTACTTGGTCTTTTGATGGTTTTTAATCTCATGGGTGTCTGGGTGGGATTATTCTACAAGCTTTTTCAGGGCGTTAACTACGATACACTATTGAACTATCTTTAGTCTGACTTACTCTTGACAGTAAGATCTTTTTGGTGTAGACTTTACTTTTAAGAGGAGGAATACACATGACAAAGAGAGGACATCTCAATGGAAAGCTTCAGAGAGGAACTCACACGACCATCAATCAGGCGAGTGAGCGACTCGTCCAGGCAGCGAGGAAATTAGCTGATAAAATAACCGGGATTCGGCCCGGCTATATTGACGGCCGAGCGCATTCCAAGAAGATGCGCTGGAAGTTTAAGCAGGTTGATGCGGGTCTTCAAATTGTCGCTCTCGATAAGGGTAGCGCGCAAGAGATTACGATTTTCACGGGAGAGCCCGATCTTGTTGAGCGCATCTTACGCCGAGAGCTCTCATGTTAGAACAGCGAAATCGAGGATCGGTTTTTCGCTTACGAGACGCAGGACGTATGAGTCTGCGTCTTTTCTTTTACACGAAATCTGCACCAGTGTCTGTGAAATGATGGCTGACCTAATTTCTATATAATCGCTTGACAAGGTCCATTATTTATGTGAAAGTGGCTGAGAAAGGAGACACAGTGCAAAACGAAGAGGAGCTTAAGAAGCGGGATGAGGCAGACTTAGCGCGAATCGAGGCGGCACTCGACAGCGGTTTGATCAAGCCGGATCCAGAGATTCACATCTTCAGTAATCACGATCAAATGGAGACGGTCCCTCTATCGGAGATGTTTCTTGCTGATGCGATTGCGTGGGTGCTCGAGAAGGATCTCAAGACTCGCTTTTCAGTAATGGCATATGCCGATCATGAGCTCGACGAGCTGTACAAAGAGGGCGATCCGCCAGATGACGTGCGCTGCATCGTCATCATGTTGGGGTGGGAGGAGGATTACAGAGAATTCATTCAGGATATATGCGAAAATATCCTGAAATCAGTCGGTGGCAAAATCCCCATCATCCTCGTCGGGTGCGAGGCCAAGGACGACCTCTCGTTGTCACTGAATCTTCGCTCGCAGTTCGAGAAAGTTCTCCGAATCGATTTCGAAAGCGGTCCGCCCCGCAAGTTCGGAAGCGAGAAAGCGGGTAAGATACTTTCAGCTCTTTTAGGGAGTGACGGAGCAATTGGCGACATTGGAAACGCCTTTGAGCGTCTCCTGAAAGCCATCAAATCCGTACTCTAGACTCCAGCCGCTCGCGCGTAGGCGGTTTACTATGGGTTCGTGATGAATACGAACCCTTTTTTATTTTAAAAAAATAAATCCATCTTTCGATGGATTTATTTTTTAGCCCCACGGGGAATCGAACCCCGATTTTCAGGATGAAAACCTGACGTCCTGACCATTAGACGATGAGGCCGCATATACGAACGTATGAGTTTGATTCTATCAAGAGAACGAGTATATGTCAATTATGTTCGTGGACTTGAACATTCCTTTCGTCAATAAGTCGTACAACGTCTTTATGGTCGAGCGAAATAACATGGATATCTTGAAATATATTCAGTGCATTTTGATTGGAAATCCTATCTCGCGGAATAATCTGCCAATGGAGATGCGCAATGGATCTGGCGGAATACTCTCCGATATTTATGGAAATATTAAACGATGTTGTGGAAAAAACTTTTCCGAGACGCTGTTTTGTGCATTCTAAAATCTCAAACCATTCTTTCCTTTCTTCAGAAGAGAGTGTGTCAATATCTTCAACATGCCGTTTCGAAATGATAATCAGATTTCCATCCATGTAGGGATATTTACTCGCAATGACAAACCAATGGTGTGAAGTCAAAGACGTACATATCTGTTCCGCCATGTTTTTTTTATCACAGAACTGGCATGTTTTTTTCTTTGAGATGTTCGCATTATACACGCTTCGTTTTTTTTCCAATACTCGCATAGTGATAAAAAATTAAGAGAGTATACTCCTCCCTTAAAAAATATTTGAGTGTTCATCTCACGTCTATTTTGCCATCATCTTTTGAATGAGCTCGGTCGTATGAATATCCGACATTTGCTCTTTGAGATACACTCTTCCTCCATAGCTTTCCACGAAAGCTTTTTCCAGAGCATAATCCGTGCTTGATGACAGTGAGATGACATAATGAACGGGGCGAACGAATGAGAGGAGCTCTTTGTGATACGCGTGTTCGGTGACCGCATTAACGCAATCAAGCGAAAGTACATCGTGCATTCGTTCGGTGATATGGCGTATTGGACGAAGAGCCCCCTTTCTCATCTTTGTTGTACTGTCGCTGTCCACGCTTACTATAAGATGTGTTCCGCACGAAGCGGCAAATTCTATGTAACGCCTGTGTCCCTCGTGAAATAAGTCAAATACTCCATGAGTGAGTACGATGTCTTCATGCTCGGAAATCCATTTCCATAATTCTGAGTATGTTAACAGAATTTTTGCGTCTTTTTCCGCCATTGATTCTCTCCTTTTCTTATCAGTATGGTATCAGTGGAAAAAAATTCAGTCAAGATTCTTGATAACAGTGTCAGCAGGAACCTTAGTCTTACCGATACTTATCAAACATAAGATTCATTTTTATTTTGAAAAGTTCGCCGAGTGTTTTATACGCGTCTCTGATCGGGCGGAATCTGCTGATGCGGCGCGTATCGTCTTGCCAACTCACAGGCACTTCTTTAATATGAAATCCCATGTGCATGCCAAGAGCAAGTACCTCCATGTCAAAGCCCCAGCGATCAATGCTCTGTTTGAGAAAAATAGATTTCGCGGCAGTGGCACTGAAAAGTTTAAAACCGCATTGTGTGTCATAGATGCCTTGGAGTAAGAGAAGCCGGATAAGCATATTTCCGATTCTTCCAAGGATGATGCGTCTTTTTGGTTGTCTGATATGGATCGCGCTTTCTTTCAGATATCGTGAGCCGATGACAATGCCATATCTTTGCGAGAGATACGGAACAAGCGCGTCATAGGCGTCAATCGGCGTTGAGCAGTCCGCATCTATAAAAAGTATTGCGTCTCCCCGTGCCGCGAGTACGCCCGTTCGCACCGCGTATCCTTTTCCTTTATTTTTTTCATACGAGAGAACATGTATATCGCCACCTTCTGTATAAGATTTTTCCGCGCGTGATCTGGTCATATCGGTACTTCCGTCATCAACGACGATAATTTCATACCGCATATTTTTTTTCTCAAAAAAAGATCGTACGGACGCTATGCACTGTTCTATGACCATCTCTTCATTGTAGGCTGGAATGATAATCGAGATCTCTTTTTCTGAATCAGGAGAAGGAAATGACTGCCGTGCAATGTGGATGATGCGAAATGTCCAATATCTGTTCACAGAAAAGTTCCAGATAAAGACAAAGCCGGCGGCGATGATTTTTGCAAAGATATACCAAACACCTGCATGATAGACGAGAAGATACAGGATGAGCGTATTGATGGAGAGTCCCACGCCGGAGGTAAGAAAAAATTTGATGTATTGGCGAAGCACGCTTCCGTCGAGTACTTTGAATGTAAAGAATTTATGAAGGAAGAAGCTGACGAATAGCGCGCATACAAATGAAAAGGTTGCCGCAAGGAGGATGGGAATCTTTCCATATTCCACAAAAAGATACAGCAGCCCAAGATCAATGATAGAGGCGACCGACCCTACGGATGCATATTTTAGTATGGGTAAAAGGTGGGAGAGAATTTTTTTCATATATAGGTAGTGTATCCATCTTTTGCGTAGTTGTACATATTTTGGTAGACTTATCGTAGTATTTTAGGATATTTTTATGCGTATTTTAGGCATTGAAACATCATGCGATGAGACAGCAGCGGCGCTGATCCATGTGAAGGGCGGTCATTTTTCTATTGAAAAAAATATTATTTTTTCTCAAATAGATATTCATCACGCGACTGGGGGCGTGGTGCCGGAGGTTGCGGCACGAAATCATGTCACGACGATTATTCCGGTACTGCAAGAGGCGGTCGAAAAAAATATCCCCAATGTCATTGCGGTTACGGCTGGTCCGGGTTTGGTCACGTCACTTCTTGTGGGAGTGGAGACGGCTCGTACCTTATCGTATCTCTGGAAAAAACCTCTTGTCGCGGTCAATCATATAGAGGGACATATCTACGCGAATTGGCTGGAGGGTCAGCAGTCATCGGGATTCCTCTCCGCCAGCTGGCGGATCGGAATGACACGCTCTATATTTCCCACAGTGGTACTGATAGTGTCCGGCGGACACACAGAGCTTGTCCTTATGAAAGACCATGGGGTGTATGAATTGCTTGGAAAGACGCGCGATGATGCGGCGGGCGAGGCATTTGATAAAATTGCAAAAATACTCGGACTGGATTATCCCGGGGGGCCGGCGATTGCGCAGGCGGCAAAAAAATGTACGCATAATGGATCTCATACGGATACGATTTGTCTGCCACGGCCGATGATGGATACACAAAATTTCGAATTCAGCTTTAGCGGATTAAAAACTGCCGTCTTGTATCTCTTTCGCGACATGAAAAAAAATAAAAAATATGTTCCATGCATTGCCACGGAATTTCAGCAGGCGGTGTGTGATGTGCTTATTGCAAAAACCGTACGTGCGGCAGAAAAATATCGCGCACACACGGTACTTCTTGGCGGCGGCGTGGCGGCAAATGTATCTTTACGGACACAGCTAAAACAAGCGCTTGCGAGACATACTCCATCTACTCTATCTCACTGCCCAGAACCTATTTTTTGCACGGATAATGCGGCTATGATTGCGATCGCGGGATACTTTCACGCGAAGAAAAGAGACTATACGGATTGGAAAAAAAGTGAGGTACGCGCACAGTGGGAGGTGTATGAATAAGCGAATCATAACACTGAAAAAATATGGCGCATACGCGCGTTTTCATATAGAAGATTTGAAAGAGCTTGCCGTTTTTGCGCGTGAACTTCTCAAACAGCTCAAAGGCGGAGATGTTCTTGCGTTGTCCGGAGAGCTCGGATCCGGCAAGACCGCGTTCACAAAAGAACTTGCAAAAGCGTTTTGCATACAAAAAATTGTAACAAGCCCTACCTTTGTCCTCATGAACGTATATGCATTTTCAAAAAAATATCATGGCGCACTGCGGCTTTGTCATATTGATGCCTATCGTCTGAAATCCGCAAAGGAGTTAGAGGTGCTTGGCGCGGAAGAATACATTGGAGACTCCGCGACCATTACCGTTATCGAGTGGCCCGAGCGAGTAAAAGGGTCTTTTTCGAAAGATGCCTTGCGTATGAATTTTAAGATTCCCAAAAAATAGGCCTTTGGCATTTTCTCATCGATTTGATAGGCTACATATATATGGAAGATCAACAAACCCCACTTTTTGAAGAGTTAAAAACAGAAGATGGCGCTTTTGATGTGCAGCTGCGACCGCAGGCGCTTACGGAATATATCGGGCAAAAAAAAATAAAAGAAAGCCTCTCTATTTTTATTGAGGCGGCAAAACAGCGCGGAGAGGCACTTGAGCACGTGCTCTTATCCGGGCCTCCGGGATTGGGAAAGACGACACTTGCACATATCATCGCGAAAGAAATGGGAGGTACTATTCGCGTAACATCCGGTCCCGCCTTGGAGCGTGTCGGAGACTTGGCCGCGATACTGACAAATCTTTCCGATGGTGATATTTTATTTATTGATGAGATTCATCGGCTCAATAAGGTACTCGCGGAGGCACTCTATCCGGCAATGGAGGATTTCGTGCTGGATGTAATCTTGGGAAAGGGTCCATCCGCTCGCACAATTCGCCTAGACCTGCCAAAATTTACGCTTATCGGCGCGACTACGCGCATGAGCCTGCTATCCGCGCCATTGCGTGATAGATTTGGCAATCTTTTTCATCTTGATTTTTACGAACATGATGAGATTGTAGAGATTCTATTGCGCTCCGCAAAGATTCTGAATATTCAGATTGATGCGAATGCGGCTGTGCAAACTGCCAAACGCGCTCGTTTTACACCGCGTATTGCAAACAGGCTTTTAAAGCGCGTACGGGATTATGCGCAGGTGCGAGGATCAGGGAATGCCACCGATACGCTCGCCGTTGAGGCGCTTGAGTCCCTTGGCATTGACGCGATCGGCCTTGACTCGCTGGACAGAAAAATACTTATGACGATTATTGAAAAATTTCAAGGAGGCCCGGTAGGATTAAATACCATCGCCGCCTCACTTTCCGAAGAAATGGAGACCATTGAAAGCGTCTACGAACCATTTCTTATGCAGGTAGGATTTTTGAGCAGAACGCCGCGCGGGCGGATTGCGACCGAACATGCGTACAAACATTTAGATATTCCCTTGCCAATACGGCAAAATGCGTTTTTATAAAATCTGTATTTGCTGAAGAGAGACCAGCATGCTACAATAGAACAAAGATTTTCTTATTATTACTACGCATATGTACAATATTACTCCAGTACTGCAGTCTCTTGGATTTTTGGATAGCGAGATAAAGACCTATCTTTCCGCACTTGAACATGGGCCTGGTACGGTATTGGATCTTACAAAAAAAACGCATTTTTCCCGCCAAGCAACATACGCAGTTATTGAGTCACTCACTAAGCGTGGACTGATGTCCAGTGTACTTCGTGGTAAGAAAAAATACTTTGTGGCAGAAGATCCGGAAAAACTTTTGGCGTATGCGGAACGGCGAGAGGTGGATATAAAAGAAAAAGTAGGAGATCTGAAGCGCGCGCTTCCTGAGCTCAAGTTGAAGGCATCCGGTGATCGACCGGTGATACGATTGTATGAGGGAAAGGAAAGTGTGTTGGCAGTATTAAATGATTTAGCAGATCATAGATTTAAAGAAGGAAATGTCATATTGTATGAGATAGAGGATATAGACACATTATTCAATGCGATAGATCATAAAGATTTTATCCCTGTGCTTCAGAAATTAAAAAGATTCAATATAAAGGCAAAGGGGTTTTATCAAGGAACGCCGAGAGGGAAAACGCTTGATTCAATACGATATTTTCTTCCACCTGATGTTCCAAAATTCAAGACATCAGTTACAATGTATGGAAATAAAATTATTTTTCATACATTCGAAGGCAAGATAAATACCATTGTTATCGAGAGTCAGTCGCTTGCCAATACCTTGCGTGTTCTTTTTGAATTAGGATTTAAGGCGGGGGAATTACAGCATTTTCAGAAAGACTAAAAAAAACAAAAACCCTCCTATCTTTTCTATCGCTCCTCACCAAGCGTCAGAAAAGATGCTTGTGAGTCACGATCCGCTCATTCAGAGCGGTTCGGATAGTGGGTTGTGTGTGATTCGCCTACCCATTTCGTATGGGTTCCTCTCTTTCTTTATGTCTACCTTGACTTTGGACTGTAGAGGAATCCGAGAAGAATTGAGAGAATCCCTTTTCTCGTTTCTTTTCTCGAATATGCGATTTGGCTCCCTTCGGTTCGAAGTTGGCTCACCCCCACCTCGTCGCATTTGCTTTTCTCCTGGTGAAGAAAAAGACAAAAGTTGACGGGGCACTTCGTCCGAAAAGGATTTTTTGGTGTCGTGTCTGTGTAGGTCGATTGATTTGCGGACTAAGTGAACGTGACTGTCAAGTAGTTTGTCAAATTCACTCGACGATCGCGATGCGTATCGTCATCCGCACCCCGGTAGTTAACCGCAGCCTCCGCCAGACATAGGTTCACCTCCTTTCCTCTTTTGGCAAACCGCGGGACACGCGGTGAGGGACACCGAATTGATAAGGAACGTTACGTCTACTCCATACTCTACCATACTTTAAAAAAACTGTCAAGTGGATAGAGGAAAATGTTTTGATATTTTATTTTAGAGAAATCCACTTATAGTTTACAATAGATATTTCAAAAAGAGTAAACTGACTATTTTTCATATTCTTTCTATTTATTTCATTATAAATATAACGTTTTAAGTATTTTTCACAAATTATGTCATCTTGCCACTTGACAAGATATTTAAACTATGCTATTATTATTTGGCGATGATTAAACGGAATGCTTGCCGTTTGAAAAGTCGCATGATATTTCAAAAAATACCTAAAAAACACCCCCTGCTTGTCTAAGGGTGTTTTTTATTCTCTCAATGTGTACTTTGAAAATCAAGATTATGCGTGATCATGTTTGATGGTGAGTGTTTTTGCTCCTTTCTCTGCAAGAGAAAAGATATCTTTCATGGCTTTTGAGAGATGTTCACTTTCTATGACAATACCAAAAATATCCTTACCGTATGAGATAATCGCAACTTTATTACGATAACAGGCGATTTCTATAGGTGAGGTATAGTCTTTGGGTCGAAGCCATGTACGTATAACTTTACGTCGTGCATCTATTTTTGGATCGTGATTTGCATCGACATCATCTCCAGTTAAGGCATAGGTGGTGATGCCAAGTTTTGCCCGCCGGTCGAGATAATGTAAAAACCAACGACCAAAGGCGTGTTCATAGACATTCGCTCGTAGGGGGCGAATGAAATGGTGGGTGGGTGTACCGGGTAGGAGCTTATCTTCATAAATCTTGCGCAAGCCTTCGGTACCTTCAAAAAACTGTATAACGGGACGTTCCGTAGAAATGACGTATTTTGCCTTCATTTCCGGAAGCGCGCGTACGAAGTTTTCTCTAGATTTGCGCAGTTCAGACTCTTGATCATTGATGATTTTTAGAAGAGTATCTGGTGGTTGAGCGGTGAAAATAGTTCGCTTTTTGGAGATTTTTTCAGTAACAAGTCCTCTATGGATAAGCCGGTCAAGTACTTTATAAAGAAGTCCACGCTTGATATTTACGCGCGGAAGCTGTGTCCCTACTGATTGAGGTCCATGCAAAAGAAGTGTCTCGTAAACCAATGCTTCGTCTTCTGAAAGTCCGGCATGGGTTAAAACTTCGTTAAACATAAAAAATAGGATAAGTAGTTATCTATAAATAAAGTATAGCATAAAATACGGAGTGATACAAGTTTGTGACAAGTATTAAGAGTATATGATATAATACTATAACGTATATTATTACATATTTATATCATAAAAAGTATTATATATAGAATAAAAAAGAGAATATTAAAATAATACGTATCACAGACTCTTGACAAGATTATTGAGATATGATATACTGATTGTGTAAGTAAAAAGATCATTAAAAAATGTCTCCTGCTTTTTGCCGATATCTTCAGTGAATAGGTAAGTGTCTTTCTGTTCATCAAGAGATACAGGCAAAAAAGAGGAGAGATGATCGCCATGCTTGGTTGATCTCGTCTCATCTTATGCTCTTTACAATATGAAGAATGAAAAATAATCCCCCAAAGGATTGACTTACTCTCTCTTGAGAAGACTACCTTAAATCGTATGTTATTCCAGATTCCCAAGTGCTGGTAAAACTGGATTCCCGCTTTCGCGGGAATGACACACTGTGGCATAGTCTTTTGAAGAGAGGGGGTACTTTGCATCGTCAAAAGGCGATGGAGTCAATCCTCACAGGAGGTAAACATACCATGGAAAAGCTGACGAAGATTTTCGGTAGCATCGTTGGTACGTTCTTGACGTCGGATGGCGGCGAGTCGATCTCTGCGATCGGGCGACTTCAGGCCGAGATGAAACAGCAAAACGATGAGTTCTGGTCCGCAGTGGCGGACGCGAAGGCGGGCATCCACAAGGAGGTGGTCAGTTTCGTCGGAGCCGGCGACAGCACGCCGCGGGAGTTCGCAGGTGCGACCATCACCTCGGAGAAGATCCGAGAGATCGATGGGGTAGCCCAGCGGAACGCCCAGACGGCGACGCTGATGTACGGGCTCAAGGTCTACCAAGATATGCGGAAGCGACTCGAGACCATGGATCTGCGGTTGCAGATCGTGGACGCTCTTCCGGAACAGCCACAGTACCCAGTGCGCGAGGAAGTGGAGCTTCCCGAAGCGCCAGCGAAACCTCTACTCGCGAAGCGTGGCTCGCTCTGCGACACCAAGGTGTTCATGGAACTGGACAACATCGAAGAGATGATCCAGAATCTGAACCCCGAGGTGTTGGCGAAGTTCGATTTTGCCTTTTGGAGGAAGGCGAACGAACTGAACAGCCAGGCCGCCGCTCTCGGAAAACTCATCTCGGAGAAGGGATCCTTCTTCCGCGAGTTGATCAAGCCCCTGCCCAAAGGTGACAAGCAAGTCACCCAAAGCGGTGTGGTGATCACGCAGTGGGTGATGTCCTACTCCGAGGAGAATCTTGGGGAGTTCTCGCGCGTGCGCGACGAGCTTCAGGAGCGGTATGACAGCCTGCAGAAACAGCTCAACGGCTGTCGAAAGCAGGTGAAGGACGCCGTCCGGGCATACAACCTGGATGAGGAGCGTCGGTACCAAACTGACTGGAGTGAGTACGCCGCGAAACGTACGGAGTACGACGCGGAGGTAGAGCGGCTTCAGGCCCAAGAGGAGTCCAAGTTCCAGGCCGCTCTGGAGGTCTACCGAGTACTTCGTCAGAAGTACGAGGTAGAGCTTGAGCGGATCAGGTCGGCCGCCGAAACGCTTCGCCAACAGGCCCTGTCAGAAATGGCAGGACTGCGGGTGCGAACGGAGTAAAGCGGGCCGGGGGTGGAGGCACGGCTTGCGAGAGACCTTCGGGTTTCTCGCAAGCACCCTGCCGTCAGTCATGAGCATGTATTGAATTGATCTTCGGATCAAGACGATCAGCAGAGAGCGCAAGCTCACTTTGTGGGACTTGACGTTCACCGCTCGATACTCGGAGCGCCTCCCGCATAACCCTTGACAGGTCTGTGTCTGGGTCTGCAGGGAGGAGCTCGTCTGGGTCTGCGACGGTGACCGCATCTGTGTCCACAATCATGGCGGCGGCAGGGGTGCCTTTACCACTCTTCGGTGGTTTCGGTTTTTACGGTGTTGGGTTAAGCCTTGCGTGAGGGCTATTGTCAATATAAGGTGTCCGGGCTGGGCATCGCGAACAAGTCTGTGTATCTCTGGGTCGTATCTGTTCGGTATGACCATGTAAGGAGGTATATAGATAATCAACATGAGCTCTTTGCCAGAGGCATGTTGGATCACGCGCTTTTTCCAAAGGGACGGCCGCAAACGCTCCCTTCCTCTTTCGAACCTATCACATTGAGTCAAGAGTATCAGGCGTATGTGAGGGTGAAAGAGAGGTAAAATATCGTGTTGGAAACTACAGTGTATAACAGATAGAGATGACGTACCTCTACTCTGCTATTCACTGTGCCAGCGCGATATGGATAGACTGCAGTCTATCTTGCGGAATTTTGGGCGCTTGCGATCGAGGTCGTTCACAATGAACGATATAACTCTCACAAGCGCCCCCTTCCCAAGACGGTCAATTTAAACTTAGATTGATTGTCTTAGGATGGGGAGTT
>JACPMJ010000021.1 GCA_016186045.1 Candidatus Uhrbacteria bacterium | reverse complement strand
CGGGGGTGGGATTTGAACCCACGACCTCTTGGTTATGCTTACCACTTCGACTTTCGCCGCACATACACACTGTATGCCTCGTGGTCTGGACTGTCCCTTTCTCCCATAGGGAGATCCGCCACCCAGTCTCTACACCTTCCCTTAAAAATTAAGGGCTTGGTTCGGGATTGCCTCGGCTTTCACCAGGGGTTTCCCCGAGTTTGACGGATAATCTTCTTACATGTTGCCACATAAGACGCCCAAATATTGTTCGAGCCAAGCGAGATGCCAGACTTCTCTACCCCGCTTCATAGCACAAGCAGAAGCATACAGGAAAAATGAAAAACATGCAAGAACATAATCACGCACTGTAAAATGAGGAGAAATCTTATTCTTGCACCATCCACGATGGATTGGGCTTTTTCAAGGATGCATACAATGCAATGAGTTTTTTCGCAGTTGCTTCACCGGTAAACTGAAGCGATGTCTCTCTCGCTTTTTCTGAAAGACGCATACGCGTATCGGGATCAGAGATCAGCTGTTTAATTCTTTCTTTTGCTTCATCTTGGGAAGATACCAGAAATCCGTTCTCACCATTTTGAATAATCTCGGGAGCAATGCCGACCGGATAGATAACCGGCACAAGTCCCTGTGACATCCCCTCTACTAGACTCAAAGAAAAACCCTCATATCGAGATGAAATAAAAAGAACGCTCCCCTTTAACGGTCGCAAAAGATCCGGAATCTTATCTTTCTTAATATTCGCGTACACCGTATGATTTGGGATCTCTGAACGCATCCATGTTGTTAATAGCTTATTCGTTGTCATGCAAAATGTGGTTTTTTGAATACTCGGAAAATTCTGATAAACGTCTATGAGTCTATCTATCCCTTTTAATTTAAGTGTAAACGCATCAGACCCAAGACGTCCGAGAAAAACAATACCCGGTTCTTTTGCATATTCATGCGATGTACTTTCAAACCAATAATCTTCTATGGCATTATGAACGAGATGAATTTTTTCTTTATTAATCCCCGCATCAATCAGCTCTTTTTTTACATGCTCGGAAACCGCAATAACCGCAGTCGCGCGAGACGCGACATACTTCTCAATTTCAGCAATATCTCGTAAGGGTCGGCGGGTTTGTATATTGAGTTCTTTGATAATTCCTTTTTTGTGAAGCTTATACCATACGCCGCGCGAATAGGTATCAATCTTATCCGCACGCGGCGTTGAAGAAAGAAATCCATGCGTTGTCGACCCAAAATGACTCACAACGGGAACCGGATAGCACAAAAATGGCAATGGAGTGTATGTTGTTCCTTGGATAATATCAAATTTCAACATCTCACTCCTTTTCTCAAGCAGTGAATAAAAAAAGAGTATGTTTTTTAAACCACCAAGATGTATAGGGACATCCATGAGTGATGTTTTTGGATAAAAGTTCTTAATTTCTACACCCGATTCTTTAAGTTTCGAGGCCATGAGATCGTTTATATAGTGCGCCCCTGTTCCGATTTTCTTTTCATTGTGTATGAATGCTACTTTCATACATTAAAAATTATATTTCTCCTGCCACGCCGTAAAGGTATCTTTATCTAATACCTTATGCATAAACGCAAACTTCTTTGCAATATCGGAATCAGCACCCGCGAGCTCAAGTCCGCGTTTTTCTTGTTCGGAAAAAAGCAACACTATTTTGAATGTCTCAGCCTCATCCTCTAAAAAATTCGTTGCCGCATATCCGGAGACAAATCCGTCCTGCGCGGTTTTTTCAATACCATCATTTATAAAATATTTCCCCTCTACTCCCTCACGTTTGGGTGTCGTGCCAAATTTCCATGAAATCTCATCAAATTCATTCATAGGACTATCACTATACCTCAAGATGACACCGCTTGAAAGATCATGATTCACATACGAGGCAGGAATTTTTCTTCCGCCAAATACGGTAGTAAAAAATGGCATAAGATCCGCCCCTTTTTCCTGTGCGTCTCCATATGCGCCACCATGAAATACGTCATGGAGTTTTTTGCTTTTTCCTCCCTGCAGACCAAACCCAAAAATATTATGCCCAAGTTCATGGATAAAGAGATTGTGCTTACTTTCTTTTGTAGAGAAAAGTGTAGACCAAAAGGGAGATTCATTTTTTTGATATAAAAATGTATTACCCTCGCCGGCAGAGTACTTTTTCAAATGATCCGGAACCTTCTGTATTACTTCTTCTTGATATGTCCTGTTTACGAGTACTGCTAACGCATCAAGCAAAGAAATACCTGTCGTTCCTTTGACGCGAGATTCAATGTTTACTTGATTACATAGCTCTTTCCATCTCTGATTCGCCTCACGATACCTATCTTCAAGTGGTTTCCACGCCGCATCTATTGCATGGAATGTTTGCTCATTTAGAACTCCCTTTGAATCCGGTATGCCGAATTCTTTTTGAATTTTTGGAAGCATACCAGATAAGTCCCAAGGTGGAAGACTGACGGTCGGTTCGAATGCATGAGATATAAAAGCAACATACAAAGAAAGAGATTGAGGATTGAGATGTGATACATTTTCTTTATCCGGATCGACAATATCTTTACTGAATATGACCTTCCCATCTTTCATGTTTTGATAATCCGTGTGCGTGGTAAGATATTTGAATACCGCGCTTTGATACGTGCGCGCCTCCTCTGTCTCTGGAGCTGAAGAAAATAGTTCCAGCGCCGATTCTTCATATATATTCTGACGAACTGAAATTTCAATCATTTTTTCTTGTTGCTCTAATGACGTTGGTGTTTCAACTTTTGGTGAAACCGGCGACGGATGGCACCCGGTGGTTACAAGAAACGCGAGCGGCATGCCGAGTTTTTTGATGCGCTCAAATAATGAATCTTTTTGTATTGGTTCTTCTCCATGAAAAGAATGAAATTCGCCGCGTGCCATAGTTGCACATTATGAATAGTATGTGTATTGTACCAAGTAAGTATACGACTGGCAATGAATGACGGAATTTTCCGAGGACATCTGTTTGTCGGACCCTTCGGAGTGCGACTGGCGCGAGACGGAGGAAATTTTCAGCAAAAAATTATCCGTGTCCGACAAGCGGATGTCTGAAGGAAAGAAATTTCGTTATTCAATATACATACCTATATGATCGTCTTAGATGTTGAGACAACGGGTATTGTTCCATGGAAAAATGCCATCGCAAGTATTGGCGCGGTGGATTTTAATCATCCAAAAAATCAATTTTATCGGGAAATCTGTATTTCCGAGAGTGCGAACGTTCAAGATGGAGCCCTGCAAGTAAACGGCTTTACCCTCGAAGAGCTTTATGATATCAGAAAACCAACTCTGCAAAAAGTCATGGAAGAATTTATTGAGTGGGTATCTGTATGCGAAGAAAAAACAATCGCGGGACTCAATCCCGCCTTTGATAGAGACTTTCTTCGCGCCGCATTTCATGCGTCAGAAATACCATTTCCGTTTTCACATAGGACTATAGACGTGCACTCTCTTTGCTATGCGCATGCGTTGAGACGAGGCGTACCGCCGCTTATGAAGCGCGGAATTACGGCTCTCTCCACGGATCCGATTCTGAACTATGTCGGCCTTCCGCCAGAACCACGGCCGCATCACGCACTCACCGGTGCACAGATGGAAGCGGAAACGCTTGCGCGTCTCATTCACGGAACATCTCTCCTCGAAGAATTTAGACATTACCCGCTTCCTGACTATCTGCTGAATTAAAAACAGCTCGGCAATGTCCGAACTGTTTTTAGTTTTATACTATACTGCCTTTTACACAATATGCGATGGAAGAGGTTCGGCGACCGACGGAGACTGTGGCGCGAAAGGTGCTGACACGCCCGGCGCGGTTCTTCCAATTTTTTGCGCCTCCCTAAGTCTGTTTGGAAGATTTGGATGCGTTGAAAGTTTTTCCGCAAACCAAATCCAAAAACTTGTATCTGTCTGCGTCTGATTCATATACTCCTGCGCATTGATTGTTTTATATAATTTTTTTCCCGCCGCAAGTACCGTCAACCCATCCACAATTCCATCCGGCCGATAGTATGCTGCATGCCGATCACAGGTATATTCTCGCACACGAGAAAGAGCCATGGCTAAAAATGGGATAATCGCCGCGCCGTCGATAAGCCACTGATACCGCACGTGATTTTTTTTAATATGCGTGAGCTCATGACAGAGAATAAACGCAAGCGCTCCCTCACCTTTTTCATAGGCAAGTTCAAAGACATCCGCAAAAATGACCACGAAATTTCTTCGAGTAAACCGTGTGGCAAAGGCATTCAGCGCACCACCTTCCTGTAATACATAGATTGCCGGCAAATATTTCATCCCCATCTGTACCGCGAGCTGTTTTGCAATTCTATACACATCAGGATATTGGTTTTCCGAAATCTTTATCGCATTACCCCGAATACTCCCCATAAATATGCCAAAGCTTATATATCCTACTATCCAAAGCCCGATAAGAAAAAGGGCGCCTGCAATTGAAATGATCATGGAGGCATAGAATATGACTGCCACTATCGCAGAAAGGACAAAATATATCTTTTCCTTTGGATGCACGAGTATATCCATATATATAAAAGGTTATTTTTAGATAAAATTATTATAGCATATTCAGGGGTTTTTGTCAATGTTTTCCCCATAAAAATAAAAAACGGATGATGTGACATTGTATTCACAATCTCCGTTTTATGATGTCTTACATCCTAAGATGAGCAACTCATCCAGAATGTGCGCTCGTATGCGCTCATTCTGACGGCGCTCGACTTCGCTCTCCGATAAAGGAACGTGCGAACGAAGATACTTCTTGTCCGTAAGTGAGAGTTTTGTAGTCCTTCTTTGTAACTCCCTATCCGCATACTCACTCACATGCTCGCCGCACACTTCGATGAGTCGACGAAGTTCCTCCTCGCTCACGTGTCTCATGAGTATCCGATTCGCCTCATCCTTGAGCTGGGGCACATGATCAAGGACACACTGGATGTCATTTTTTGAAGGACTTTGCTGAAGAAGCATCCTTCCCGCCTCAATGGCAAGATTGTGCACCTTCACCATCACGCATCGAAGATCAGTGTTTCTTGGATTTCTTCGAAGGAGCAATGTGCCTGCCTCTGTTTGAAGCGCGGGAATATACCTGATAACCCAACAAAGTTCATCGTGTGTTGGAAGTTGATCCTGATAGTATTCCCATGCTTCATGACACAGAAGAGGAATATGCTCCATGATACAGAAAAGAAAATTTTGGGCGGGCATCCGATCCAAAAGTATTCTTCCCGCAACCTCCGCGAGTGGTGTAATGTTTTCTATGACATACCGCAGATGAATATCCGATGGATTCCGAAGAACAAACCTATCCCATGCGGCTATGCGTACCTCCTCGCAATAGCGCATGACACACAGTACATCTTCATTCGTAGCATCGTGCCGCGCAAGTATCTCTTTTGCGGCCGCCTCTCTTAGCAAAGGAATGTTTTTTATAACATTCCCAAGATCAGAGCAATTTGGGTCATGTGCAAGAAGTCTTTTCCAAAGCTCAATGATATGAGACTGTGTTTTTCGCGCAGACATCCTCATGATTCACTCCTATTGTCCACATGCTTCCATGTACACAGACTGACATAGGGATATGAAGAAGTCAAATTATTATTCACTTGCGTACTTTTTTTATCTTGCTACACTAGTATAATAGCTTATTGTATACAATCATTGTATGGAAACAGGGAATGAAAAATATATCACAAAAAAAATCGGTATGCCGCGCATGATACTTGCGCTTCTCGGTATTATGGTTGTAGGTATGAGTACGGCATGGTTTGGAAAAAATCCAAAGACAGAACCGTCATCACAGGCGACACAGGATACTCAAAAAGACTTCCTCAGTGCCACGCAGGATCAGTCCGAGGATACAGAAAAAACGACGGTACTGCAAAAAGATGAATCAGTATCGACAGTTGATTCTCAACCATCGCAAAAAGAAGATGTCTTAGAAGTCTCCCTCATTGATTCAAAAATCGTATTAGAAGAAAAAAAGAGTGAAAAAAATACGAACGAACAAAAAAAACAAGCAGGTGACGTGAAAGAACAAAAGCCCGTCCAGCAAAGTGTGACACCTCCTTCTGAACCGGTGATTGTGCCCACAGAAAAAAGTGTATCCCAAGAAGAAAAACCAGCGGCAGTTGAAGAGCAAAAGCCCACTCAGCCAGTGGTGATACCTTCTCCTCGGCCAGTTATCCAAAAAAAAGAGTTTGCGGATGGAATCTATTCCGCAA
The DNA here is from genome assembly GCA_016186045.1 of Candidatus Uhrbacteria bacterium. GTDB lineage: Bacteria > Patescibacteriota > Patescibacteriia > JACQRZ01 > JACQRZ01 > JACPMJ01. The sequence continues at coordinate 78 of JACPMJ010000021.1, read as the reverse complement.
GCGGATTGTATATCTCCCCAGCTGGAGGTGAAGAGATACATATCTCTCTCACACTCAAAGATACCATGATAACTGGCG
>JACPMJ010000020.1 GCA_016186045.1 Candidatus Uhrbacteria bacterium | reverse complement strand
TCAGCTCGCAGGATTAAAAAGAAGGAGCAGATCGAGGCGGTCATGCGATTCATAGACGCAAAACTCTCTTCCAGAAAAGTCGAGCTGGAGGAGTCAAAATTTAACCTTATAGACTGTCAATTATGTTCGTGGACTTGAACAGAGATTGATTGCCGTATTCTCGCATTGCGCGGCGATAAAGGAGGTTTTTCAACGGGCTCACTTTATCCACTTTACAAGAGAGAGAGAGAGAGTAAACTACTTATAGCTATGCTTAACATTCAACACTAATAATATATGCCTATAGGAAAAGAAGGTGACTATGACACATTAAGATCTAACCAAGAAAAACTGCAAGATGACATACAGAGATTTGGATTATCAAAAGACTCAACACAGAGTGATATTAATCTTGCAATACGGTGTCAAAATAGCCTTCTAATGAAATTTCCAAAACTTAAGCTCAATTTACCTGAAAATAGAGAGTTAAGAAATAAAAAAATAAGGGAAATGGTGGAGGAAGATAAAAGAAAAAAGGAAACGACCCTCATTGCAAATAGAAGAAAAGCGGCAGATTCTTTAGGATTACCAGAAAATGCCACATGGGAAGAAATTACTATGACGAGGAATATTAAAAAAGAGAAAGAAAAAGAAATAATAAAGAGAAAGAAAGAGGATAGAAAAGAAAGAATAAAAAAAGAGAAATTAGAACAGGAAAGGAAACAACTTGGTCTTCCCGAACATGCGACAGAAAAAGAAATTAAAAACAGGAGAAAAGCAAGACAACAAAAAAACCGCAATTGGAAAGCCATCGAAAGGGCAGAGGAAGAAGAGGAAAGATTAAAGAAAAGAGACAAGCAGCAAAACCTGGAGCAAATCGATGGCTACTGGAAAGATATCGCGCCTTATACTTAGAATTCACTCTTACCGATGTGAAATCTATAGGGGAAATGGGGGTCAGCCCCAATTTCTTCATCTAAAGAAAAATGCAAGCTATAATGATACCAAAGATAAAATAAAAGAATATTTAGATAAAAGTTCTCAAGAAAAGAAAAAAAATAAATTAAGCTGAAGAAATTTATAAAAAACAGAGATACCGGTGGCGATATCTCTGTTTTTTAATTCCAAAATCTTTATCTTCTCAATTTCTCATACTCCTCCACTGACACCTCAATATCGCGAAGTATTTTTCTTAATAATCCCCTGCTGATTTCCTTGGAGTGAATCGGGATGACGGTAGTTCTTCCATCCAGATGTTTAAAAAACACGTGAGACCCTTCGGCATCACGCTCTACAAAACCAAGATCACATACCATTTTAATCAGCTTTTTAGGCCGTATTGGTATAAGTTTAGGCATGTCTGATTTTTACGTTTTGAATCCCCACGAATGTTGTTTTTTCTAAAACTCGCGTATCAAAATTTCTCAAACATAATCGCAAAACATCTTGCAGATTATCAAGCATCTCTTTTTGAGTTTTGCCTTGAGCATAACAGCTTGGCACGGACGGCACCGATCCGATAAACATACCATCTTCGTCTTGCTCAATATATGCGGTAAAAAAAGAATTTTTCATATTTTTATATCTTTCACTATCTCCGCTACTTCCCTTTATAGTACCATACGGAGAAAAATATTCAAATTACACCGCCGCATGCGCAAAAAAATCAAAAAAGACTCGCGTCTTTAGTTCTTTTTCCGCGTACTCGAAAATAAACGCGCGCGCAAGCGTATGTATTTTTTTGGTATCCTCCGCGCGAATATGCGCGGGTATCTCGGAAAGGTTTTTTTCGGAAAACAACGATATGGTTTCTTGCGCGCGTTTTGGCATGCCATACCCGCATACCATGCGGAATTTCAAAAGAAACGCATCTGCGATAAGCGGCGCGTGCATCGAAGAAGATATCGCGAGCGCGTCCAGCATCTCTCCTATCAGTCCGTAGATTTGACTATCCTGCTGACTGTCTTTTATTAAATGATCTATCACGTCAAAGCAATACAGCGCGCAGATGAGCTTTTTCATGTCATTTTTTATCGGCTCATACGTAGCGGCAACGTCAACGGTCGTGATGCGATCCATCTGCTTTCCGCTCGCAATCGTATACGACGCCTCATGTAAAAGTTCAAGATTACCGGAAAGTTTGCTGGATATTTTTTTTACGCCGTGCGCCATGGCGCGTATCTTGCCTTGTTCGCGGGTATAGAGCGTAAACATCTTATCATATTCCCGCGCATCTTGTTTACGAATAATATATCCTCGGACTTTGTAGGTCATACTATATTCTATTACTTACTGGATTCCCGCCGAAGTTTATCCCGAGTATCTCCGAGAGGCGGGAATGACATATAGTCAAAATATCCCTGCAAGATAAGCATAGCCGCCACCGCGTGATCATCGTTTTTTCCCTTTCTTCCACTAAGCCTTTTCTGCGCCTCCAGAGACGTAAAACTCTCATCCGCGGTTGTTACCGGCAGTCCGCTCTCCTCGTGAAGTTTTTTTACAAAATTTTCTATACGCGCGACAATATCTTCCGAAACAGATCCCATCCGCGGAATACCAACAACGATACTCTCAATGTCTTCTGATTGTATTAAAGCAATTAAGTCTGCAAATAATTTCTTATCGTCTGTATAGGTAAAAGACTGGAGCGGGAGCGCGAATGCTGTCTCATCATCTCCAATGGCGGTGCCAACATATTTCGTTCCGTAATCAATGCCAAGATATTTCATATCGTTAAAATCTCATGTCCGGTCTTTGTCACCGCAATCGTATGTTCAAAATGCGCGCCAAGCTTTCCATCCGCCATGCGCACCGTCCATCCATCTTTGCCTGTTACCACATGCCAATCCCCCAGCGCAACCATCGGCTCAATACAAATAACCATACCCTCTTTCAGTTCAACCTTCGGCATGCGAGAATCATAATAGCAAAAAATCGGCGGATCCTCATGTACGGCATGGCCCACGCCATGACCCGTAAGATTTCGTATTACACTAAATCTTTGCGCCTCGCAAAAACTTTGTATTGCTTTTGAAATGTCATGTACGTATCCGCCCGGACGAACTTCTTTGATTGATCGCGTCAGAGAATCTTTCGTCACACTCATAAGCTTCTGCGCCTCTCGTGAAATTTTTCCTACTCCCACGGTGATGGCCATATCTGTATAGAGTCCCTTTTTAAGTGGATACTGCACGCCCAAATCAAGCCCCACAATATCTCCTTCTTGTAAAAGAGTATTCCGCGTGCCATCGCCATGAACGATCTCACTGTTCACGGACACGCATAATGCCGAGGGAAATCCACGCACTTTCTTTGATGCGCCATACCCTAAAAATGATGGCCTCCCGCCATGACTCACTAAATACTCATGCGCAATGGCATTCAGCTCTTTTATTTTAACTCCCACGCGCATCGCATCAGCCGTCGCCTTGAGCGCCGCGGCCAAAATATGCCCGCCCTCACGAAGAATCTCTATTTCTTCCGATGTTTTTATGGTAATCATATAGATAAAGTATACTATGGCCTGCAAAAATACGGAATACTTTAAATAATGAACCCCGCATCACTGCAGGGTGTGAATGTCTGTACGGCGAGCGGCAGGACCGCAATCCCTGCCAAAAAAAGCGCCGCAGGCAAATTGATTCTGTTCACAACATTCTGTAAATAATCCGCAGTCGGCTTTCCCGGCCGAATACCTGGTACAAATCCGCCCTGCTTTTGGAGATTTTCCGCGACTTGCTCCGGCTTGAATACCACTGCGCTGTAGAAAAATGTAAACGCAACCACCATAAGAAAATAAAATATTCCATATGTCAGGGAATTTCCGAAAAAAGTAACGACTGCTTGCGCCGCATGCGCGATCGCCGGAGTTTTCGCATATACAAAAAACTGGGCGATGGTTGGCGGAAACAGCACCACGGAAATTGCAAAAATAATTGGAATGACACCTCCCTGATTGACGCGCAAAGGAAGGTGCGTATTGACTCCACCCATCATGCGAATACCACGCACTTGCCGCGCGTACGAAACAGGAATATTCCGCTGGCCCTCTGTCATAAACACCACCAATATGATAGTCAGTATCGCAATAGCCACGAATATTGCAATATTTGTTATCTGTGTTGCGTCAAGCACTTCAATGGATCGGATGATGGAGGGCAGGCCTGCCACAATGCCGGCAAAAATCAACAGGGAGATACCATTTCCGATTTTCTTTTCTGAAATAAGCTCGCCAATCCACATGAGAAATACTGTTCCGGCAGTGAGCGTAAGAATGATAAACGCGAAATTGATGGGATCCAATGATTCAATAATTTTTTTCGGAGATTGCTGAAGCAACATCACGAGCCCATATCCCTGAAGAACCGCCAAAGGAACTGTAGCGTATCGCGTGTACTGATTTATTTTCTGTCTGCCGTATTCCCCTTCCTTTTGCAACGCCTCAAACCGAGGAATGATCATGGCAAGTAGCTGAAAAATAATGGATGAGGTAATATAAGGCGCAACACCCATGGCAACAATGGAAAAATTTTCCAATCCGCCGCCGGAAAATATGTTCATAAGCCCGAATATCTGATTTCCTTGAAAAAACGAACGTAAATTTGCGACATTTACGCCGGGAATAGGAACACTCGCCGCAAAACGAAACACCGCAAGCATGGCAATAACAAAAAGTATCTTATTCCGCAAATCAGGGAGCTTCCAAATTTGCTTCAGTTTTTTGATCATAGGTTTATGACTTCTTTTCTTTTTCTAAAGAAACACTCCCTCCGGCCGCTTCAATTTTTTCTTTTGCAGCTGCTGATATGCGACATTTGGCAATGATCAATTTTTTTGTCAGCAACCCGGTGCCAAGAATTTTCACGGTTGGCATGCCTTTTTTGGGGACTGTGATGACATGCTTTTTGATAAGCGTAACAGGTGTCACAGTCTCTCCGTTTTCATATACGCGCTGGAGTATGTCCAGATTCACCACGGTGTCTTTTTCATGAATACTTTTAAATCCTCCAAGTTTGGGAATGCGTAACAAAAGTTGCTTCATGCCTTTCAGCTTCAAGCCCTTTGAACCGCCGCTACGGGCGCGCTGGCCCTTCATGCCACGCGTTGAATACGTACCGTGAGCCGATCCATGTCCTCTGCCCACACGCTTGGCTTTCTTTCGCGACCCGTGAAATGGTTTGAGTGTGTGAAGTTCCATATGATTATGCCTGCTGTTCAGCCGGCGCTGGCGCGTCTTTTTTTACGCGACGAATATGCGGCGCAAGTATGTGCGTTTCTTGCAGCTGTTTCAGCGCGGAAAAAAGCGCTTTAATATTATTGACTTTATTTTTTGAACCGTACATCTTGGTGACGATATTGCCAATGCCTGAAATCTCCAATGCCGCGCGCACTGCGCCGCCTGCCATAATACCGGTTCCGGGAGGCGCTGGACGCAACAGAATTCTCGCCGCCTTGAACTTCATCTTCACCTCATGCGCAATCGTATCATTCACGATAGGAATGGCAATTAAATCTTTTTTTGCTTTTGTGACGGCCTTTGCCACGGCCAATGACACATCAGCGCCTTTTGCAAGCGCATACCACAGCCGCCCCTTCCGGTCCCCAATCACCACACACGCGCGAAACTTCATGCGTTTGCCGCCCGCCATCACGCGCGTTACCCGGCTTATCTCAATAAGCCGTTGATCAAATTCCCGTTCTTCACGGCGGTGATGCGTATCTCGTTTTCCTCTTCGTTCAGCCATACAATGCTAAAATATTTTCATAATTAAAATACGAGCCCATTTTCTCGCGCCACATCTGCCACTGCACGAACACGGCCATGATAGGCATTGCCGCCGCGGTCAAATACGACAGAAGAAATCCCCTGTTCTTGCGCTTTTTTTGCAATCAATGCGCCGAGCTTTTTTGCGCGGTCTGTCTTTGAAAGTTTTTTATCTGCTTTTGAAAGTTCATGCTCTGACGCGCTGCAAAGCGTTTTGCCCTGCTCGTCGTCAATAAGTTGAACGAACACCCGCTTGATGCCACGAAACACCGACAATCGCGGACGTTCCTTAGTCCCTTTCACTTTCGCCCGAACGCGAGCATGGCGTTGTATTTTTTTTTCTTGTTTTGTATATTTCATATGTTTTTATTTTGCTCCTGCCTTGCCCGCCTTGCCCGCCTTTCTCCGAATAACCTCATCAATATATTTTATTCCCTTGCCCTTATACGGCTCCGGCTTCCGCAATTTGCGGATGTGAGCCGCAATCTCCCCTACCAGCTGCTTGTCAATGCTAGAAAGTACAATGACATTTTTTTCAATCTTTCCCTCAACACCGTCAGGAAGTATCACATCAACAGGATGGGAAAATCCAAGATGGAGAACGAGTTTTTTTCCCGAAATCGCAACCTTATATCCGATACCATTCACTTCAAGTTTTTTTTCAAATCCTTGTGTCACGCCAATGACCATATTGGATATCAACCGTTGAAAAAGTCCCCACAACGCCCGATGATCTTTTTGCTCCGGATCTGTAACATGCACATGGAGCACGGAGTCTTCCTGTGTGACGGTAATTTCCGGATGTATGTTTTGCACCAACGTACCTTTGGGCCCATGCACGCTTATCGTGCCGTCTGCGATGCGTACATCAACGCCGGCAGGAATGATGATGGGTTGTTTTCCGATTCGTGACATATGCGTATAGAAATTTCATTAACTGATTTCACACAAAAGTTCCCCTCCCACATGAAGTTTTCGCGCTTGGCGATTTGTCATGATGCCGCGGGATGTGGAAATAATGGCGATGCCATAGTTGTTCCGTACCGATGTAATATCATCCGCCTTCACATACCTTCGGCATCCGGGCGTACTGACTTTTTTCAACATGCGAATAACCGGCAACGCATCAACGTATTTCAAAGTGACGTGAATGCTCTTTATGCCGCCAACGGTAGTAATCTCGTAATCAACAATAAACTGTTCTTCTTTGAGTACGCGAAGAATCTCTTGTTTCATGCGGGAATATGGCACCAGTACCGTCTGTTTTCCAACGGTTGACGCATTTCTGATTCGTGTAAGGAGATCTGCTATTGGATCTGTCATAGAAATAGTTTATTACCAGCTACTTTTTGTAACGCCCGGGATCGCACCCTGATTCGCAAGTTCCCGAAAACAAATACGACATAAAGAAAACGTGCGCATAAATCCATGGCGTCGCCCGCACCGCCAGCATCTGCGCACAATACGTGTGCTGAACTTTGGCTTGACGAGCGATCTCTTTGATTTTATTTCTTGTGCTGCAGTTGCCATATTCTTCTCGCGTTATTTCTTTGAACTTGTTTTAAAAGGAAATCCAAGCGCTTTGAATAATGCCAATCCCCTCTCGCGCGTATGCGCAGTGGTGCTGATGCACACTTCCAACCCGTGAATTTTCTCAATTTCATCCGATTTGATTTCCGGAAAAATAATACTTTCCTTGATGCCAAGCGCCATGTTCCCGTGCGCATCAACTGATGCAGGATCAATGCCCCGAAAATCGCGCGTACGCGGCAAAGCAAATGTCACGAATCTCCGGATAAAATCAACCATTCGCTTCTTTCGCATGGTCACTGAAAATCCCACTACCATTCCTTGCCGAATCTTGAATGCGGCAATGGATTTTTTTGCACGCGTGCGCACCGGCTTCTGGCCGCTGATCTTCGCAAGAGACGCCTCAACAAACTCAAGAAAATTCGGATCCTTGAGCGATCGTCCCACGCCCACATTCACTACCACCTTCACAAGCGCAGGCACTTGTCGATCATTGGAACATCCGAGCTCTTTTTTGAGCGCAGGAATGATTTCTTTGGGATATGTTTCTGAAAATGTTTTCATATGCTATTGGTTTATCGGCTGTTTGCATTTCTTGCACATCCGATCCTTCTTCTGTTTCAATACCGCATCCCGCGAATCCAACATGCGGTATCCCACGCGCGTTGGCACGCCGCATTTGGGGCACACCAGTTTGACGTTTGATACATTGAGCGCCGCGGGAAAAAAAATCTTCTGGCCTTTTTCCCCTTGCCGACGCACGCGAACATGTTTGGTCTTGATATTCACTCCTTCTACGACAATCTTTCCCAATGCCGGGATTGCGCGCAATACCGTTCCGGACTTTCCTTTGTCTTTTCCAACAATCACGATCACCTTGTCATTTTTTTTAATTTTCATTTTCATACACAGAGTAGCGTACATTTATAATACCTCCGGAGCAAGGGAAATAATCTTTGTAAATCCTTTCACGCGCAGCTCCCGAGCAACCGGGCCAAAGATACGCGACCCGCGCGGTTCTTTTGTTTTTTTATCAACAAGCACGACCGCATTATCGTCAAAGCGCACATAGGTTCCGTCCTTTCTGCGAATTTCCTTGTGCGTCCGGACAATCACTGCGTGCGCAACGTCTCCTTTCTTTACCTGGCTGTGCGGAACCGCTTCTTTGATAGAGACAGTAATAATATCCCCGACACGGGCATATCGTTTTTTATAGCCGCCCAATACGCGAATGCACTGAATTCTCTTTGCGCCGGTATTATCTGCCGACACCAGCATTGAACGATGCTGTATCATACGGTTTGTCCCTTTCTTTCGATTACGCGCCAGCGCTTATCCTTACTCAACGGCCGCGTCTCACAAAACATCACCCGATCCCCCATGTGATATTCATTCTTTTCATCATGCACCTTATACCGCCTCGACACGTGGTATCGCTTTTTATATTTTGGATGCATGACAAGACGTTCCACCTTCACCACAATGGTCTTTTGCATCTTGTCACTTACCACGACCCCCTGAAATATGCGTTGATTATTTTTTTCTTGCATACGAAACATGTATTATATGTGTGTTTTTTTCTTCGGAAGAATCGAAAGAATTTGTGCGATAGTTTTCCGCGCTTTTCTGATGTCCCGTACATTCTTCAATTCCCGTAAAGCGGCGCGAAAACGCATTTCACGCACCGCGATTCTTTTTTCCTGCAAAAGCTGATTCAGCTCCAACTCTGTTTTGTCTCGCAATTCTTTTATTTTCATAACACCTTCTCCTCTCAATTACTTTTTTACGAATCTCGTTTTCAATGAAAGCTTATGGCTTGCAAGGCGCAATGCTTCTTGTGCTGATGGTTCGTCAATACCGCTCATTTCAAACAATACTGTTCCCGCCTTCACCACTGCGACATAATGATCCACTGCTCCTTTTCCGCCGCCCATGGTGTTCTCATTCCCGTGAAACGTCACCGGATGGTCCGGAAAGATACGAATCCATACTTTGCCGCCACGCTTAATGCATCGCGTGATCGCGCGCCGTGCCGCTTCTATCTCCCGCGCACTCATCCATCCTTCTTCCATCGCCTTCAATCCAAAATCACCAAAAGAAACATCAGTTTTCGTCTGCGACGCTGATCCACAATTCCGCGAGCGCCCTTTGTGCCATTTTCTATGTTTTACTTTTTTTGGAAACAGCATATGCGTTATTTTTTTCGCGCTTTTTCTTCAAATACTTCGCCACGATAAATCCACACCTTTACGCCGACGGCTCCTGCCATGGTTCGCGCAGTGCCACGTGCGTAATCCACATACGCGCGGATCGTGTGTAAAGGAACACTTCCCCAAGTAAGCATCTCACTGTTTGCGATTTCCGCGCCATTCAACCGTCCACCAACCATCACCTTCACACCGCGCGCACCCGCTTTTTGCACTCGATCAATCGCCTGTTTCAATACTCTGCGATAGGGCATGCGCTTTTCCAATTCTTCAATCATACCCTGGGCGACAAGCTGAGCGTTCACGTTTGGCTGATCTACCTCGCTCACGGAAATCATGATGGAAATTTTCTTTGATCCGAAGAAACGCTGTTTGATCTTTTTTTTCAAATCTTCAATGCCAGCTCCCTGTCTTCCAATGATCACGCCGGGGCGCGCAGAATGCACATGTATTGTCAGCGCATTCGGAGTTCGTTCGATTTCAATACGCGCAACGCCAGCGGATTTCAGTTCTTTTTTTAAAAATTTCTTCAACTCAAGATCCTCGCGAAGCCGATCGGCATATTCCTGCCCGCGCGCAAACCATTTTGAGTCCCAAGTGAACAATGTTCCTATTCTGAAAATTTTTGGATGTACTTTTTGTCCCATATATATCGTGTACTGTGCATTATTTCTTTTGTGCGCGCGTCTGATTTTTATGCCGCGCTTCTTTTTTCTTTGGTGATGATTGAGATACTGCCGCTTCTTTTGTGTCCAATACAATAGTAATGTGGCAGAGATGCTTTTTGATGGGAGCTGCGCGGCCAAATGCCCGCGCTCGCCATCGTTTCAGCACCGTTCCTTTGTCAACAAAAATCTTTTTAATTTTCAAATCCTCCGCATCAATATGGAAATTATGATCTGCGTTTGCAAGCGCAGACCGCAATGTTTTTTCTATGGGACGACATGCCGCTTTTGCCGTGAATTTCAGCTGGTCAAGCGCGGCGCGCGCATCCATATTCCGAACCAACCCGGCAATGAGCCGGACCTTCCGCGGAGACATTCGTACCTGTCGTGTTCTTGCGTGTATTTCCATATATCGTTTTTTGCGTGTGTCTTATTTCTTTGCGGGCTGGGTTTGCACTGCTTGTGCCGCTGTTGATGCGGCTTCTGCCGCCTTTTGCTCCTGTTCTTTCTGCATCTTTCCGCCATGCCGTGTGAACTTCCGCGTTGGAGAAAACTCACCCAAACGATGCCCCACCATCTGCTCAACAATAAATACCGGAATATGTGTCTTGCCGTTATGTACGCCGATGGTATATCCTACCATCTCCGGTGTAATAACGCAATCCCGCGACCAGGTATTCACCACCACACGTTTTTCATCGATGCGGATATTGGAAAGCTTCTTGAGAAGTCGCTGATCAACAAACGGACCTTTTTTTATGCTTCGTGACATAAATATCTCTTATTCCTTTATGTTCTTCGTGTTACGATAAATCTGTTTGACCATTTCTTTTTATTTCGCGTACGGACGCCAAGCGCCGGCTTTCCTTGCGGTGTCTTTGGATGCTTCAGCCCGACCGGCTGGTTTCCCTCTCCACCGCCGTGCGGGTGGTCTACCGGATTCATGGCTTTCCCGCGAACCGTTGGTTTCCATCCCAAAAGCCGTCTGCGTCCTGCCTTTCCATATCGAACATGCTGATGATCTGTATTCCCTACGTCTCCAATGGTTGCCATGCACTGTTTTGAAAAACTCCGCACCTCTCCTGACGGAAGCTTTATGAGTGCGATATCTCCCTCCACTGACATCAGCCGTCCTGCTCCGCCCGCTGATCGCACAAGTTTACCGCCCTGCCCGGGAAACAGCTCTATGCTATGTACTAGTGTTCCGACTGGAATATGTGTAAATGTTCCACGGTTGCCTACCTTGACTTCCACACGGGATTGCGATGAGACGACATTCTCACCAACTTGCAATCCATTAGGAGCGATGATGTATGATTTTTCTCCGTCCGCATACTGCAGAAGCGCAATGCGCGCAGATCGATTCGGATCATATTCAAGGGCGCTGACTGTGGCGGGAATATCAAATTTTTTTCGGAAAAAATCAATTATCCGATAATATCGCTTGACGCCGCCGCCTCTGTGACGCACGGTGATTTTTCCCTGATTATTTCTGCCCGAATGTTTTTTCCGTATCTCAATCAGATTTTTTTGGGGACGTTTTTTCGTAAGGCCACTGAAATCAGAAACACTTGCGTGGCGGCGTCCGGGGGTTGTGGGTTTGAATAATCGTAATGCCATATATGCCAGTCCTCTTATACGATATGTATCGTTTCACCTTTTTTTAATGTAATAATTGCCTTTTTCCATGCTTTTGACTGCCCGCGAATATTGCCAAAGCGAATATCCCTGCTTCCCCGTTGCTGTGTCCGCACGCGTGTAGGCATCACACCGTATATATTATAAAATGCTTTCTTTATCTCAACCTTTCCTGCGGTTTTTGCAACCTCAAATATATACCGTTCCCGACCTTCTGTAAACGCCTTGCCGCTCATGACCGGCCGCAGGATCACTTTCTGTTCCGACACCGGAAACTTCCGCACGGTACGGCTCCGCTGGAGCGGTGCCACATCCTTTTTTACATCCTCTGCGCCATGATCGGACGCGTGCTCATCGCGAAGAACAAGAGTGCTTGCCTGCGGCTCCTGTTTTTTTGTTCCTGTATCCTCTTTCTTCTTTCCAAAAAATGGAAATCCCATATGATACTGTTATTTTTTCGCGTAGGTACGCTCTATCATGTCCAAACTCGCGAGCGGCATGACTAACTTCTTCATGTTTAGCACATCAATAATATTCAAGCTGTTCACCGGCAAAAGGTGCGCAAAGGGAATATTTCTGAATCCGCGGCTTGCCACAGTGCTGCCGGCCGGCGTAACACATCCGATCGCATGTTGTTTTTTTCGTTTTTCATCCAGCTGAAGCGGGAGTTTTTTCAAAAGTGCAAGCGCTTCTTTTGTCTTTTGCGCGTGAAATGCGCCCGTGTCAATCAAAATAATATTCTGCTGACGCGCCTTGTCGCTCAACACCATGCATAGTGCATTCTTTTTTGCTTTCTTATTTATTTTCAACGCATAATTCCGATCCGTGCGTGGACCGAACGTAATGCCGCCGCCGCGCCAAATCGGAGACCGGATAGACCCATGCCGAGCACGACCGGTTCCTTTTTGCCGCCATGGCTTTTTTCCTCCGCCACGCACTTCGCCGCGGGATTTCGTATCCGCGATCACAGTGCGCGCGTTTGCGGCTTGCGCGACAACTGCCAAATGCACCAAGCCTTCCTTGATCTCGCGATTAAAAATATCCGCAACAAGTTCGCGCGTTCCCACAACCTCACCGTCTGCGCCATACACATTGCACATGATCGGATCTTTTTTTTGTAAAACTTTTTTTATTGCCATATACTTTTATTCTTGAGCTGATACTGGCTCTGAGGATTTCTCCGGCTCATCCGACATTGGCACGCTTTCGTGCGACAGATGAGATGCCTTTTCCCATTTCATATCGCCTGACCCCTGAATAATCACAAGACCATTTCGTGCGCCAGAAACTGCTCCTTTTACATACAAAATTCCTTTTTCCTTATCAATTTTTACAATCTCAAGATTTTTCACAGTGACACGCTCATTTCCCATGCGTCCTGCCATGCGCAATCCCTTGAATACGCGCTGAATGCCGCCGGACCCGATGGCTCCGGGCATGCGCTCTTGGTCCTTGTGTCCATGCGTTGGAGGATGACCGTGAAAATGATGACGCTTTACCACACCTGCAAATCCGCGGCCTTTTGACCAGCCGATAACATCAACTTTTTCTCCCACGGAAAACGTTTCCACGGTTACGCGATCACCGCGCTGAACGCCGTCATCCGCATCCGTGCGTATTTCTCGCAATGCCAAAAACCCACGCCCACTTTTGCCGTCAAATACTCCCTTCATATGCCCTGAAAGAGGTTTTTTGATGCGCTTCTTTTCTCCGAATCCAAGCTGAATCGCGGCATAGCCGTCCTTGGAAGATGTTTTTATCTGTACTACGACACATGGCCCTGCCTGCACTGCGGTAACGGGAATCACAGAGCCATTAGCTCCATATACTTGTGTCATATCCAATTTTTTTCCTATGATTCCCTTCATACAATCTTATATAAAAAACCCGCGCTCAAGAGTGCTGGTTTTTTATCTTCAAAAAACCTCGTCTTTAAGTATCACTCTCTTCTTCTATGATTGTTAATTACCTCATCCACATGCCATTTCTCACAGACACTTCCCGATTACGGGGTTATCTGAGAAAGTTCGTCAGTGGGATTATTAGGTCATTTTGATCTCCAGATCAACCCCGGCCGGCAAATTCAAGCTCGTCAGAACTTCAGTGGTTTTTGCTGTTGCGTCAACAATGTCAATCAAGCGCTTATGCGTCCGCATTTCAAACTGATCGCGCGCATCTTTTTTTACAAACGTTGATCGCAACACTGTATAGGTATTTTTTTCTGTCGGCAATGGAATGGGACCATGCACGGTCGCGCCGCTTCGCGTCACTGCGTCAATAATGCTTTGCGCTGACTGATCGATAATCTTATGATCATACGCGCGCAAACGGATCCGAATCTTTGGCTTCTCGTTCTTCTGATCTGTCTTCTCTTTGGTTTTTGCGCTTCGTGCGGACATGACATTTCCATTACAAATAATTATTTGATAATCTTAGTCACCGCTCCTGCGCCCACCGTCAACCCGCCTTCACGGATCGCAAATCGCTGTTTTTCTTCAAGCGCCACCGGAGTAATCAGCTTGACAGCCATATTCATCGTATCTCCCGGCATAACCATCTCAGTGCCTGCCGGCAATTCGATTTCTCCAGTCACGTCAGTAGTGCGGATATAGAATTGCGGTTTGTATCCTTTGAAAAACGGCTTATGGCGTCCACCTTCTTCTTTGGAGAGAATATACACCTGGGCTTCAAATTCTAAATGCGGCGTCACGGTTCCTGTTTTTGAAAGCACCATGCCGCGTTCCACTTCGTCTTTCTTGGTTCCGCGAAGCAGGAGTCCGGCATTGTCTCCGGCGCGACCCTCGTCAAGGGACTTATTAAACATTTCAACGCCAGTCACAACAGTCTTGAATGTATCGCCAAATCCAACAATTTCAACTTCTTCATTCACATGAATCACACCGCGCTCAATTCTTCCGGTGACTACTGTTCCGCGGCCTTCAATGGAGAAGATGTCTTCAATCGGCATAAGAAATGGTTTGTCTGTTTCACGTGTTGGTTCCGGAATATATTCGTCAAGCGCCTTGATGAGGTCCAATACCGGCTTCGCCGCTTCTTCATTTCCCGGATTTTCAAGCGCTTTGAGCGCCGACCCGCGAATAATGGGCGTAGTGTCTCCAGGAAATTCGTATTTTTTCAAAAGATCGCGCACCTCCTCTTCCACAAGGTCAATCAGTTCTTTATCTTCCACCATGTCAACCTTATTCAAAAAGACGACGATATACGGAACACCTACTTGGCGCGCCAAAAGAATATGCTCGCGCGTCTGTGGCATGGGACCGTCTGTGGCGGACACCACCAAAATTGCGCCGTCCATCTGAGCCGCGCCAGTAATCATGTTTTTGATATAATCCGCATGGCCTGGACAGTCAACGTGCGCATAGTGGCGCTTATCGCTTTCATATTCCACGTGTGCAGTATTAATGGTAATGCCGCGTGCTTTTTCTTCCGGAGCAGCATCAATCTGATCCACGCTTTTGTCCTGCGCCTTCATACCATGCGATGCAAGAACCTTAAGAATTGACGCGGTCAGCGTAGTCTTTCCATGGTCAACGTGGCCAATGGTTCCTACGTTCACGTGCGGTTTTGTGCGCTCAAATTTTTCTGCCATATAATTCTCTCTATGTTAATAAAAAATAAACATGCGTTATGACGCGTTGAATGGATCAAGTGTATCATATTCTGGAGAATTGTCAAATCCTTTTGTTTTCTCTTTTTCCAAAATCAGCGCAATTTCTCGGTTTATTGTATCTGTGGGCGCAGAAACTGTCAAGCCACTGGTTGTCCCCAATGTATCCACTAATGTCCGAAACGCCCGCAAATCAAAGAGAATATACGGCTTTTCATGGTACAAAAACACGCATGGACCTCCTATTTTCCCTATAATATCACATAGCTGTTCAAAAACTTCCTTCGTCATATTCTTCGCGTTTCCTTTCCTTTTATCGTAAGAATCTGTTCCACCACATTTCGCGGAACCTGCTCATAGTGGTCAAATTCCATGGAATAACTTGCTCTACCTTGCGTCATGGACCGTAATTGCGTGGCATATCCAAACATTTCCGCCAATGGCACAAACGCATCAATCACCTTGATACCCGACCGTTCTGTCATCTCACGAACCTGACCGCGTTTTGAATTAAGATCCCCGATGACCTCGCCCATAAATTGCTCCGGGGTAACCACCTCCACTTTCATCATCGGCTCGAGCAGTACCAATCCTGCTTGCTTTGCGGCATCCTGAAACGCAAATGATCCTGCAAGTTTAAATGCCGCTTCTGAAGAATCCACATCATGGTATGACCCGTCAAATACAGTCACTTTCACATCAATAAGCGGGTAGCCGGCCAAGACGCCGCGTGTCAGCGCTTCTTTTACTCCTTTTTCAATAGGCGCAATAAATTCCTTGGGAATAGCGCCGCCTTTTATTTCTTCAACAAATTCGAATCCTTTGCCTGCTTCAAGCGGCTCAATGCGCAGCCAGCAATGGCCATATTGCCCGCGACCGCCAGACTGACGAATATATTTTCCCTCTCCTTCCGCCTCTCTGGTAATGGTCTCCTTGTATGCCACCTGTGGCTTCCCAACATTCGCCTCCACTTTAAATTCCCGTTTCATGCGATCAATAATGATATCCAAATGGAGCTCTCCCATGCCGGAAATAATGGTCTGGAGCGTCTCCTCATCCGTATGGATACGAAATGTCGGGTCCTCTTCCGCAAGTTTTGAAAGCGCGATACCCATTTTTTCCTGATCTGCGCGTGTTTTTGGCTCAATAGCGACAGAGATAACCGGCTCAGGAAAGACAATGGACTCCAGAAGGATTGGGTGATCCACGTCGCACAGCGTATCTCCGGTGACGGTATTTTTCAGTCCTACCGCCGCGCCTATTTCACCTGCATAAATCTCTTCCACTTCTTCCCGCTGGTTTGCATGCATACGCACAATGCGGCCAATACGCTCCTTATCGCCGGTGCGTGCATTGAGAACATATGATCCTGCTTTCATTGATCCGGAATACACGCGAAAAAAACATAATTTTCCAATAAACGGATCTGCGGCAATCTTAAATGCAAGTGAGCAAAATTTTTCATTATCGCGCGCTTCGCGAGCAAGCTCCATATCCGGATCGCGCGGATGAAATCCTTTCACCGGAGGAATGTCAACAGGAGATGGCAAATAATCATTGACGGCATCCAAAAGGAACTGCACGCCTTTGTTTTTTAATGCACTGCCGCAGAGCACCGGAATGACAGTCCGTGCGATACACGCCTTGCGCAAAACGCGCTTGAGCTCCTCAACGGAAATTTCTTTGCCGGCGAGATAGGTATTCATGAGATCCTCGTCGTTTTCAATGATCGCCTCTAAAAGTTTTTTCCGATACTCATCCACCAGCTCTTTCATATCGTTTGGAATCTCACGCTCTTCAATCTTTGTTCCCAATTCATCCATATAGTAATATGCCTTTCGCGTAAGCAGATCAATCATTCCTTTGAACGTATCCTCAATGCCGATAGGCAGCTGGACGGCATACGCATTTTTTGTCAGACGCTCATGGATGGAGTCCATGTCTGCAAACCAATTTGCGCCGGTGCGATCAAGCTTGTTGATAAAACAAATGCGCGGCACCTCATACTTGTCTGCTTGACGCCAGACTGTTTCAGATTGCGGCTCTACGCCGGCAACGCCGTCAAATACCACCACGCCGCCGTCAAGCACGCGCAAACTTCGCTGAACCTCCACGGTAAAATCAATATGTCCGGGCGTATCAATAATATTGAACCGATATCCGCCCCAAAAACAAGTGGTAGCCGCGGCAGTAATGGTAATGCCGCGCTCCCGTTCTTGTTCCATCCAATCCATGGTCGCCTCCCCATGATGCACCTCACCGATTTTATGCTTTTTTCCAGTATAAAAAAGAATGCGTTCTGTCACCGTAGTTTTTCCGGCGTCAATGTGAGCAATAATGCCGAAATTTCGTGTCTTTTCTATTGGATATTCTCTCATACATTAAGTTACAGATAATAGGTTATGGGTTACAAATAAAGAAAGAGCCGTAATCATCTCTGTCGACTCTTTCCGTTTATATCATATTTATCGTGATGAAAATCGTGCAAAATGGGCAAATGCGCGATTTGCCTCTGCCATGCGATGGACATCATTGCGCTTCTTGACCGCATCGCCTTCTCCTTGTGCGCCTGCCATAAGCTCATTGGCAAGTTTTTCTGCCATGGGACGGCCTTTCTTAGTCTGTGCCGCGCCAATAATCCATCGAAACGCCAGCTGAAATCTGCGGTCTCCGCGCACAGGAATAGGAATCTGATAATTTGCGCCGCCAATACGACGCGCGCGCACCTCAATAATTGGCATGACATTTTTCAGCGCCATGTCAAATATATCCAATGCTTTTTCTTTGGTCTTTTTTTCTATGATTTCAAATGCTTGGTACACGATCTTTTGCGCAACAGCTTTTTTCCCTCGTTCCATGAGAGAATTGATAAATTTCGCCAATACCGTGCTTTGATATTTGATATCAGGCAGAATCTTTCGTTTTGGCGCTGGTTTTCCACGCATATCTAACTATTAAAAAATGATAAAAAAATTATTTCGGCTTTTTTGCTCCATACAGTGAACGTCCCTGTCTGCGTGTTGAGACTCCCACAGTATCATAGACTCCACGCACGACATGATAGCGCACACCCGGCAAATCCTTCACGCGTCCTCCGCGCACCAGTACGATGGAGTGCTCTTGTAAGTTATGACCGATACCCGGAATATATGCCGTTACCTCCATACCGTTTGACAGACGAACGCGCGCAATTTTTCGCAACGCGGAGTTTGGTTTCTTTGGCGTCATGGTAGTGACCTTGACACATACTCCCCGCTTGAACGGGCTTGCGGTAAACGTCCGCTTTCTGCGCAAAGTATTGAGCGTAAATTCCATCGCCGGAGATTTTGTCTTCCGTATTTTTCGTATTCTTCCCTTGCGAATAAGCTGATTCACCGTTGCCATATTTCTCTTCTTATTATAAATAAAAAAGCCGCTTGTGCGAACTCTTTATATCTCTCGCACCCTTTATGCTATCGCATATCCGCGACCCTGTCAATAGGAAAAAAGCGCATACACCGCAAGCGAATACAGAAAACCGATAAACGTCCCTATGATTGGGTAAACCGCAAACTCAATAAAAAGAAGTATCATCAGCGCTTGCGAGCCAAACATTTCAACCTTTTGTTGGAGATGGCTGTATCGCGAAGAAAGTAAACTGAAAAAAATCTGTGATCCGTCCAATGGAGGCACTGGAATAAGATTAAACACCATGAGGGCAAAATTCAACCCCATCATCACACGCAGAAATTCAAGTAAAAAATTATCCGGCTGCACAATATGAAACGCGTATTTCAATGCAAAACCTGATGCGAGGAAAAGAATTGCGTTCGCGAGTGGACCGGCAATGCCTACCCGAAATATGCCGCGTTTCCCATCGCGAAGATTATAGGGATTAAACGGAACCGGCTTCGCCCAGCCAAAAAGCATCGCGGGCGCGCCTGAACCCGGAATGAGTGACGGAAGTATAAAAAGCGCAGGCACAAGGAGTGTGCCGATAGGATCAATATGCGGAATGGGATTCAGTGTCAGCCGCCCCATGCGCTTTGCCGTCTCATCTCCCTGAAGATATGCCGCAAACCCATGAGAAAACTCATGGACAGTGAGAGAAATGAGGAGCGCCGCAACCGTAATAATGACTGGAAGGAATGGACCTATTGCCTGTTCCATAATTCTTTGCTATACTCTTTATTGTGTAATAATTCACTGTAATTGTCTATGGGTATGGCCCGTTCATGCGCATTTTGCAATCGAAGCTCCATGAAAGCAGCCCGGAGAAGTCATTCTAACATAAAAGTACTTCGCCGACAATATGTCAATCTCCAAAAAAAATGGATTGACGAGAAAAGTCTCCTTATCTGTACGCGTTGTATAAAGACAACAAAGAAGAAAGCGGCTGTCGCCGTCAAAGCTTCCAAAACCAAGGTGGGACTGTAGAGAAACACCGCAAAATCGCTTTGTATCATCCCGACCGGAGTGGAGGGATTTGTGTGGATATACATTGAACGAATGCAGATCCCTCCACGGAGTTTTTCCCGAGTACCCAGACTGTCTAAAAACTCACTTCTGTCATCCTGAACCCCAGATCGCAGTCTGGGGTAAACTCCGCGAAAGGATCCCGTTGATATCATGTTTCTAACATCGGGATTCCTCGCTGACCGCTCGGAATGACAGTTTTTAGACAGTCTGATGACAAAAGAACATTTCTCACCACCCTTAAAACAGACTATCCATCTATTTTCATATAGAGCGCTATAATCTGTTTTTATTTTTCTTTAAAATAATTTATTGATATAAAAATCAACCGGCGCAAAATCGTCCGTAAGGATGGGTACGTCTTTTTGTATCTCTTTTTTCCACGCTTCTGCAAGATAGCGCTCCATGTACGGATGTTCGCACTTTGTTTTACATGCTACGAGTATGATATTTTGCACCTCGTTTCCATTTTCTTTGTTCTGCACCGGAAAAAGATAGACTCTGGGAAAAATGTCGGCATACGTAGCATGTTCTGCGCGAAGAAACAATCCCCTCTCGCCTTCAAACGACGAAATGATATTAAGAATAATAACTCCGTTTGGATTCAAAATATCATACTCTCTCTGCACCGCCTCGCGTGTGGTCAACTGGTATGGCAATGAATAATGGGATGTGAACGCGTCGCCAAAAATGACATCATAAGTTTTGCGTGTTGTATTAAGAAATTCACGGGCATCCGCATGAATGATAGTGAGTCGAGGATCTTCCGAAAGACGAAAATATATCTTCGCAAGCGCAGTCACTCCGGGATCAATCTCAACAACATCCATAGTCGCGTCAGGATACTTTAGTAGAAAATCTTTAGGATAGGAATACCCCGCACCGCCCAGCATCAGCGTTTTTTTGAACCCGGGATACAGTTGAGATGCAAGATGATAATACTTTGTATATTCATATACCAAATCATCCTTCCGTAAAAACATCGCGGAATTTCTTTCATTACCGACAGAAAGAGTACGGATCGGCTCGCGCGACTCTTCGTCAATCCCGTCATAAATTTGAATGCGATTGTATGCAGTATCAGTATCAATAAGACCACGACTCCTCATAATGGCATCCAGTCCATCCGCGATGATAAAACTCGACAGAGCAATACATAAAAAGATCACCTTCAGTACTCTCTTATGCCAAAAAGAAAGCAACCACGATGTCAGAAGAAGCGCTATTGAGATGACAATAAGAAGTT
This sequence comes from Candidatus Uhrbacteria bacterium, assembly GCA_016186045.1. Lineage (GTDB taxonomy): Bacteria > Patescibacteriota > Patescibacteriia > JACQRZ01 > JACQRZ01 > JACPMJ01. The sequence goes on along the minus strand of JACPMJ010000020.1, from coordinate 56,033 downwards.
TGTTTGTACCAAAGCGCGGGATCAGATAAAAACCAGACAGAAATGTTCCAGCAATGCTTCCGGCAGTAGAAAGCGCATACAGATTTCCTACGGTTGAGCCGGATGTATCTAATGTTTGTAGTGCAAGTTTTGCCGCATACGGAGAGACCATGCCGAGAAGAATGCTTGCCGGCGAAAACAATATAAGAGATGCAATGACAGATGATACGCGGATATCCGAAATAGCGGTTTGTAAAAAAATCAAAAAAATACTCTTTATCGCGACTGTTATTAAAATAAAGACGGCTGAAAGAAAAATAATACCCGAAAGAGCCGTCACTGTAGGTTTTTTATCCGCAACAATGCCCCCAAGGTAGTAACCAAGACTCAAGCTTCCCAAAATAACTCCGATAAGACTTGTCCATACAAAAAGCGATGTTCCAACATACGGTCCCAGCACTCGCGAACCCACGAGCTCAAATATCATCACTACAGCTCCACAGACAATCACGGCAAGAGAGAGGGGCCATGTACGCATATATAATAAAATAGACCTATTTGGAAATTCTTAAAACCCTCGATCTGCCTATATACACTGCGGTAATCAACAACGAATTCGCGAAGACAAGATATATGGGAAACGCCAGCTCTATCGCGTCAAATTTTTTTAATGCAAAAAAAGTAGTCAATACGGCGAACAAACCGGCCATATACGCCTCTACTGTTTCAGTCTCTGGATATTTCCAGCATTTAATCAGCGTCGGCATTGCCGCAAAACCGTCGCTGGCTATTGCGAAAATAATCGCAACCAATGGATCTTTTGTAACTCCCCAAAATACCAGTGCTAAAATAGAACAAGTTCCACAGATATAATCAAAAGTCTCTAATTTCCAGTATGACTTGGGATTGACAAAAGAAGCAACAAAAATTAACAACGGCCCAAATCCAGAAACAAAAACCGGAAGCACGGCCAAGCGAACGCCATCAGATACGGCGGCGACTGTTGCGATAAGCGGCGCCACCGACCACATCAACCACGTAACCTTGTTCGGTTTTGTTTTACCGCGAATAGTCTCTCTGATATACGCATACGTGCCAATAAATCCTACCGCGGTTCCGATTAAAACTATGTATTGAAACATATTACTTTTCAATATCCGATTCCAAGATAATCTTTACTTCAAGTATCTTTTGTAAAAGTATCTTTTGCAATTCTTTCCATTTTATTCCCCTTGCCCAATTTAATAATGGATAATTATTAATGATTATCTGCTTTTCTTGTTTCATGCCACTATAGCTATCCGTTGCTTCCTCAAGAATCTTTACGGTATATCCTCTGAATCTGAGCTCTTGGGCGGTACAAAATACGCAACAATCCAATGTCAGGCCAAATAAAACTACCATACCAACATCCTGTGGTTTTCCGACATTATTTTCGAGCCACTGTGTAAATGCTTTCGGATTCTGAAATGGTTTACCTGGTTCTTTTTTCGCATCGCCGATATTTTTTGTTACCCAAACCGGAGAATTTTGGCATTTGATCCAAACTTCTTTGTTTCTGCTTTTCGCAGGTATTTCAGAAGCGTATCCCCACGTACCGGGAACACATGTGGTATTGCTTCGTTTATTATACTCATTACGATAATCTGAGATGATTTCCGAAACTCTGATATTTTTCTCTTGCAAGTACGGCATCAAAATTCCTTTGACAAAATCAACAGACGGACGCCGCCGATAATGGCTTCCGCCTTCGGCGGTAAAATCATGTTGCAGATCTACCGCAATGAACTGTATTTTTTTATTTTGCATATGCTACTTCTAAAATATTGAGGTAAAACGTCCCTCGCTCAACATCTTCATCACCTCTTCTGGTGAAAAAACTTTTCCATTGTTTGTTCTGTGGTTTTTTAAAATTAGATTAATATAATTCTCTATTTTTAAAAGGTATCAAGGCAAAAACAACGGCTTCCACATAATATACCGTCCTGTCGATAACATTATCCGTCAAAATCCCTACCGCGCCATTTTCTTGTTTTGAATTATTCCTCTGAAAAACGATATCATCCGCCTCGCCGAGCTCCTTGCCTTCACAGATGAGCCGGGCTACTTCTTTTGGGAGAAAAAATGTCGCCGTTCTGGATTTTCCGATACGTTCTGATGATAGGATGACAACCCATGCAAATGCCTCCATCTCCTCGCCAACTTTTTCAACACCGCCCTCAATGCCCACCCAATAATCCGCGTCTGACATTTCTTTTTGCGCGTTCATCGCCCGATGAGTCGCGCCCGTAAACGTCTCGTCATTACTTAATGGTTGATCAGAAACCTCTGAAGGAACAGAGATACCAATATATTCACGGACACCGCCGGGAAACATTTTTTCAAAACCCTGTCTGACAGCATTGATCTTGACTGGATTTTTAGATGCTATGACTATTTTTTCCATATAAAGTCTTCTTCGGCTAATCTGGCTTGACGCAATCCATGCGAACCGTTTTGAGAAACAAAAAAGAAGCCCTTACTCAAAAGGACTTTCAATACGATTCTCAACGGATAAGGTTTAGGCATAGTGAAGCTTCACTGAGGCGATAACCGGATTTTTCACCTCGGCTTTTTTAAAGATTGGAACATCCTTAAAATACAATTCCAAAGCCTCCCGTAACATAGCGAGAGCCTCCTTCTTTGTCTGACCAAAACTGGAAACATCCACGTCTAAACATTGCGAGATATAATATGTACCTTCCTTCCAGACGACGGATTTTAGGTTTATTTTACGCATATGCCTATTTTCTCTTATATTCATATAATACTGGTAAAAAAAAGATGCGTCAAATTATCCCGCCTCCTTGCAACAACCGTTCCAATACTCCATAATAGAAAGGGTTCCGCGCTGATGTATACCGGTAGTACGCAAGCATTGGTCGGTCTCATTCTCGGGGTGTAGTATAGTGGTAGTACGCGAGGCTGGGGGTCTTGTAGTGAGAGTTCGATTCTCTCCACCCCGAGAATGAGACGGGGAAGCGACGAGACTTCGCCTGGCTTCATAAATGTTTCATTCAGGATGACAGAAGTGAGTTTTTTAGAAGCCGGGTAGATAACAGGATTCGATTCCGCGCAGCCCGATTGAAGTCCATTACTTATGCCTATGTCTCTTATTATAGCCACAATATTTCTTATCATCCTTCTCGGTATCTCTGTTCTCATGGCAGTATGCACTATTGACAATTTCTGGCGCACGGTAGTGGTGCAGAACGCGCCATTTGTCCCAGTGCCAAAAAAAATTATCCCACATATTGTGAACGCCCTGCATATCAACCAGGGAAGCATGGTCTATGATCTTGGCTGTGGCGATGCACGGATATTAGCCGCCTGCCATGCGCAGTATCCTGCGGCATTTTACCAAGGCATAGATGTTGCGTTTCTTCCCCGTTTTCTCGCATGGATTCGTTTGCAAAACATACAAAAACCTCACACCATCACTATCCGTAAGGGAAATTTTTTCAAGGAAGACATCTCTGACGCCACGCATATCTTCGTGTATCTCTTCCCAAAAGTCATGGATGATCTTTTGCCAAAATTCCAAAAAGAATGCAAAAAAGGAACGCGGATTGTGTCCTGCGATTTTCAATTCAAGCATAAAGATCCTGTTGAAACCATAGATCTCCGTCGGTCGGAACATGCACTGGGACGACGCTTATATGTCTATGAAATGTAAATACACGCACTATGCATATCAATGACCGCATATACGGCGAACAAACCATTACCGATCCGGTTCTCCTCGAGCTTATCGCATGCCCTGCGATCCAGCGCCTCAAAGACGTAGATCAGGCGGGATATTTTGAGCCGTATTTTCCAGGTACGCGGCACTCCCGCTTTGAACATTCAGTGGGCGTATGCCTTCTTTTGAAAACATATGGCGCGCCACTCAAAGAACAAATCGCGGGGCTCATCCATGACGCATCACACGCAACCTTTTCCCATTGCATTGATTACGCGCTTGAAGAAGGTTCGGAAAAAAACTTAAGCTACCAAGATGACATTTTTGAATCGTATGTTCTTACCACGAATATTCCTGAAATTCTCACACGACATGGCATTGATTCCGCATATATTCTTGACGAGAAAAACTTTCCACTGCAAGAAAACTCTCTACCGGACATCTGCGCAGACCGCATAGATTACTCCCTGCGCGGCGCACGCGTCTTTGGTATAACGGAAAAAAATGAAAATGACCGCATACTTGCCGACCTTACCGTTGAAAAAAACATCTGGATATTCCGCACATACACATCTGCTCGACTTTTTTCTGAAAAATTCAAACTTCTCAATGATACCTACTGGAGCGGCGTTCCCACGCTTCTCATGTTTCGTACGGTCGGAGATTATATAAAATACGCGCTTGCAAAAAAATATATCATATACAAAGATCTGTTCACAACGGATACGGAGGTATTAAAAAAAATCGCTCTCCATCATGAAACCGACCTGCATCTTCAAAAACTTTTCAAACGGCTCAACCATGAAACGCCGTATTCTTTGAAATGCAAGGACGGCGATACAAAAGTCTTCTGCAAATCACGCGCTATTGATCCACTGTGTAGACATAAAGAAAAAATCCGACGTGTTTCCGATATCGACCCTTCATGGGCCGATGTGGTAAAAGAAGACATGAAACCAAAGGAATACTGCCTGACGTTTGAGGACTAAAAGCTTAAAAATAAGGCAAAAATACCCAAAAACCCTTGACAAAATAAGGATTTTGTGCTATGGTGGATATATCATTTTTTTGCTCATTACAATACAATACGGTGCAATCGCATGAAGAATACAAGGAGGATATTCCATGGATATGTCCGAATTCAACGTACGATTCGTTGATCCCCTGCCAGTTCCTGAGTCGAAATTTTATGGAGTGAATGCAGAGACGGAGGTAAAGAAACTCAAAGGAAAGCTCAAAGGACTTTTTGCAGAAATAAAGAAGCTGAAAGAAAAAATCAAAAAATCCACGGATCCATCAGAACGCGAAGTAGATGAACAGCGGCTAAAAAAACTCGAAGAGGATCGCGAGAAAAACGAACAGCGGCTCAAAGAATTCGAAGAGCGAAGCAGACTCGAGAAAAAAATCAAAGATCTCAAAAAGAATACGAAAGAAAGACAAAAAAAGGACGACGAGGAGGCTCCCTATGATGTCTCCATGGACTATGACAAAGAAAAGCTGAAAAAACTGGAAGAAGAAAAGCATCGCAAACCAACGGTCCCGGCGCTTTCTCGGCAAGAGCATACAATGTGGAAATTCTTCCTTCCACGCTCGTACTCAAACTCGTCCATGTCGGAAAATACTCTCTCTGACTTTCCGCATACTCTGCCATATGAGCTTCGCAAAAAATGGACAGAGTACAAACGCACTGAAGCATTCAAGGATTTCCAGCTTCGCGCATCTCATCCAAGCGCGTATCCGCAATACTTCGCGCTCTTTGGCTGGCGGGACAGTGCGTATTGGCTCATCGCATACTGGACCGACTCGCAGATAGAGACACTGCTTTCATTGGAGGAGATTCAAACATCCTGCCTTGAGCAGATAGAAAAATTTCGACGCGCGCGCATGGTAAGAAATTGGGGAGCGGCTTGTATCGGAGCGCTTGCGCTATTTATTCTTTTCCTCGGACTTCCATCGTTCAACTGGTCATTGATCGGAATTGGCATCATACTCGCGTGCCTGTTCATCGCCATTATGGGAACATGGAAGACGCTTGAGATAGACTTCTCTCTGGAGGAGGAGGATGGCCTCATCGCATATCTTGGGTCAAAAACTCCCTCATGAGGAGAAAACAGATTTCCAGCCGCTTTTCAAAAAATGAATGGCGGCTTTTATTTTAAAGTGCTTCTCTTTTTCAAAAAAATTCCGTATACTATCTATAGAGCATTTGTCCTATTAAATTGAGAGTGGTGAAATATGTCCACAGCAAAGAAAAAAATTATTTCCGATCCCGCTTCACTCGAGGCGCTTCTTGTATTATTCAGCCGCACGACTGAAGAGATAATCTCTCTGGAAGAGTTCAAAAAGCTTCTTCTCTCCGGCAGACAGCTTCGCTTTAAATATGGCGTGGATGTGACGGCTCCGGATCTGCACATGGGACATGCGGTCAATCTCTGGATGTATCGCAAACTGCAGGAGTTCGGACATAAAGTTATTTTTCTCATTGGAGACTTTACCACGCAGATCGGAGACCCGAGCGGACGGAATAAACTGCGTCCGATTATCCCGCTTGAAGACATACGAAAAAATACCAAGGAGTTCATGCGACAAGCGCTTCTCGTGCTTCATAAAGAACCAGCGGCGCTTGAGATACGAAAGAATTCCGAGTGGTACGACAAGATGCCGGTCAAACAGCTCCTCTCGCTGATGTCCATGGTCACACACGATCGCTTGATGAGCAGGGATATGTTTCGCGCACGCATCCAAGAGGGAAAAGAGATATATGAACACGAACTCGTCTACCCCCTCCTTCAAGGATATGACTCTGTCATGCTCAAGGCGGACGCGACCATTATCGGCTCCGATCAGCTCTACAACGAGATGATGGGACGGTTCTTCCAAGAAAAATTCAGACAGCCCGCGCAAGTAGTCATCACGACCAAAATCACGCACGGACTAGATGGTAAAGAAAAACAAAGCAAAAGTCTGGGAAATTACGTAGGCCTTACATTTTCTCCACGAGAAAAATTCGGCAAAATCATGACACTTCTTGACTCACTGATCATTGAGTATTTCAAAGTCTACACAGATCTCTCTCTTTCCGACATCGCGCGTATCGAAAAAGACAGCATCCCCTCTGACCCCATGAAGGCAAAACTCCGGCTCGCATGGGAAGTCGTCAAAAGATATCACGGAGAAACATCCGCAGATCAAGAACGCGAGTGGTTCACAAACACATTCAGTAAAAAAGAAACACCGGCGGATATTCCCTCCATCTCAATTCCCGCCACCGCAGGTACCGTCTTTGACATCGTGCGCGCGTGCTTTTCTCAAAAAGAAAAAAGCAATAGCGATATTCGGCGGCTTATCACTCAACGCGGCGTTACCATTGGCGACGTTACCCCCTCCGATCCACCACTTAAAATTTCACCGCTTAAAAAAGGAACCATCATAAAAATCGGAAAGCGCCATTGGTTTCGCGTACGATAGCAAATGGTTTACAGAAACTGCTTCCCGCCGCAAAACACTGCATCTTAATAGCTCGCTGTTATTTTTTTTGCTATACTATAATTATAAGTATTAATAAGTAGGTGCTCTCAAAGATCCACAATTTTTTTGTATATTTCCATGCTATGACTTTTTCTCAACCACACATTCGAGCATTTTTTACGTTTAAAAAAATACCAGCACTTCATGATATACTATTTTTTTTCGTCATACTCTTTGCAATCCTTTTTCCTGTTGCTCTTACAATGATATATTTTGATTCTTTCACAAGTGTTGGATTTCAATTTACACTCTTTCTCTACGGTATTGCGATGTGTGCCACTATCCTTACCGCTTGGGGAGTCGCACGTGTCCTTCTTATTACCAATACGTATCGCCAACGAGAGCGGATTTTTCTAGAAAGTATTGGCGATGGTGTCTGTGTCGTTGACACACAGGGACGGATTATCCTCTGGAATGCCGCGGCGGAAATCATCTCCGGATTTTCAAAAAAAGATATGTATCATGCCGCATTCACACGCTCATTTTCCTTTACGCATACGCATGAACAATCAAAAAAAAATCAGCGTTTAGAGACGATTCTTTCTGCGCGGCATACATCAACCTGCTCTTCCTGTATCACGCTTCGGACAAAAGAAGGCGCTATTCTTCCTCTCGGAACTACTATCGCGCCGATACATGATCGGCACGGCACGGCTCAAGGCGTTGTTATCGTCTTTCGTGATGCCACAAAAGAACGACGTATCAATCGTGCAAAAGATGAGTTTGTCTCTCTCGCATCCCATCAACTACGCACGCCCCTCACCAATATACACTGGCTTCTTGAGATGCTTCTCGATGGCGAAGCGGGAAAGCTCACTGAAAAACAAAAAGAATACATAGTAGGAATCGAAGACTCTGCATATCGCATGACAGATCTCGTGCATCTCTTTTTAAATGTCTCACGCGTTCACCTTGGTACTCTCGCCATTGCACTCAAACCCTATGCCCTCCGGTCGCTGATATCTACCGCGAGTGCAGAATACACAGAGCGCATCATACAGAAAAAACTTATTCTCAAAAAAAAGATCGCTCACACGATCGGTTCATTTGCCTGCGATCAGAGGATTTTTCATGCGATCATACAAAATATTATTGCAAATGCCATTGAGTATACGCCTCCGGGCGGCACGATCTCGATCTGCGCGAAAAAAGAAGAAGAGCGTATTATCATCTCTGTGACGGACTCAGGTATTGGCATTCCAAAAAAAGACCAGCCAAAAATATTTTCCAAACTTTTTCGCGCCCACAATACACGGACGACCTATCCGAATGGAAATGGACTCGGCCTGTACTTGGTAAAGCTTCTTGTAGACGAATCCGGAGGTGACATTTGGTTCACCTCAGAAGAAGGAACAGGAACGACATTTTTTTTTTCATTCCCCAGTACGGGAATGCGTAAAAAACGTGGAAACCGATCTCTCCTTATTCAACATCCATAACAGTATGCCGATAAAGAAAAAAAATCAACAGAAAAGGATTCTTATCGTGGAGGATGAAAAACCTATCGCCCAGACGCTTGGACTCAAGCTTTTTCATCAAGGATATGAGATTGTTCACGCATATGATGGAGATGAAGCCCTCGCTCTCCTTGAGAAACACTCCTTTGATCTTCTTCTTCTTGATATCATTATGCCGAATACGGATGGATTTGAGGTATTGCGCTCGCTGAAGAAATCCACTCCCGTCTTTGTACTGACAAATCTCTGCCAAGAAGAAGACGCGGCGATATGTAAAAAACTCGGCGCGCAACGGTTTTTTGTAAAATCAGAGACATCTTTGAGCGATGTGGTACACCATATCAATGCGTTCTTTGCATAATATTTCCCTTCTATGAAGAAAAAACAGGAGAAAAAAGAATCCACGGTGAAAGACGAAAAAGTATCCGGCATAACGGATGCAAAGATTGCCTATGGAACGGATGCGTGGCTGAAAGATATTCTCATGGCTAACCACTACGTCTCAGCAGATGATATGGCGTCAGCGGAGAACTTCTCACAAAAAAATACCATACCCCTCGCACGCGCGCTCGTTCAAAAAGAATTCGTGACACGAGATATTATCGGTCAGGCGATCGCGGAATCGCTAAATATACCTTACGCGGATCTGAACTCGCATCCGGCGCAGAAAGAACACGTACTGGAAATTCCGGAAGAAAAAGCACGGGCGTTGCGGGCGGTTATTTTTAAAAAACAGGATACAGAACTCGTGATCACTACAGATACGCCGTGGCTGGCAAATATTCAAACAGAGTTGAAAAAGCTTTTTCCCGGCAAAAAAATAATTCTCGCCTACTCACTGACAGAGGATATAGATGCGGCATTTCTCTACTATAGGCACGTCCTGCAGACACGATTCAACGAAATTATTCAGGCGCAAAAACGCATTGTTCCAGAAATTCTCGAACAGATTTTTGAGGACGCGCTCTCGTTTCGCGCGTCAGATATTCACTTTGAGCCGCAAGAAAAAGAGACACTTATCCGTTTTCGCATTGACGGTGTTCTTCAGGAGGCGGGACGCGTCTCAAAAGAATATTATGGAAACATTCTCAATCGCCTCAAAGTACAGGCGCGTATTCGTACGGATGAACACGCATCGGCGCAGGATGGAGCCATTCGATATACTCAAAAAGACGGAACTCATGTGGATATGCGCATGTCCATCGCGCCAATTCTTGATGGAGAAAAGGTGGTCATCCGCCTGCTTGCAAAATATGTGCAAGATCTGACGCTTGCACATCTCGGCCTCTCACAAAAACACTACGACCTGCTCATCAACGCCTCAAAAAAACCATTTGGCATGATTATCGTGGCGGGTCCTACCGGATCGGGAAAGACGACCACGCTCTACTCCCTTATCAAGCTTCTCCATCGACCGGAAATCAATATCACCACCCTTGAAGATCCCGTGGAATACAAAATAACCGGCATCAATCAGATACAGGTAAATCCACAGACAAATCTCACATATGCAAAAGGCCTGCGCTCTATCGTCCGACAAGATCCAAATATCATCCTCGTAGGCGAGATACGGGATGAAGAAACGGCGGAGATAGCGGTGAATGCCGCGCTTACCGGCCACCTCCTCTTTTCTACCTTTCACGCAAATGACGCGGCAACCGCTATTCCGCGGCTTTTGGATATGAGTGTTGAACCGTTTCTCCTCTCCTCAACGCTTGAATTAATTATCTCCCAACGACTCATACGAAAAATTTGCGAACATTGCCGTGTGAGTACGAAAATGCCAAGAAAAGAGATTGAGAAAATGATCAACGCAGAAGGATATTTTCAGGAAACGACCATCACGCTGTATAAGGGGAAGAAATGTGAACTTTGTAATGGATCAGGATATAAAGGCAGGACCGCCATTTTTGAATTTATTCACGCAACCCCGGAATTGCAAGATCTCGTACTAAAACATCCATCCATGCAACAAATCAGAGCATTGGCGCACAGACAAGGATCGCTCCCCATGTTTGAAGACGGCATTGAAAAGGTAAAACAAGGGATTACCACGATAGAAGAACTTCTGCGCGTCGCTGTTCCTCCTCAAAAAATGTAAGAAACTATGGCACATGATCGTGATTATTTCTTGGAAAACTTCGCTATGCTGGTCGCATCCGGCATGGATGTGTTTTCTACGCTTACCATTCTTTCAGATGGCACGGTATCTTCACGCACAAAACGCATCATAGCAACACTGAAAGACGATCTTGACAGTGGCATGCCGCTGTGGCAAACACTCAAAAAAACAAACTCTCTCTCATCGCACGCACTCTCCCTCATACGGCTGGGCGAAGAAAGCGGGCGGCTCTCCGAACATCTCGGCATGATCGTATCCGAACAAAAAAAAAGCAGGATATTCCAAAGCAAGATTCATTCGGCGATGATGTACCCGCTCTTTGTTCTCTGTATATCCGTGATTGTTACCATTGGCATCGCGTGGTTCATACTTCCTCACCTGTCCACAGTATTTTCCCAATTAAAGATGGATCTCCCTATTTTTACCCGCCTGCTTTTGGGTGTTGGAGAATTTCTACGACTCTACGGCATCATTGCCGTCCCGATTTTTTTTGCGCTTATCGGATGTGGCATCTATTTTTTGTTTTTTTTCAAAAAAACAAATTTCATTGGCCAGTCCATACTCTTCCACATACCCGCGGTGCGCCGTATTCTTCAGGAGGTAGAACTTGCGCGGCTTGGATCACTTCTCGGCTCCCTGCTTCACGCGGGTCTTCCCATCGTTGAGGCGTTGTGCTCCCTTTCAGAATCATCATCGGTGGGAGTATACAGAAAGTTTTATAGACACCTCGCGAATACGGTTGAGGATGGCTCATCACTCATTGAAGCCATCCGCTCCTTTCGTGCGCATGCGCGCCTCGTTCCTATCCCCATACAAGGTATGATCGCGGCAAGTGAACAATCGGGAAAACTTGCGGAAACATTCATAACTATTGGAAGTCTTTATGAGGAAAAAAGTAGCGCGAGCAGTCAAAATCTTTCCGCGCTCCTTGAGCCCATTCTTCTTATCGTCATCTGGCTTGGCGTGGTAGGCGTCGCTCTTTCGGTTATCTTGCCCATCTACAATCTTATCGGCGGATTTAATCAGTATGGATCTTCATCACCTGCATCCTCACCCGCGCCGCCACCGGAACCGATATCGGAACAGCTACCGTCTATATTCGCGCCACCAGCGCCCGTACAAGAGATTACGCCTACTGCACCGAGCACCTCTCCGTCATATACTCCTCCTACTGTTCAACTGAAAGTTTTGAAAACGCCTACCGGATTTCTCAATGTACGAAATAAGCCGTCAAAAAATGGCGGGGTTATCATAAAAATAAAACCGGGAGACATATATGCGTATCGCTCAAAAAAAGATCGTTGGTATGAAATTATATTGCAAGATGATACGTTTGGATGGATAGCTGATGCATATGCAGAACCAATCCCCGCACAATAATATGTCGCAAACTAAAAACGGATTTACTCTGTTGGAATCTTTACTCGTTATCGCGACGATAACGGCGCTTGCGGGTATCGCGCTTCCCATCTACCAATCATTCCACGTGAGAAACGACCTTGATATCGCGGCGGTGACTATCGCTCAAGGCATTCGCCGAGCGCAAGCGCTCGCGCAGGCGTCCGATGGCGATACGAGCTGGGGAGTTCGCGCTCAAAGTGGAAGTATCACACTCTTCAAGGGCGCCAGCTACGCCGCTCGCGATGTTTCTTTTGATGAACTCTTTGATCTGCAAAATAGTATCACGGCAGACGGCACAACAGAAATCATCTTTACAAAATTCAGCGGTCACCCGCAAACCACTGGTACGCTCACACTTATCTCAAACACCAATGAGACGAGAACACTCACAATCAACGCGAAAGGCATGGTCGCCTACTAAGGGTTTTTTACTTATTGAGGTGATGCTTGCCATCGCAATTTTTTTATTGCTTATATCCACCCTCACTGGGGCGTATCTTACAGGACAAGAGTCATCGGTTCTTGCCGGAAATCGTGCGCGCGCGACGATGCTCGCCCAAGAGGGGTTAGAGGCGACACGAAATATTCGTGATGCCAGTTTTACTAATATAGGCAACGGATTGCATGGTCTCTCGATTTCATCAAATCAATGGGGATTTTCCGACACCTCTGATGCGACTGATTCTTTTTTCACTCGACAGATTGCCGTTTCGAGTATTGATGCGGACAGAAAAACGGTGACGAGCACTATTACGTGGCAACAAAATCCATCCAGAACGGGTACCATCTCGCTCGTAACACGTCTGACAAATTGGTTTGGGACAAAAAAGGGATCGGCGCCATCACTGATCGCCTGTTTTAATCTTGATGTGCAAAATAGTAGTAATGAAGCCGCTGATGGAATCTCCATAGCGACACAAGGAAATTATCTGTATCTCGGCAGGCAAAACAACAACGGATATGAATTTTTTGTATTTGATGCGACGACCTCTTCTGACCCAACACTCTTAGGTACATTAACAACGGGTGATACCGCCAATGACATTGTTGTTACAAGTACCTATGCCTATATCGCCTCCAGCGATAATAGCGGAGAACTTACCGTCGTTGATATCTCTGATCCGACAACACCAATGGTTGCTCTCAAATTTGATCTCACCACGGCAAATAGCGGAAATGCCAATGCTGACGCGCTCGCAGTTTCTCTAGGTGCGAACAATACCTTATACCTGACAAGAAAAAACAGTGCCGGCAAAGAATTCTATGTTTTTAATATTTCCGTTCCAAGCACACCGACACTCATCAGTTCTATCGATTTAGCCGGCGATGTAAAAGAAACAGGAGTGATAGGTAATTATGTCTATGGCGCTTCAAGCGATAACTCACAAGAATTTCAAATCATTAATGCAACAACATCCACGGCTCCTTCTTTGGTCGCCTCTCTCAATCTTAATGAGGGAGCGACACAACCCGATGCTCTTTCCATTGCCGTAAGTGCCAGTACAAATACCGTATATCTTGGCCGAGATGGTTCGGCGGCTCCTGAATTTTATATTATAAACGTTACTGACCCCTTGGCTCCCTCTATAACAAGCACGCTCGATATTGGTACGCACGTTTTGCAATCAATAGATTATGATAGCAATCTAATGTTTGTCTTTTTTGCAAATACCGCCGTTGGCGTTGAAGATTATCAAGTCATTGATGTCAGCACCCCCTCAACTCCTACGCTTCTTACCAATCTGAACTTACAAGGTACGCCATATAAACTCACCTATTCTCTTACTAAAGATGTTGTTATGATCGCTTCCGGATATGACTCATGCGAATTGCAAATAATCTCACCATAACATCCTATGAAAAAAGGATTCACTCTTATAGAGCTCCTCCTCTACGTAACTATCTCGTCGGTACTATTGCTTGTTATCTCGGCATTTCTCTCCTCTCTCCTCCAGTCACGCGTTAAAAATCAGACTATCGCAGAGGTGGAACAACAGGGTGTGCAGGTGATGCATATTATCACACAAACTGCGCTCAACGCGCAGAGTATCACCTCGCCGACACAAGGCATGAGTGTCTCATCTTTGACACTCAATGTTACCGCAACTACGAGTGATCCAACTATTTTTGATCTTTCAAACGGCGCAATTCGTATCAAAGAAGGAGCGGCAAATGCAATTTCGCTCACAAACTCTCGCATTACCGCTTCCGCACTCACATTTCAAAATCTTTCCCGTTCAGCTACTCCGGGGACGGTTCGTATCCACTATACTCTCACACATCTCAACCCAAGCGGAAGAAATGAATATGATTTTACAAAAACATTTGTCAGCTCCGCTACTCTGCGCCAGCAACAATAATAACACTATGCATCATACCACGCATCATCATGGATTTATCGCGCTCATCAGTGTACTCATTATCGGAGTACTCGGCATCTCTATTGTCACATCTCTTCTGTTACTCGGCGTTGGATCATCAAAAACAAGTCTTGCATCGGAACAGTCGGCTCAAGCAAAAGCGCTCGCCAACGCGTGCGCGGAAGAGGCGCTCCAACATATTCATGACTCAACCTCATATACCGGAAGCGACACTCTCACGCTTGGACAGGGAACCTGTGCATATACCGTTACGAGCCAGGGTGGACAAAATAGAACTATCACCTCATCTGGTACGGTCGGGACCATTATACGAAAAGAAAAGATCATTATTACCGGAGTCAATCCCGCGATTCAGATATCGTCATGGCAAGAAGTGGCTGATTTTTAAAAAATATGCTATATTCAAGCCGTGAAAGAAGTTTCAAAATAAGTAACTAATAAAAAAGCTCTATGAGAAGCACGTGTAAAAATAAAGGATTTACCCTTATAGAAATTCTCCTTGTTGTCGCCGCAATCGCCATTTTGGCAAGCATCGTGATTATCGCCATCAACCCAAACAAACAACTTGGTGATACACGGAATGCCCAACGCCGCGCGGATGTCAATAGTATTCTCAACGCGGTGTATCAATATACGCTTGATAATAGTGGCACACTGCCCGCCTCCATCACCACTACCGCCACGGGGGTATGCAAAACAGGCGGTACCTGCACCGGTTTAATCGATTTGAGCGTACTGACGACAAATGAAAAATATCTTACCTCGCTCCCCTTCGACCCAAGCTCGGCGACGGCAAACAGCACGAACTATAATATAAACAAATCCGCCAATGGCAGAATTACGGTAGCGGCCCCGGGTGCGGAACAAAGCGTGACAATTACCGTCACACGATAAAAAAATAAAAAAGCTTTGCATACCGCAGGGCTTTTTTATTTCAGCAATACAGATTGAGACTGATGAAAAATGCCCTTGGTGTGACTCTTTGTCATCCCCGCGAAGGCGGGGATCCAGTAAAAGGCAGATCATTTCGAGTAGGCTGGATTCCCGTTTTCACGGGAATGACATTTTTCACCAGTCTCAGATTACATGACAACCCTCCGAAGTGACGCGGGAATATGTACAAGTATTTCGTACGGTATCGTTTCGCACAAATCGGCGATATTTTCTACGGAGTTTTTTTCTTCAGTATCAGAGCTGATAACAACCACCCGTTCCCCTATTTTTATATCAGCAATCACAGACACATCAACCGTAATAATATTCATGCTCACACGACCAATCATGGGACATGCTATCCCCCGTACGATGACATACCCCTTATTTGAAAGCCGTCTGTCTACTCCCTCAAAATATCCCACCGGCACTGTGGCGATGTACAGTGCCGTATCCGCCGTATAGGTTCCGTTATATCCTACCATATCTCCCCTCTCTATTTTTTTTATGGAGCTTATCAGTGAGCGCATCTCAAGCGCGGACTGAAGCGAAAGACTTTTCAATGCGGCACACGGTGCGATACCATAGAGCCCGATACCAAGTCGCATGACGTTTGCATCGATTGACTTTGAAAAAGAGCTTCCACATGTTGCGGCGACATGTAAAAACTGTATGAAGGGAAATGCGTGCCTGAATGTTTTCGCCATAATGTTCCATACATGAATTTGGATCTGGGTATATTCCGTATCCTCATTATCTGCATCCGCAAAATGCGTACAGATGCCTTCCAAGATAATATTACGATTTTTCTGAATCAGTGAGATGACTTCGCCGCAGTCTTCCAAGCATATCCCCTGCCGATGCATACCGGTATCAATTTTGAGATGTATGCGGCATGGCGAAGAGATACCGTGCGCAATATCCGAAAGCTCTTCCTTACTTATGACGGTAAAAGAAATATCTTTTAATTTATTTTGAAAAATATTTTCTTTTACCGTATACCCAATCACTACGAGTGGCGTTTTGATTCCCTCATTTCGCAATACAAGCGCCTCATAATACGAGTCGACCGCGAGAAATGGAATATCAACATCACGGAGACACTCTGCTACCTGCACAAGTCCGTGTCCGTAAGCATTGCTTTTTAGTACTGGTGCGATACGGACACCGGAAGGAAGCATGTACTGAAACACGCCGAGATTATGAAGAATCCGATCGCGAAAAATACGCACCTCGACAAGAGCCGTATACTGAAATTTTATTTTTCTCAAAAATCGAAACAGTGCGCGGATCATACAACGTAAACTTAAAAGACTCCCTCGTTCCACTCTCTTGTATGAAAGAATGACCCAAGCATGGCGGGTCATTCTTTCAGTGTCATCCCGGATCCCCGATCGTAGTCGGGGACAGGCCCGATCCGGGATCCAGTTAAAATAATGAAAGCGTACTATAAACTGGATTCCCATTTTCATGGGAATGACATGCGTCCTATACCAGCTCTTCGGGAGAAAACCATAATGTGATTTCTGTAGCCGCCTCTTCACTATTTCCTGACGCGTGAATAAGGTTTTTTACCGGACGATTTTCTCTATTTGCTTCCAAAATACTATCCTCGCCCATGTCGCCTCGAATAGTGCCTTTCTCTGCGCTTTTCGGATCCGTATATCCAGTGATCGCTCTCACCTGTTTGATCGCGTCCTCTCCCTCAAGAATCATCTTTACTACCGGTCCTGACGTGATATACTTTTTCAATCCTTGAACGATTTTCAATCCTTGCGCTCGATAATCGTCTATTTTATCTCCGGCCTTCTCGCTTTTTTTCCCCAGACTTACTAAATAATCATCCATCTCGGGATAATGTTTATCTATGAGCGCTTCAGATACGGTAAGCATCTTCAATGTCTTTACCTTCAAACCACCCGCCTCATAGTATGAGATAATTTTTCCTATAAGATTTCTTTTAACACCATCTGGTTTTACCACTACCAATGTCTGTTCCATCATACGGTCTTTTCTTTTGCGTATTATTTTTTATTTTTTTGCGATATGACACTCACATGTGCGCCGTCGCTCTTCACTGTGATATCCCCAGCTTCATCAGTACGATACACTGTTATTCTATTTTGTTCAAGTCTGTGAATAATTTCTTTATCCGGATGGCCGTACATATTGCCTTTCCCAACAGAAATGATCGCAATGTCGGGATGCACTTCCGCAAGAAACTCCTCACTTGTGGATGTCTTGCTTCCATGATGCCCCGTCTTCAGCACATCACTTGCAAGATCATCCCTATTTCGCGCGATGTGTTCTTCTTCCGTAGTTTCCGCATCACCGGTAAACATAAACGCCGTCTTGTGATAGGTAACCTTTACCACTACAGACGCATTATTGATGTCCGTCTTGCTCTGCTCATCATCATATGGCGCAAGAACATCCAATGCTGTAGAAGCGCCAAATGTCACACGTTTCCCTTCTGTTACATATTCAATGGGAATATTTTTTTCTTTTGCAATGCGTAAAAATTCCCGAAAGCCTACGGTTGTATTTTTCATCTCGGAGAGAAATATCTTTTTTACCGGATATGTCTGGAGTACGCCAATGAGTCCATTCAGATGATCCGCATGCGGATGTGTAAGAATCATGAGGTCAATGGTCCTATCATAAAACGGCAATGTACTTCCCAATTTTTGCTCCACGCTCCTGTCCGGCCCGCCGTCTATAAGAATATTCTGTGAAGATGGCGTGCGGATAAGCTCCGCGTCTCCCTGTCCCACGTCAAAATACGAGACTGTCAGCTGGCGCGCATTTTGCGCGGAAATTCCCGCGTATGCGCCAACAAGCGTAAACGCGGCAACCGCGATACTCGCGGATATTTTTATGGCGGTTTTATGGAAGGATTTCTTTATTTTTTTCATGCCTATGTCTTTTTCGCCTTCTTACTCTGCGCCGCCGCAAGCTGGCGAAAGCCAAAATCAATAAGTATATCGGTTATCTCTTCACGTTTTCCTCCGCTTGTCGCGCCAAAGACCACCACAAGTATCTCTTGATTTTTATTTTTCACGCGTGTTGCAAAATTATATCCCGCCTCATCAATATGACCAGTTTTTCCCATGGCGAAAAAATTCGCATTCGCCAAAAGAAAATTCGTACTCCGCACCGTCATACGCCGTTTCGTACCGATGATTTGAAACGTATATGTTTTCATGGATGCCGCTTTTGCGATATTCAAATTTCCAAATGCCACACGGCCTAATTTTAAAAAATCTTCAATGGTCGATGTATTATCTGCGCTCAATCCGGTAGCATCCACAAACGCCGTCTGTTTCATGCCGAGCGCTTTCGCCTTTTCATTCATCTTTTTTATGAACTCCTCATGCGAAAGTCCCGTTGAGCGCGCAAGCGCTTTTGCCGCATTATTTTTTGATCCGATAAGTGTCGCGTAAAAAAGATCTTTCACATAGACCCTGTCTCCGATCTGAAATGCGACTTTTGCCGGCTCTGCGTCATCTTCCGCGATGATCTGCACGGCCTTTTGCCAACCGGGATTTTTATCCAAAAAAACAAGCACGGTCATAAGTTTGGTAAGACTTGCGAGCGGAAGCCGTTCGTATGCGTTTTTTGTGAACAAAAAAGATCCCTTCGCGTCAGCAACGCCCACGGCGCGTGCCGGCAGTGCGGTCGCGTTGATCACTCCTTTTTCAATCCATTTCTTCTCCTGCAATACCGCAACCTGCGCAAATGGAAACTTCAGTTGGACAGCATACGACCCGTCTTTTTTCCTATATGACTTCGTACGCTGCCATTGTTTTTTTTCTTTATCAAAAAAATAAATTGCCGCGTTTCCCCGTACATGTTTTGGCTGTATCCGAACACTGATGCCTGTTCCCATATGTTCACTGCGCGCGCCAATCGCGTCATATGCATAAATATTGCTGACAAATTCAAAAAAAGGATCAGCGGCTAATTCTTTTGGCACTGCTGTTTGCCATGCGACGAGCGATAAGGTTATGTCTGATGCGCCTGTACATACCTCCGGTACAATATCCGCAAAAAAATGCGTATCATAAAATGTCGCGTGATATCCTTTTTGCCGTACGACATCATGACAGGAAATGTTCAAAAAAGTATCTTGCGCATGCGCATACAGAGGCATTCCAAAAAATAAAAAAACAATGCATACTCCGATAATATGTATGTTCCGCATATACATCACGCTCTTCATATATTTCTCATGGTAATCTTCGTATTATACTCTGTTCGCATTGTATCACAGTGCGCTTCTTTTTCAAGATGTATCCCTGCGCCCATACAAACCATACTATGCTCACGTATGCCGCATACATGAACACCCAATTCCATGATCCCAATCGCACATCCACTGATGCCCACGAAATTTGGGAAAACCATTGCGCGCTTATCATAATATACGAAAGTAAAAACCAGATGGGCCAGCCTGCTATGTGGATAAACGTATCAATGGGTATGGGGATCAGTGCGGTAAGCATTCCGCCCGCAAACGCAAAAACCGCCCAAAAAAAACCCAGCGCCATGACCAAGGGAATCACGGGTAACACAAGCATGTTCACCGCAAGGGCAACCACAGAAAATCTCTGGAATGAAAAAATCAGTAGCGGCGCAGTGGCGAGCGTGGCAGATATCGTCTGCAATGCGATTGTTTTTGTTCCATATGCCGAAGATATGTTTTCACACGCGCGTTCAAGAATCGGCGAGATATATATCAAGCCGCAGGTGGCCGCAAACGAAAGTTGAAACCCAATGTCAAATATGATCGAGGGGTCCCAAAATATCATGACACCGGCCGCGCAGAGAATCGCATTGCCTGCATACTGTTTCCGCCCAATATATTGGGCAACGAGCGCAACGCCTCCCATAATTGCGGCGCGAACCACAGATGCGGACGAACCAGTCATAAGAACAAAGAAAAAAATTCCGATTATGATACACCAAAAACTCCGCTTCCGCGAGACGGAAAATGCGCGAAGCGCCGCATACATACCCGCCATCACAATACTGATGTTATATCCGGAAATGGCAACAATATGCAGAATGCCGCTCCGGATAAACGCGTCAGTGAGCCAAGCGGGAAATCCGCTTCGTTCCCCCACGAGCAATGCACCAAGAAGACTTGCGTGCGGTTCGGAAAGATGCGTGCGAACAGCATTCAAAAACAATTCTTTCCCGCGCAATAAAAATGCAAACCCCACATTTCCTTTCCCGCGGGATATACGCCGGATATCTGCCTGCACGCACGGACCATTTTGTACCGGGATAAGCATGCATCGGACATACAGCTCATCACCATAGTGATATGCCGGCATCAGTGTGGAAAATACGCGCACATCGCGCAAAATACGCCCACCCTCTATTTCATCCATGTTCTGGACACGTAGTGGAAGCACTTGCCGCGATTGCGTCAGCAGGGGCTCTGCATGCACAATCCCCTGTATGCTCACCGGCAAAAATTTTTTCGCATCAGCATAGTCGCCGCTCTCAAGCACTGTTCCGCTCATTGCCGCACGCATCATGCCAAAAAAAAATATCCCGCACAAAAGCGCTGGAAAAAAAATCGCGCGCTTCTTTCGCGCCACTACTGCGCACGCGCTTGCCACAAGCAATGCGAGTAACAAAAAAAATAGCGGAATGCCGCCATAGACAAACGCGTATGCGATCACACCGCATACGAATGCAAAGCACGACAA
The DNA here is from genome assembly GCA_016186045.1 of Candidatus Uhrbacteria bacterium. GTDB lineage: Bacteria > Patescibacteriota > Patescibacteriia > JACQRZ01 > JACQRZ01 > JACPMJ01. The sequence goes on along the minus strand of JACPMJ010000020.1, from coordinate 34,791 downwards.
GCGAAATATGATGCTTGGCGACATGGGATATGTTGACGTTATTTTTTTCTCCGATCACTTCGCAAATACTGTTCTATAAACGGTAAAATGTCTCCGTCCAATACATCCTGCACGTTTTGCGTTTCAACCTGCGTCCGATGATCTTTCACAAGCGTATACGGATTGAGCACATACGAACGGATTTGATTGCCCCACGCCGCTTCGCTATACGCGCCACGCAATTCTTTTTTCTCTTTCACGCGCTCCTGTTCTGCGCGCTGGCGAAGTTTTGCCTTCAAATACCGAAGGGCGGTCTCCTTATTCTGCAATTGAGACCGCTCATTCTGGCACGACACCACAATGCCGGTGGGAAGATGTGTCACGCGCACCGCGGAGTCCGTAGTATTCACTCCCTGTCCGCCCTTACCGGACGCGCGAAATACATCCACGCGAATGTCCTCCGATACAATTTTTATATCCTCAATGCCGCCGAGATCGGGAATCACTTCCAAAAGCGCAAATGATGTTTGACGCAGGCCTTCTGCATTAAACGGAGAAATCCGTACCAACCGATGAACCCCGTTTTCCGCTTTAAGATATCCGTACGCATATGCTCCCTCCACTTCAAATAGCGCGGTCTTGATGCCCGCCTCATTTCCACGAAGCTCGTCCAATATTTTTACACGCCATCCCATGTTTTCACAAAACCGCACATACATGCGCAAAAGCATCTCGTTCCAATCCATGGCATCTACGCCACCGGTGCCGGCATGGAGCGCCAGAAGCGCATTGTTCATATCATATGGTCCGGAAAACAGCGTCTGAAATTCCAGCTTGGAAAACCGTGCAGAGCACTCTTCAAGCATTTCCTCTATGTCTTTCTGAATATCTTTGTCTTCCAGCGCGCTCAATTTCTCCAATTCCTCAATGTCGGAAAGCAGTGTATCCCAGGCATGTACCTGCTCTTTGATGACCACAAGCCGTCTGCCCGCACTGCGCGCTTTTTCCTGATTCGCCCAAAAATCTTTCTCCTGCATATCTTTTTCCAGCTCCACGATCTCTGCTTTTAATTTTTCAATGTCAAAGAAACCTCCGCAACTGGAGAACCTTCTCCCTTAATTCGTTGATGCCTGTTTGAATATTCGCCATAATTATTTTTGAAAACGACGAAACTTATATCCTTCGGGTATGTATTTTTCGGACACGGATAATTTTCTACTGAAAATTTCCTCCGTCTCGCGCCAGTCGCGCTCCGAAGGGTCCGAAAAAAACATACTCTCGGATAATTTCGTCGTTAAAAACATATATTATTTCTGTTCTTTGAATTCTTCGAGTTTCACCTTGACCTCTTTTTCTTTTCCTTTTGAAAGTACCTTGAGCGTAATTTCATCGCCGGGATTATATTTCATCACTGCATTTGACAGCGCATGCCCCACACCGATTTTTTCTCCATTCACTTCCAAAATAATATCCCCTTCTTGCAGGCCTGCTTTTTCTGCCGGACTTCCGGAAATCACGCCGAATTCCTTCTTTGACACATCGCCCACAATGATGGCGCCTTCTTTGACCGGCAGATTATTTTTCTGTGCCATTTCTTCGCCTATCAGCTGATACCGCACACCGATCCATGGCCGGACAATGCGTCCGTTTTTCTTCACGCTTTCCACGGATTTTTTCACGGAATTGATAGGGATGGCAAATGCAACGGATTGGCCTGCTCTACTCACCGCGGTATTGACGCCCACTACTTCTCCGGCCAAATTCAACAGCGGTCCGCCGGAATTTCCCGGATTGATAGCCGCATCCGTCTGAATAGCCTCTTGGATGACTTCTGCGCCGCCTGCAGACCCTGCCGCCTCAACCACGCGGTTGATGCCGGATACCACTCCGCGTGTCACTGTGTTGCGGTATTCGCCCAGCGTGTTTCCAATCGCAATCACGGTCTGGCCGATCTGTAAAGCGCTTGAATCTCCCAATATCAGCGGCGTAAGATTTTTTGCGTCTATTTTTATGATTGCAAGATCATTCACCGGATCTTGTGCCAGCACTTTTCCGGGATACTCCTTTCCGTCGTTCATCACCACCATATACTCCGCGTCGCTGTCTTCCACGACATGTTTATTCGTCACAATCAGCCCATCAGAAGAAGCGACAAACCCTGATCCGCCGCCTATGCGCTGCTTCTGTTCTTTTTTATTACTCTTGTTTTCACCGCCTTGTGGCGGAGGCTCAAACTGAAAATCATTCGGAAATCCAAAATCAAAAAAATTATCAAACGGCACGATATTCCTGCCGCTCCTGTTGTAGAGTTGCGATAATTCTTTGCTAATGATAATACTCACCACGGATGGTGATGTTTTCCTTACTACGTCAATGGTAGCGGAGTCTTCTGTCACTTGCAGAGAAACAGCCTGTTCTTTGAATTCCTGCACGCCTTTTTGTACGCCTGGTATAATATTTTTCTGAAATACAAATGAACCGACGTACATTCCTATGCCGCCGGAAAAAAACCCGATGATCGCGCTCACGATAATAGTCATCACTATACTGCCGATACGGTGGCTAAAATTTTCTGATTTTTTTTCATGTGCATGATGATCATGCGAAAAAATTTCCTCAAGCATATATACGTCAATCTATTATTCTTTTTCAAAAACACCCCGAATCGCGCGAAGTGATTTCATGTAATCAATTGTTTTTCGCAATCCTTCATCCAGCAATACCACCGGAAACCAGCCTGTGGCATCGCGGAGCGTATCAATATTTGCTATGCGACAGCTCTGCTCCCACGCGCGGTATGTAAGCACTTCTTCTGCATTTGCTTCTCGCCGAACAATGGGAGATCGAGATCCGCAAAACTTTACAATCCGCTCTGCCGCCTCTTGCACGCTGTATTGTGTAGGATTTCCAATGTTGAATATGCCCAGCATTTCCGCGGCCATGACTTTTTCAAGCGCGTCAATCGCATCTGTCACATATAAAAATGTTGCCGCTCCCATACCGGGCGTCAAAACAATTTCTTTTCCTGCCAGCGCGCGCGCGACCATGTCCGGAATCAGGCGGCCGTCGTCAAGATGCATGTGCGGGCCATATGTGGTATACAGACGCGCAATGCTTACGCGCACCTTTTTTTGTTTCTGATACAGCATGGCAATACTCTCACCAATCCGCTTTGCATGCCCGTGATAATTGACCAACGATAAATAATCAAGCGTGCCAACCGCATCTTCGTGAACTTTCATGGGATCTCCCGCAACCTCACCATACACGTCAGCATCAGAGATAAATATGCATTTTGCGGAATATGCGGCGGCAATGTCCATGGCATTCTTCGTACCGGCTGTGGCAAGTATAAGTGTCTCAAGCGGACTGGCAAGCGCATAGCGCGGAGAATGAAAGTCAGCTAAATAATAAACCTGATGCACACCGATGAACGCCATGCGAAATTTTTCCACGCCGGGAAAATTCTTGAAATCCAAGGCTTCCGTAATATCATGGCGGACAAACTCAAAGTTTTGGTGTGACAAAAGTCGGTCTATGTTGCTTTCCTTTCCACAGGAATAATCATCCACGCAAATGACATTGTTTTTTTCCAACAAATATTCACAGAGCTGGGAACCCAGAAATCCCGCGCCGCCGATGACAAGGATATTTTGCCGCTCAAATTTTATCTTGCTTTTTTCCATACTGCGGTTGTGCTACGAATTATTTAATGACTGTAAGAACAAATCCTTTGCGTATATTTTTTCCTGATGCAAAAAATTGTTTCATAAGCGTTCCTGATTCTGAAAACATGCGCACGTGCGCAGGAGCTTTTCTGGCAGGCACAACAATGATTTCATCTTTTTGATCCTGGTTGATGTCAGCGCTCGCCAGAGAAACGCCATTTGCAAATTCCTTCGCATAGGGATAAAACTGCGACTTCAATTTTCCCACGGATGAAAATATCCGCACCTGGCCCGCTCCTTCCGCGGGTGCAGTGATAATCTCAAGGCTTCCGTCAGTATCTGTATCCCCTACTGCGATATCGCTATTTTTTACCGTACTTTTCCGTGGATATGCGAAAAATTGCGTGCGCAATATGCCGCTTCCATCAAAAATCCGCACATCATTTTCAAATCCTTTTGACGCTTTTACAGGTGTTATGATGATATCAGATTTTCCGTCATTGTTCAAGTCTCCTATCGCCATGCGCAGTCCTCCGCGAAATGACGCATGATATGCAAAGAATTGGCCTTTCAGCGCTCCGTTTTGGCTGAATATCCTCACATGCGGGCCTGCGCCACTACCGGGAACAGTGATTATTTCCTCTTCACCGTCTCCATCCACATCCCCAAATGCGATAGAGACGCCGGCTTTCATGGTTTTTTGATACGCAAAAAATTGACTCCTCATAGTACGGTCTTTGTCAAAAATCCGTATATGCGGCGCTGATCCTGCGCCGGCGCCAACTACAAACACCCCCGCTTCTCTGCGCGATCCCTGCACGGAATATGGAATATGAAATTTGGAAAAAGGATACAGTGATCCGTCCCGTTTTGTGCCATCATTGCTAAAAAATGCAAGCGGGTCTGCGCCACGCGCGTCGCCAATTGCGAGAATGTTCCTCCATGGCGCTGACTCGTCAAAAGAAATTTCTTGCTGGCTTTTCATCTGATCTATGGTCGCGTGCACCAATGCGCCAACATTAAGTTGGCCGCATCCGAGCGCTCCGGCATAACTCGCGTTGATTTCATCAATCGGCGTACAGGTGCTCTTGAGAAGATCTGTTGCCATTTTTGACGTCAAATCTTTATTAACGGATTTTGCCAAAGCAAGCGCGCCGGTAACCACAGCAGTCGCAAGCGATGTTCCTGACCAGCCCGTGCCGTAATACGCGTCAAATCCCACTTGGGAATAATTCACCACTTGCGTGGCATATACATTCATGCCTGGCGCAGATACGTCAATGCATGAGCCAAAGTTTGAAAACGGTGCTTTTTGCCCAAGCGCGTCCAGCGCGGCAACTCCGATAACCGCATTGTCGTCAAAGTCATAGCACACCGGATATATTTTTTTTTGAGCAATATTCTTTCCATGATTCTGTCCTTGATCATTGCCGGATGCCGCAACAATCATAATACCTGCGTCATGCGCACGCTTTATGGCATCGCGCAAGAATGTGCTGTCCACATCGCTGACAAAACTCAAATTAATAATATCAACTTTCTTCGTCATCGCATACTCAATTGCTTTCACTACGGAAATCACATCCCCCTCTCCCTGATTATCTAAAATGCGTAACGGCAGGATCTTACTCCGCCAACTGACGCCAGTTACGCCAAGACTGTTATTTCCTTCAGCCGCGATGATGCCCGCAAGAAGCGTACCATGCTGAATGCCAATAACGGAAAACTGGCCGCTAAATTTTGGCCGCGGATCAGGATTGTCTTCCACAAAATCCCAGCCATTCACATCATCCACGTATCCATTGTTGTCATTGTCAATGCCGTCTCCGGGAGCCTCGTCCGCATTCACCCAGATATTATTCCTTATATCCGGATGGTTGATATCCACACCGGAATCAAGCACCGCTACAGTCACTTGCACGGATCCCGTATTCAATGCCCATGCGTCTGGCGCATGGATCTGTTCAAAATAGTCTTGCTTTTCGTAAAGCGGATCATTAGGCGCGCCTGCGATACGCACAGGCAACCGCGGCTGATTTAGCTGAAATGTTTCCACTATCAAATCTGCGTATGCAATAGGCGAACTATGGAAAAACTGTATCACCATTCCCAGTAATACAAAAAAACTCGTGAATTTTCCCAGAAAATTCAGGATCTTCATACCAATTCAGTATATCACGCGCGGACAAGCAATACAAATATAGCCCCGTCATATCACCCTCGTACGAACGTGTACAGTACCACCTGCACAAATAACATAAGAGGCTGTGCGCGCCTCTTATGTGTATAGTTTTTACTTCTCACTCTATTTTTTCTTTTTTGCCTGAGCTGGCGCTGTTTTTTGCGCCGCTTTCTGCACCGCCTGCTTTGTCTTCGGCTTTGCTTTTGGCGCAGGCGAAACTTTGCTCAAATCCGCATACGCAAATGCATCAACAAGATTTTCATGGAGCAAATTTGAAAGATCAGGAGTCTTTCCCACCTTCTGCTTAAACAGTTTCATGCCCTTTACCTGCCGCTCTTCCGCATCATCGCCTACTGGCGGCTCCACACCGCGCATATACTTGTCAAAATCCAAGAAGCCTTTGCATGCTTGGGGCTTGCAGAACGCTGTTTCATTGCGTTTGATTGCCGCAAGCGCTTTGGGAGCGATTTCCTTGTCAGAAAGCGGAACGCCCTTCGCAAGTTTCAGCACTTCTGCAACATCGCTTTGCGTCTTTGGCAGTTTTCCGTCATTCAGATACTGCGCCTGTTTCAAAAGCGCGACTTTCTCGTCAAAATCCATTTGTTTTGTGGTCTCCAATTCTTTGTTCAGCAGATTCGAGACGATGATTTTTTCCGCAATAGGAGCGCTTACTACTCGTCCCCGCACAATGGTTGTCAGTATAAGTCCGGCATCCACTGCTTCCGCAAGCACTGCTTTTTCTTCTGTTCCCACTTTTGCCGCCTTTGGCACTGACGCAATCTCTGCGGCCTCCACCTTTATCTGTGTAACTTCTTCTGGTTTTAATGCCAAAACCTGTGTTGAAGGCGCTGGAGAAGGAGTCTGAAGTGGCTGGATCGCAGGCGCCTGTGTTGATGTAGATGGCGCCGGAGCCTGTATTGAAGGTTCTGAGACAGGGGCTTTCACCTCTGCGGGCTTTGACGGCGCTGGCGTAGATGGCGCTGATGCCGCTGGCGCGCTGGCAACCGGAGCGGTAACTGCCGTACTCGCAATAGTACAGATGGTTTCTCGCGGAGTAATAACCACAGGAGTCGCATCATCCCTGCCAGTAACTGTCACTGAATTTAGAGTGTCGGTGCATGTTTCTGTATATGAAGGATTTGCGCTGAGAACATTCCTATTTGCCGATGAAATAGTAAATGTATCTCCGGTCATGACAACAACTGTTATCCATGACGGCCCAAGGATGAAATTCCGCGCCTTTGACCCAGCTTGGATGGTGAGATTATATGTTCCAACAGTGATAGGCGTGTTCGCGCTCCAGTTCAGGTCTGCGGCATACGCGCCATCCGTAAACATAAAACCAGCCGCTATCACTGCTCCTATGAGAAAGATATATCTTTTTTGAGTCATACGTTGTGAGTACTATGCAATTATGTGTGTGGATGATTACTTAAACCGAATGCTTGAGAACATGCGATTGAAGTATTTTTTATTCAGTTTCTCGAAATCTTCCTCTCGTGCTTGGGCTGAAAAGTAAAGTGCGGTATCTCCATCATATTCTACCATCAAAAAACGCTGTTTTATCATTTCTCCAGCAGGACCTGTGTAGGTAAAATCCACTTCGGCGGCTTTTTTACCTCTATACTCAAACTTTTTTTCAGATTTTTTTTTGTAGTCAGGGAACCTGCCCGGATATGCCCGTTCAAGATTCATCATAAGCATTGGAATAATTTCCAAATGACTGACTGTTGCTGGCATTCTTAAACCATCTTCATATCTTAAAATAATCAAAAGCGGCGTTCCATGATCTTCTTTTTTAACTTCCCCTCTAAAAAGAACTTTTGCCTTCTTGTCATCTAAATTGATACTTCCTTCTTTGATCACTTTTGGAACTTTCATCTGCACCCCAATTTCCGGAAATTTTTGCGTACTCCATTCTCTTGTTTCAAGATACGTCCCTATGAGAGCCACAGCAAACAGTACAATTGCTGTTGCTCCATAAAGTTTTATATTTCTCAATATTCTCCTCATTAATTATTTGATGTTCCTAACTGTACCCATTCATCATTAGCTTGATCCGAATAAATAAACATTATTGTATCGTCCGTACCAAGTGTTACCGTTGCCGCGCTAGCATTGATTTGATCTACTGTATCAGTGATAACAACACTATTTACTGAATTATTAACGATGATCAAGAGATCACCTACTTTTGCACTCGATTCTGCAAAAGTATAATTGCAACCTTGTGCATCGTTACAGACGACTTGAACGAACGCAGTAGTTGGAGCTGTTGTATCAGTCGGAGATGTACCACCGTTTCCATCATCAGCAATTGTAACCGTTTGAATGCCAAGTGAGAGGCGATCTTCAAGCCAGAGAGAAGCATTGGTTCCGGTAAGCTCCACACGATCACCAGTTGCATCTCCTACTTCGTCATACGCAAGCGTTGCATCTTGATCAAGACCAAGTTCGAGTCCGCCATCATCAGCGAGATAGATCTGATCCCACTCTGCAGTGGTCAAACCAAGGTCGCGAGTACCAGCCGCTTCAGGATTCAGAGCACCCGTAACAGTGAACGTACCTGCAGCTGCGGTGAAGAAGTCGGTTCCTGATGCGTTCTCGAAGGTGAATGTACCAGCGTCCGAGATACCGATTGAAGTACTTGCATCGAGGAATAAAAGATTCCGATCCCATGAATCACCAATAGCTATAGCCGCCTCAACACCATCTCGTGCCGTGCCGCCCATGTTTGCAATGTTAATTCCGTAAAAAACATCATCATTTGCTTCATCTGAGCTATTTTGAGTCGCGGTGATCAAAAATGCTGAATGCGTTTCCGAAACATTTCCCGTACCACCAGTGACAAGTTCAAAATCGAGATTAATACCCTCAACGTTTTGTCCTGGAACACTATTCACATCTACATCCATATCAATAACGCCGTCTGGATCAGTAACATCTGCGGTTGAGTCTATAGAGATCGCCTCTGATGCACCCGCTGCACTCGTAATAGTGATTGCATCGCCAGCTGTGTCAGGATTCATAGCAATACGACCCTCTGCCGCAAGCGTAAAATCGGTAAAGGTAATCGTTGCGTCAGTTCCCTCAATATCATTGGCGCCAATCAAGAGAGCATTATCCCAGTTTGCGCCGATCTCAATCGCATTTGCCAATCCGGTGGGATTTACCCCAAGCGCCGCAATGTTTATGCCCTGAATCGTGTCTCCCGCTTCTGTGGCGCCAGCTTGATCTACAGTGATGTCCAGACCGGAGTGGTCTCGGTTTCCTGCTACTGCCGCGGTGACTAAGTTAATCGCAAGAGCATCAACGCCGTTGGTAACGGTACCCTGTCCCGCGTTTGTGATAGTTACCATATCCGCGGTCGGAGCGGCTGAGGCGGTGATGCCAACCTCTGAATCACCATCCACAGAGAGAGAAATATCGCCTGTACCGTTTGGCGTGATTGTTAAAGCTTCATTTGTTTCAGAGGTGATATCAGTCGTGCCATTGAGAACGAGTGAGTCAAATGTTCCTACGCCAGCGGCAGTAATATTCCAGTTATCATCAGTAAGCGAAAGTCCGGTGGTCGCCGCCGATCCGATGGTGATGGTATTTGCCACCGCGCCGGTCCCGATCTGGACGGTCTTTGCATTTGTCGCGCCTGTCGCGATCTGCACCGTGGTCGCACCGGTACCAGAGCCAATCGCTATAGTATTCGTACCGCTACTCTGTCCGAGTGTTAAGAGTCCGGTCTGCGCAGTGCCGCCGATAGTAATAGTTCCAGCTACGGTACTGCCGCCAATGGCGTATGCGGATCCCGCAACCCCATTCAACGTAAACGCGCCATCAGTGGTGATGGAGGTTGCATCAAATGTAAGCGCCGCCCACACCGGCGTACTGCCAAAAAACAAAAAAACTAAGGCCACAAAAAAACTTGAGCCTCGTATGAACAATCTCTTCATAACGTTCACTTCACTAATAATTAGAGTTGATTTCTTTACTTTTAGTATACATCATCCTGTTCCATGAGTTCTGTGCATAAGTTATTTTCACACAAAAAAAATAAAACATGCATTTTATAGCATGTTTTATCAAGCCCATGAGCTCTGTTTACTCAACAGCCGGAGCTTGAGTCGGGGTTTGAATAGGCGCTTGTATTGGAACTTGTGCTGGAGCCCGAGCGGGAACTTCAGGGAGAGTTGCTGGCTCTGCTTGTTTATCTGCTTGTTTATTTGACCTATTTGAAAGCGCTCTTCCCGCCTGGCTATCTTTATCCAAAAGACCATAAAAAACGATATGCGGCTTATTTAATGTAAGACTCTTGGTGTTCCAGACGGTCTCCTTGAGGGGGCTCAACTGAAAATTATTTTTCTTGGGATCTTTTTCATCTTTTGTCACACGCAAGATATAAGGATCGGCCAAAGTGACTTTTGGGAAAAAAGAAAGTTTGCCCACATAAATCTCGCCGGTCTGCAGATACACGATTGAGTACAGTTTACTTCGTTCATAGCTTCTCCAGCCGTAATATCCAATGCCAAGGACTACCACTGCCAACAGGATATACCATAAAATTTTGGGGACTGGAAAAAATTTCTTACGCTCAACAAATGCGCGCGCTGGCGATTCTGATTGCTCCATATGCATAAAGGTTATGTATCAATTCAGCACAATTCTTTTAAGTATGGTGATAGTAATACATTCAAAAAAAAGTCAATAGTTTTTCGCAATTTTATTTTTTTTCATCTAAAATATAAGAAAAATCAATGCGATCCCCTATGCGAACACCCGATCGAAGCACACTACCTGCGTTCATTTCAATCACATATCGCGCCGCGCCTTTTGGCTTGAATATCTTTGGATATGACTCCGGCACAATGTTTTCACTGATATCAACCACGGTGAAATCCGGCCCCAGCCACACCACATCCGTAGCAAACAGCATGTCTTTTGCCCAATATGAAAATTCTTGCTTTTTTGTGACAACATACAGCATACCCTGATCTTTTGGCAAAGATGCGCGATTTGTCAAGCCATATGTCTGAGCATATTCACTGTCAGCCAACTCAAGATACAGTGTTTCCGTGCCTATGGACACCGGATATGTCCGCGCCTGTCGCGCCTGATCTGCCTGCGCTGGCGGCATGTCTGATGTTGTATCAGGGCTCTTCTCTCGCCTGCCAGCGACGAATCTTCGGACAAAAGCTCTCATACTTTCTCCTACCCCGCTTATCTCCTGTTTTAGCTGTATCGGTTTGTTCTCCTGATTCTTCCGCGGAACATCTTTTTTCTTTACAAATACGCCATAGCCGATATACCCAACGCCTATCAGCACAACACAGATTATGAATATACTACCTGCTTTTTTTTGCAAGAATATCATATTACTTCGCTTTCTTGGACTTTTTCCCCGCCTGCTCTGACGCGCGGATAGCGTCTTGCACGGATGGGCGCAAAGCATTTGCATGGACTTGTGCCTCCGCATCAGCGCTGTTTGCCTGCGCGAGCGCGGTCCAATAAAGATACGCCTCATACGCACTGCCAGTTGATTCCAAAAAAACCGCAAAATGCCGCTTCAACTCAGAAGAATCATTCGTCCGCAAAAGCCCTTCTATGTATACTCCGCGCGCTTTGTCCGCGTCACTCATCCGATAGGCGTAAAAATCTGCGAATTTTTGATAAAGGTCAATATTTTGAGTGTCCGCATCCAGCGCTGAACGATAATCTTCTTCTGCCGCTCCATACTCCTTCAGTTCTTTTTTCATATCCGCCCGACCAACAAATGCGTCTGCGTTTTTCGGATCCTGCTTGAGCGCATCGGTATATGCGCCAATAGACTTCGCAATCTGTCCGAGATTCTCATACGCGCGGGCAAGCTGGATATACCGGACCGCCATAACGCGCGGCTCTGTCTTCTTGACGCCCTCTGTCTGTGACTGGATTTCTTTTTTAATCTTTCGCACCTCGTCTTCAAAGGAACGCCTTTGTTCTTTGGTGAGGTTAATCTGTACAGTACCCTTTTGCATATTCCTAATGCTCGGCATAAGAGCCATAATGCCAAATACAACACCAGCGCTGAGACATATCACGCTTATGCCTACCCATTTTTTCTGAAATAATCGTTTTGTCATCATATGTGTTTATTTATCCAAACGGCGAATCCCCTCCTGCGCCTCAAGATCATCGTGGAGTCTGCCATTCACCGCTTTCCATTGTTCAAGCGCATCATTTTTGTATCCCATTTTTTCCAGATATCGCGCAAAATCTCTGTGAAGCTCAGGATTATCGCCTGTCTTTGCAGATGCTTGCTGATAAAGGATAATAATTCCATTCAATGGAAATTTAAAAATATCTCGCTGAAGCCGAATAAGATGCAGGTACGCGTCCAGATTCGCGTCATCATACTCCAATACTTTTTGAAATGCGGCAAGCGCATCTTTGCTCTGCCCCGCCCGCTCATATAAGTATGCCAAATTCATCCATGGCAAGATAGTCTTTTCCCGAATCTTTGCCGCTTCCAGATATGCAGTGCGGGATTCACGGTACATGCCCAGCTCCTGATACGCGTTGCCCAGATCAACATATTCATAAAAATGATCCTCGCCTTGCGCGGAATTTTCCTGCGATTTTCTTATCTTTTCTTGAAGTTCCTCTGTTTGCGCAAGTAATCGTATCCTTAATTCCTGTGAAATATTTACCGGGTATGACGGCGGCTGATGTCTGCTTCCATAATATCCAAGCCCAATAAGGAAAACAATGCCAATGAGAATCTCGAAAAAAATAATCATGTTTGTTTTGTTTTTTTTCATACTCTGCACATATTATATATAGCAGTGAAATTTTATCAAAAAAATAGGCATTTCGTCAAATAAAACAAAACCTCCCACGCGAAGTGCGCGGAAGAAGATGCTTTTATGAAAAATATTTTATACTCCTTGCGGAAACGGCTCCATTCGCGCGATACTGCGCGCTTCAGATGTGGTGAGAATACTCTTGTGGACAAGAAGTTCAACAAGAGCGGATAATTTTCTATCTTCAGATTTCATAATCACCACAAGATCGCCCTTCAGATCAAGCAGGCGCTTATCCATGTAATCCGTGATATCAGAGCGAAACTTACCAAGTCGTTCATCAAGATATTCTTTGGTCACCATTTGAGATTCAACTCGCGTAAGCCGGCCATCCATTGTATCAAGCCGGCCATCCATTGTATCAAGCCGGCCATCCATTGTATCAAGACGTACTTCAATTTTCTCAAGACGCCTATCCGTATTTGTAGCATACGAATTAATCGCCTCGAGAATATCATGATTGGTTGGCTCTAATTCATTTTTTTCTTCTTGCATATATCTCTCTTAGGAATTCTACTCACAGTATACCATCCCATTATAAGCGTGTACAGCACAAGAGGGACAACGAAAAACTCCCCCGGTGAAGGGGGAGTTTTTCTGTCCTGTCTGCTCTAACTTAGAGAAGATGGATTCCTGAACTCATCTTTTTAGTAGACGAGCGCTGGAGCATTCACTGGATAGCTGTCAGAGGCCGTGAGACCCGTGATGGCTGTTCCGTTGGTGGGGGTATATCCCCAGGTAAGGCCACCGGAAAGCCGCGCGCCAGTGTATGTTTCCGTGAGAGCGATTGACGTGTTGTAGTTCACATTACCGCTGGTAACGCCGGACTTCACAGACGTGGTGTCAGCCTTGACCGTAAGGGTCAGTGCTGATCCTGCGGTGATGGTCTGGGGTGCGAGTGGTGTCGCGCTACTTGCATCAAAGATCACGTTAAAGCTCTTAACTGCGGTTGCGGTTGTAGTGGTAATTGCAGCGCCAGTCAACGAAATATTCGTAATAGCCAATGTAACATCAGCCGCGTCTGCATTCGTACAATTTCCAGTAACCGTCTTTGCCGTGACGATCGCTGTAATATAGTTGGTCGTGCTTAGCATGACCACGATAGTATCACCTGCCGCAATCTTTGCTGCTGCCGCAGTAACATCTGCCGCCGCGCCGACATCTATTTCACCTGCCGCTGCTGCTACGCCGGAGCAAAGTTTGAATGGCGAAGCAGTCAATGCCGCCGCACCCGCACCGGTAACAGTTGCATTCAACGGGGTTGCGGATGCAAGCCGCGTTGAGCCGTTGTACAGGTCATAGCTCGTTACAAACTGCCATGGCAAGTTTGATCCGCCCGCCTTCACATCCAATGAAGAAACCGTCATGTTTCTGTCGCCATCCGCCTTGATGTCGTACATACCCACAATCTGGCCAGAACCGCCGGAAGAATTTCCGCCGGCAAAGCCTGTATTCAGGGTAATGACCGGTTCGGTATCATGAATGGTAACGAAGTTACCTGCCGCTGCTGCGCCTGGGAGGCGTACAACACGAGTTGCGGCTGATCCGAGCGCAGATGCCGAGTTCACAGTCAAGCTGGTGGCATTGCCCACTACTGATACCACACCCAGCGTAGAGCCAAGCGTGTCAGCGGTTGACAATACAATGTCGCCGACTGCAAATCCCACTGTTGAGCTTACGGTATGCGCAGTTCCTGCAATAGCTCGATTCCCTGCTGATGCGGCGCTTGAAACAAGCGCTGTGGTCGGGTTTGCGGAACCTACGCGGACAATGGTCGAATTTCCTTCAAACACACCTGCCACGTCATTGTCGGTGTTCCAGTCTTGTGCCGCATTTGACGCAATGGTCATGGCTGTTGTTGATCCGATCGCAGTCACAAGACCAAAGCTGCCAGCTATCACACTGTTCCACTGCAAGACCATGTCGCCAACATTAAATCCTGTTGTTGATGTGACAGTGGTTGCTGTTGGAGCCAGCACCGTACCAGCTGCCACTCCCGCTCCAGCTTGCGCTGATGCGGCAGTGCTCAAGGTATCAGTGCCGAGTTTTGACACGCGGCTCGCTGCATTTCCATTTGCCGCCAATGCATTGATGGTCATGGATGTTCCTGATCCTACTGCAGACACATACCCAAGGGTCACAACGGTTCCGTTGGATACGAGAACCGCATCACCCACATTGAATCCCTTTGTTGATGTGACAGTGGTAGCTTGGCCAGCAATCACTAGATTGCCAGCGCTTGCCGCTGTGGTTGCGCCGGACGCAAGCTTGGACACGGTCGCATTTGCGCCAAGTGTCAAGGCTGATTGTGTGGCAACCGTAAGGGAGGTCGTGGTTGTTGGTTCTGCCAACACGAGACCAAGTGATCCTCCTGAAGCATCATCGCTATGGACGAATATCACGTCACCGGCATGGAAGCCTATGGTGGAACCCACTGAGATGGCTCCGCTTGTGATGACGGTGTTTGAAAGTGTCCATGTGGTGTACAGGGTGGACCCTGGTTTGATAGTGGTGCCTCCGGACACGCCGAACGCATCAAGATAATCAATCGCGAAGTGTGACATGGACTGTGAGTTCAGGGTACCTGACGAGTTTGTGGATGCTTTCACAGTCAAGGTCTTTGTTGAGTCCTTTGGCACGACATACGTCAAACCGCCAAAGAGCGCGACGCCGTTTACCAGCTGAGTGGTGGAGCCCACTTGAGTGGCGCCGTCAAACAGCTTGATATCCTTCCAGTTTGTCATGCCATTACTGACTGACACCTGGAGGTTTGCGATGCGAATGTCTTCCGCATTGTTTGTGGTCATGCGTGCCGCAAGTACCGGTATGTCCACGAGATTGCTGTGCGCAACCTGTGCGGTGGATGTATTTGTTGTGTCAAGCGCAAGGGTCAGGGTGCCATTGCTTACCCAAGTAATGGTCTGACCAGTTGCGACGACACCGGTTGCGGTGACTGCGGCGCCAGATGACGCGCCGGTTCCGGAAATCGCGGTAATAGTCACGGATGTCGGACCGGTGGTCGCGCTATTGCTGTTCACATACACATCAACAGTCTTTGAACCGCCTTTTGGCACGGTAAATCCTGTTGTTGAGATCGTATTTGCCGCCGCAGGTACGAGCGCCGACTGGTTGAGCTGGGTATCACCGCTCTTCAGAATGAGACTTGAAGCATTGGTAAGTACGCCATTCAAACCAACTGACATGCTGGTGACATTAACGTCTTCAGTAGAGCCCGCGACAAGGTTGAACGAGCCAACTTTTGCCGGGCTCAATCCTGCCACAATCGTGGTGTCAGGATATGAGGCGTTCTTTGCCACCTGCAGTGATGCGGCCGCAACAGTCAATGTGTTTGCATTGGTCCCGTTGACAGACGGATCTATAAGATCGTTTGTGGAGAGGCGCTTCACCTGCGTAATATCCAAGTTCACCAAATAGGTTGAGCCTGATGTCACGCTTGAAGAAAGATCTCCAAGGATTGTTACTGACGTTGGGACGCCCGCTTTCAATACCGGATAGGTTGAGAGATTTGCGGTATTGTTCGCGCCGGTTGCCGCAACAGAACTTCCTGCCAAGGTATAGACGATCGTGTCGCCAACCTTGATTTTCAGAGTTCCGGTAAGCGCAGTTCCATATGTCACTGTAAATACCATGGTGCGGACCTCCATGTCCTCACCCTGTGGGGTTGCTATCCATTTGCCAAGTTCAATATTGTTTGCGCCTGCAGAGATGTTGCCGCTCTTTGAGTCTCCCGCCTTACTCCAAAGGAGTGTGCCGGAGTTCACAGTAATCTTGTTCAAACAGTTATTTCCTGCTGAACAGCTCGCGGCGCCGTTTGAATCACCCATCGGAAACGCAGTGTCCACTGCTCCTGCCGCTGTTGTCAAGATACCAGAGCCGGTCTGGGTTCCTGATGCCTCAATATCATAATCGTTATTGATGACAAAGCGCGCGGTCCGTGAAGAGCCGCCAACAACGTCAAGGCGGAGTGAGAGATCGCGAGTGGTTCCTTTGAGTATCACATAGGGCTTTGCGCTCATGTCAAATGTGGCATAGCGGTCAGTGGTCTTATCAACTTTTGCAAGCAATGTGCCATCCGGAGCATATAGCGAAATGTTCTTCACATCGCCATCGCTCGTATTTCCGTTGTTGTACATGGTGATCTTAGACAGCTTCACATCTTCATTTGCTCCTGCTACAAAGCGGAAGCGACCGATCTCCTGGCCCAATGTGCCAAGATTGATGTTCACTGCCGTTACGTCATTTGCGCCATTGTTATGGACAAGCACCGCGTCAATAGTCAGTGTTCCAATCACGTTTGCGCCATTCGTCAATGAGAAGGTGTTGCCCTGCATGGGGAATGTGCCGGAAACCGTGGATGCGGTGTTGACATCTGTTGCCGCTATAACGCTCATGTTATAGGTTCCGGTGAGATTACCTGCCGCAACATTTGTCTTGACCCAGAGAGTCTTTGAACTTCCTGACGGAATCGAAAGGGCGGTGGTGAATGGCAATGTTGCTTTTGCATTCGCAAATGTCACGAAATTGCTCAAGCGATTGCCGTTCTCAAATGCCGCGACGCCGGAGATGTTCGCATCAACTGCCAACCCTCCGCGAGTCACGGTAACACCCTTTACCTCTACCGGGCCTCCTGCCGCAGAAAACGTAAGCGCCAATGCGCCGTTATATGAGCTTCCTGAAGCATGGACTGCCGCTGCCGGATTGTTTGCCGCCATTGCAACAGTCAATGCGCCTGCCGGTAACGCCGGTACTGCCGGTTTTTCTCCGGCTACTGGCGCTGCCGCCCACTGTGGCGTACTAATCGCCTTTTCCGCCGCCGCAATCGCACTTCCCGCGGTCATGCCAGCGAGTACTGTCGGCGCGACTGAACGGATGTCTTTTTCCTTCCAGCCGTTTGCCTTGAATGCGTTAAGGTCACTGACCTCGCGCTTTGAGTAGGCGCCGGCTGAGTCTTTATCAATGTAATACAGTTTTGCCGTGTCAGATGCCTTAAAGACAAACCCGGCTGGCGGCGCTGCAGTAGTAACCTGCTTGTCGCTGGCTGAGTAGTTGCCAAAAAATACATCAGCAACATCGTCAATCTGTTTGTTCCAGTTATCGCCAAAAAGCGCTTTTGCGGTCGCCTCATCAGCAACGTGGCGAAGCGTATTTGGCAACTCAATCGCGTACACCTTGGGATCTGTCTGAATCTTTACCAAGCGGGTACCCGATCGATAGGTCATCGGAGTTGAGCACAGGCCAACGGCCGCAAGCTCCGCATCAGTGAGTGTTTTCACTGATTTGAAATCCGAAAACCATGAATAAAATACTTTGTCATTTGGGAAAGGGCAGCGCTTTCCGTCTGTTCCGCGGTAGTAGTACACAGCTGGCCCTGATGCCTTGATGAGGTCGCCATCGGTCAATGTGGCAGCTCCTGCCAGCATTGGGACGAAAGCGGCAACACCGGTGGCCCAAGCAATTGTGGTACCAACCACAGAGATGGTCAGTGCTTTCTTTCCGGTTTTTGCTAACGTTTCTATCATATTATATTTGAACCTTTGTAAGGTTATGTGTAATAAATACCGCTGTATGCGCCATAAAGGCCCGACCTTTGCGTACAGGGACTGTCCGACTGTCTTTTTTGTCATCCTAAGTGGTAGCGTGGTGAGACTTTGTCTGGCCTCAACAATGCTGACCGCTCGGAATGACAAACTTCAACAGCCGGATAGGCTTTTTAATAAATTTAATAAATAAGTTTTATTTTCTCTTGAGCCGGATCGCCTGATGCGGACTGTGCCTGCAAGGAATCAATGATCTTTTTTGACTCATCAAGTTTTGCCACTGCTGATTTGTACTCATTCTTCTCAAGCACCGCCTTTGCCTCTTCCAATGCTTTTTGCGCACTGTCCGCCGCTGACGCGGTCTTCGCCTTTGCTGTTTCATCGGTGAGGCCCGCGGCGGTGACTTTTACCTTTTCCACTTTTTCCTGCGTTTGGGTAATATACTGCGCTATCTGTGATTTTACCTCATCATCTGACATTTGCGCAATATCCTTCTTATCCACAATCACCTCCAATGCCTTTGACTCTGCGGCATGGACATCGGTAAGGGCGGTATTAATCTTCTGCGCCAGTACGGCATTTTGCCGATCCGGATCTGCTGATTGCACCTGGCCAAGCGCCTTTTCATACTGCCCCGCCTTGGCTTGGGCAAGTTTTGCAATGTCCACTATTTTTTTTGGAGTGCTCACGGATTTTGCATCTTCCAAAGTTTTTTTCACATTTGTAAAATTTTCTGACGCATTGTCCAAAAGACCTGAAATGCTTTTTGCCTTTTCTTCCGGCGCTGTTTCCTTTTTCTCTGACACTGCCCGTATCTCTTCCATGCGCCGGTCTGCAAATTCTATTTCCAGCTGTGCCCGGTCATCCGGAGACACCAGTGCGGTCCGAACTCCTTCTGATGTTCGTTTCATCGCATAAAGCGCATCACCTGGCATACTGGTCTGGCTGTAAAAAAACGCACCGAGCACGCTTATCACGAACACGGAGAGCGCGCTTGCCAATGCCAAAGGACGCTCAAAAAGCAACCCAATGCTATATTGGTATGCTGTAGAAAACGTGCTTCGCGCATATGCCCATGTGCAGGCAATCTTGGAAGATTTTTGTACGCCAACCTTGCCTTGTGCGCGAATTTGTGAAAATAAAACATCCCGAGTCTGGACGCTCCACTCCCTGCTGGGCTGGATAGACTTCAGGAGTTGTATCTGTTTGATGACGCGTTTGTCCATAACTCGGGATCAAAACCCCTTTGACAAGCGGGTGGGGTTTCAAAAAACCCAAAGCGGGATTCGGATCATGTGCTGCCGTGACTGTGCATGTAGTGCGTTCCGCAGCAATGCCTCCTCGCCTTGAGTTTTTGTTTTAAATATGGTCAATATTCGTTTTTTTATCGTTTGCTAAAATCTTTTTGTTTTTGTGTGTGCATAGTATAAGACGGAATATGCGAGAAAATGTTACAGTACCTCCTCCTTGTCATCTCCCCTCCCCCAGTATCCCCTTTACCGTCTTGATGCCACGATGCAAAAGTACACGTGTTGCGCCCGGAGACCTCCCTATGATGCGTGCCACTTCTTTCAGAGAAAGTTCATTCAAGAAATGCAATACGATCACCTCGCGGTATGCGTCTTTCAATTTGCGCAGGGCGGACTCCACCTCCTGCATGTCAGACTTGAGCGTCATTTTTTCTTCCAGCGTAAGGTCCGTTCTATCCGCAATCACAATCTCTCGTTCGTCTATGGACTCCAGTGTTATGCCGCGCGTGCGATAAAAATCCACCACCAGATTCCGCGCGATCTGATACAAAAACGCCTGTATCGTATGAATAGGTTTTTTTTCTTGAATATATTGCCATGCTTTTAAAAATGTATCCGCGGTAATGTCTTCCGCGTCCTGACGCGTGGGTAGCTTCAAATACACGAATCGATAAATCTTTTCGTGATAGAAGTCATACACCGGACCAAACGCGTTCACATCGCCGGTGCGCATCTTATACAGAAGAATCTGTTCGTTTAAAAATTTTTTCATGATTTTCCTCATGCCTATAATTAAAAGAGCCTATACAAGGCTCACGGACAATACTACCACAAAGTAATGAAAAAGGCAATTTCAGCAACCATTTAACGTCTCTCCCTTTTTCCTTACTTCTCCACCTCCTTGGGCACGAGCTCGGCAAGCTCTTCCGGCGTGCCTATCATGTCTTCTATAATCACGCCAAGGATAGCGGTGACGGGAATGGCAAGGAGTACGCCAAGAAATCCCGCAAGTTTTGCGCCAACCAAAATGGCAATGATACTTACGAGTGGATTGATGCCAATGGTCTTTTGCATCACTCGTGGCACGATAAAGTCATTTTCAAGACGCTGGATACAAAGAAACAAGAGCACTACCCACAGCGCCAACAGCGGCGACTGATCAAAAGCGATAAATATCGCGGGCACAGACCCTAGCACCGGCCCAATATATGGGACAAACTCCGCAAGCCCGGCCACAAGCGCCAAAATGAGCGCATATGGCACGCCAAGCGCCACAAGCCCAATAAACACCATGAGAAAAATAATAAAGCTCAAGATAAGCTGACCTCGTAGCCACAGCCCGATTTTTTTCTGAATCTGGGAGATAAGACCATCTACATAATACCGGTACCGTGTGGGAGTCACTAAATGAATCGCGCCCTTGATGGCACGCTCCTGTACAATCATGTAAAATGTCACCACAAACACAAAAAAGAATGCGATAATGCCTTTGATAAAATCAAAAATCTTGATGAAAATACCGCCGGCCGCCTGTACCAAAGAAGACTCAACGGCCTGAAATCCTTTTTTTAGTTGCTCCAGCACATTCACGTCCGGATTCATACTCTGCGCAATGCCCATAAATCGCTCTGCGTATGCAGGAAATGCTTTCGCAAACTGCGTGTATTGTTCCACAAGTGGCGGGATAAGAAGCGTGATAGCAAATGTAAATATAGAAAAAATCGCAATATAAATGACTAAAACACCCAAACCGCGGGGAATCCCCTTTGTATGCATCGCATTCACAAGTGGACTTAATGCGGATGAAAGCAGTGTCGCGACAAATAAAATAGCAAGTACATCGCTCAACGCGTATGCGAGCCAAATACCCACGCCGGCAATAAGAATTTTCGCGAGCGTGACTGTGGAAATATTAATAGTGAGAAATTGTTGGTTTTCTCTTTGCATATATGGTAGTATATCATATAAAATAAGTATACAGTACCCAGTACTTCAGTTGTCAGCAAAAAAGAGCCGGTGATGAAGTATGTATGACTGAGAACTAAGTACTGTGAACTGAGTACTGGTATATGCCAACACTCGCCACAAACAAAAAAGCTTTTTTTGATTACAGCGTCGTAGAGAGATATGAGGCTGGCATCGTGCTGTCCGGCCAAGAGGTAAAATCCGTACGCCAAGGGCACATGAGTCTGAAGGGAAGCTTCGCAGTATTCAAAGGCGCTGAATTATATTTAATACACGTACATATTTCTCCCTATCCGCAGGCAGGCAAAATCTCGTCCTATGACCCAGAACATAGCAGAAAACTTCTTCTGAAAAAAAAGGAGCTCGGCCACCTTATCGGACTCCTTAAACAAAAAGGCTTGACACTGGTACCGCTCTCAGTGTATACTCATACTAACCGCATTAAGATAGAGCTTGGCTTGTGCAGGGGGAAACAACAGTACGAAAAGCGCGAAAAAATAAAAAAACAAGACATTGAAAGAGAAATCCGTTCTGTATTAAAAAGAAAAGGAACATAAGATAGAGAGTACTTCATCACCGGCTCTTTTTTACTGACAACCGAGTACTGTGAACTGAGTACTTAAGTACTTACCTATGGGGATGCTGGGTTTCGATGGAAGACTCCGCATATTATACGCACGTCGAGGATATGTGTTTACCTCGTTAAACTGCGCACATACTCTACTACATGTCAATACATTAGTAAGCAAAGTTCGAACTTTTGCGAACAGCTTGGTTCCCTCTTTTGCACCCGCAGTCGCGTAATTGTACGCGGCAGCCGTTTTCTGCTTTTGACTCCTGATAGAAGACAGAAAGCGTCATATTTTTCAGGATAGGTTGCACGGCGCTTACCTTTGCAACCGAAACTTCAGTAAGCAAGAATACCGGGAACGGGCGCCGACTCCTTCGTCTGCGGTATTCTCAAAACAAACAGTCGGCTACACGTGTAGACTATCATATACAAGTCTTTCAGACGCGGGTTCAACTCCCGCCATCTCCACTAAACAGTACTCAGTTCACAGTACTCAATTGTCAGTTAAGAATACAATAATGAGAAAAAATTATAGAAAGGCGGTCGTACAGCCCAAGCGACATTATCGCGCCAATGAGGCGATCAACGTGCCCGAAGTTCGTCTTATTGATGAAAACGATATTCATATTGGTGTTGTTTCCATAGAGGAGGCGCTTCGGCGAGCACGTGAACTTGAGATTGATCTTGTGGAAATCCAGCCCCATGCACAGCCACCGGTATGCAAAATAATCGATCTTGGAAAACTCAAGTATAGTGAGGAGAAAGAATTGCGCAAACAAAAGGCAAAACAGAAAAAAACAGAAGTCAAAGGCATCCGTTTGTCCTTACGCATTGGTCAGCATGATAT
This sequence comes from Candidatus Uhrbacteria bacterium, assembly GCA_016186045.1. Classification (GTDB taxonomy): domain Bacteria; phylum Patescibacteriota; class Patescibacteriia; order JACQRZ01; family JACQRZ01; genus JACPMJ01. The sequence continues at coordinate 11,938 of JACPMJ010000020.1, read as the reverse complement.
CGCGGTCCGCCTTGGACAGGCAAAAAAATTTTTAGAACAAAATGATAAGGTCCGTGTGGAGCTAGGTCTTCGTGGACGGGAACGCCAACATGGCGCACTCGCACGGAAAATTATTGAAGATTTTGTAAAAGCCATAGAGCATGAACACGGCATCCCCACATATGTGGAGACTCCGGTGTCCATGCAAAGCGGCAGACTCTCGGTCATTATTGGAAAGAAAACGTAAAAATGTATGTCAAAACAAAAAACACACAAAGCAACCGTAAAGCGGTTTAAAGTGACAAAAAATAAAAAAGTTATCCAGCGCACCTGCGGCCAGGACCATTTTAACGCGCGCGAATCCGGAAATACCACAAGAAATAAACGTAGAAACCATGAAATTTCAAAGTCATTTCATAAAACAATAAAAATTCTAACCAATACACTGTAATCTATGCCACGGGTAAAACGAGGAGTCATCCATCTCAAGAAAAGGAGAAAACTGCTTGCCGCCACAAAAGGATATCGCTGGGGACGGAAAAACAGGATCAAGCTCGCGCGGCCAGCCATGCTCAAAGCGGGCGCGTATGCGTTCCGGGATCGCCGCGCAAAAAAGCGTACATTCCGCGCGCTTTGGCTTATCCAGATCAACGCCGCATGCCGAGAACTTGGGTTGAGCTATAGTGTGTTTGCAAAAAAGCTCAAGGACGCAAAAGTTGAGGTGGATAGAAAGATTCTTTCTCAGATCGCACGCGAACAGCCAGCCACCTTTGCCGCGCTTTTCAAGAAAGTAAACGTGTAAAAAAAAATAAAACAATACAGCTCTCATACAGAGGGCTGTATTGTTTTAAACTTAGTTTATCTTCCAACTAAAGGGCTTATATTTTTTTGCTTCTCCCATAATTGCCGTTCCAAGCGGCTCCTCACCATGCTGGACGCGCTGAAAAATATCTTGCATGCGCGGCCAGTTCTTCATATCATCAGCAAGAGCTGTTCGTACAGATTCCGGCATCTTGCTTGTGTCAAAATATTCTCTGCCGTAAATGTTTGCCAATGTGTGCATCGGTTTGCGAATAGCATGATCGAGTATCCATTGAGCTTCAACAGGATTGGATGCATGAAGCACATGGTATGCCTCCATCGCCTGCGTTATTCGAGTCGCTTCCAATGGCTGAACATCCTTAAATAATTCCCGCATCGCTCCACTAAGCGCATGTCGCCCTTGAAACACCTCATATTTTTGTATATAATCCTCGGTTTTCGCAAAACCATACCCCTGCTGATTTAAGTAGGTATCCGGAGCCCTCCCTCTAAATGAAATGTCTTTAATACTGCCATCCGGATTTCTCACAACATCAAAAGATGGCTTCCAATTTTCTGTTGTCGCACTTATAGTTTTATGAGTATCAAGCTCTATTTTTGTTTTTTGTAGAGGAACTGACTGTTGTTCAGGTTGTTCAGGCGCCGGAGTGAAAAATATCTTTTCAGATCCGCCAATATTCAGTTTCAACGGTTCAATGGGCCTTCCTGCTCCATAGTCACTTGCGGCCTTCATAAGCGCCTCTATATTTTTTTGTCCTGCAGTCTGATCAGTAACTGCGGAGCGTACCTGATCAACGCTCATATTCAAATGGCTTTTATCCAATAACCCTCCTGCCATTTTTTGATACTGCGTTGCAAATTCTCCGGGATTCTGTTTTGCCAGCGCAAAGAATTCTGCTTTATGCGCAGGATTCCATCCTTGCGCAAATATCTCTGCCGATGTTGGAGTATGGACATTTTCCGGAATTTTTCCAGCTCCTTCCTGCACTCCTCCATGCGCGCCTTCTGCCGGAACTATCCGCACCTCGAGTTTTGGCTCAACGCCAGCTCTCTGTCCCGCAGAAGCCGATCCTTCTACCTTGAGCGCAGTCTGTGGCGGCTTTGGGGCTTCAACAGAACCGCTTGCCGCAGAACCGGGACGCGCCTCTGTTCCTATTCCGCCAGGACGCGGCGCTTCAGCTACTGGCGCTACCACTTTCTGTGTTTCTATAACACCGGGTGCTTTCCCCGTATCAACAGCAGTCTCACGCACTTTTCCTCCTGAAATATCTATCCTTACTCCCTTCCCATTGGCATCTTCAAGAACTATCTCTCCCTTGCCGCCTGCGGGAGGCCTCTTTTCTGGTGTCGCGTCCATCGCTTTATTACCAGGAAGACGCCTCTCCCGTACCGCCTCTCCCGTACCGCGCACAGGATGTGGCTGTGTCTCTCGCACGTGCTGTACTGCTCGCCCTCTTCCATGCTCTGCCACAGAAGTTCCCGCACCGCTGGCCCGTGACTGTGGAGTCTCGTGTATCGGTGCTGACCGCGCATGTTCTGCGGCCACTCCAGCGCCTACTATCCTGCCAACCGCCTCATGCGCGCGATTGATGACTCCTTGGCTCACAAGTGATTCATTTTGTGTGATAAGGCTTCCATCTTTTGAAAAATAAAATATCTCCCGCGGATGAGAAAGCGTCTTGAGCTGTTCCACGGTCACACCATAGTGCTTTGCAAGATCAAGCGCTGGCTTATCTATGGATACGCCCTTGAAATATTCCGGATTCTGGCGCATCGCCTCTTCGAGAGCTCTATACGGCGTTGCATGGCTCCCTTCCAATGTCACCGCCCGAATGCCGGACTGTTCAAGAAGATTCCTTTTTTCAACATACTGCAAAAGTGATTTCATCTGTGCGCCATCCGGAGTTGATCGTGATGCGATATTTCTGATATGTTCCAAATCTTTGATAGTAAGCGCCTGCGCGTTTTTCCCTCCAGGCCCTTCAATGGCAAACTTCACCGCCTTATCTTTGAGCTCTGTTATCATGCGTGCGTCATGTGGCGCAATGTCATGAGTCTCATGAATCCCATGAATCTCACGAAGCCCCAATGGCGGCGAGGAACGCGCTTCAGCCGCTTGCCCGCCAAAAAATTCTTTTGTCTTCTGCGTCACCGCCGCCCACTCACCGGCATTCTTCTCAATAACTCTTTGAAATTGGCTCATGCCCGGCAAAACAACCATAGCCGCGGTAAGTACACCCACAGTCACTTCATGCTTTATGCGCTTTGTTTTTGCCAGCTCATCCCGCCGTGTGTCTGACTCCTTTGCAAGATTCTGTAAGAGAGATGCGGCGGTGTCTCCTCTTTTTTCCATCTCCTGCTTTAATTTATTTTCATAATCGCTCAGTAGCTCTTTATATATATCACTTTCGCTTACTTTTTTATTATGCAAAAGCGCGTTTGCCTCCATGTTTGCCAAACGCTCCTCTATCTTCTCCTTACTCATCTTTCCTATCTCTTCTGGTGTAAGTTTTTCCCAAAGCGACACCTTCTTATACCACGGCTCTTCTTTTTTGTATTTCAACGTTCCCTTACTCTCCCACGTGGTCGCGCCGATAAGTTTGAGCATATCATGAGAAGCGGAGGCGGTGCCGATACCGCGCATCAATGCCCGTCCACCTAAGATACCCATGCCCAGTGCGAGTCCGGACCCCACACCAGTCATAAGTCCGGCGCCCAAGAGCCCCATGGAAATAGCGGTCCGTACAGACAAAAACTTTCCGGCAATACGAAGCGCGCCGGAAGCAAGCGGATGGTCTTTTTGAAATTCATCGGAAAGTTTCCAGCCGAATTTCTCTCCAAATAATTTCGCGACGTTCTGTTCGCCTAGCCATTTATATCCTTTATACAAAAAATGTTCTTTACTTCCCTCTTTTTTCGCCTCAACAAGCGCCTCCGCAAGCGTCATGCGCTCTTCCGTAAGCTTACTCACGTCTCCTACCACATACTGCGCGCGCGCCTCCTGATATTTTTTCAATACGTCATCATATTCTTTTTGGATATTCGCCTTTTCCTTGCCATGCACGATACCTTTGAGTACGCCAACAAAAAGTTTTTCAAACTCCTTAAGATCGCCTTTTTTTCGCGCTAAGTTATCGCGTGCCGTGTCCAAGGCCGCCCTGAGTTCTTCAATGGTTTTCTTGGGCGCCTCCCCTGTTTCCGCGCTACCTCCCTTTTTTACAAGACTCTCACCTCCCGTGAAATTTTCCGGGGGCTTGAGCATGCGTGGCTTACCTTCTTCTTGCGAAGGCGCTGGCGGTTTGTGTAATGCTTCAATATTACCTCTTGATATCATATGATTCTATTAATCTTCTGTTTGCTGGCGCTCTTGCGCGCCAACTTCCCGCATTTTTTCCATCACCTGGCGCTTTACGGATACAAGTTCTTCCTCTGCTATCTTGTCTATGTTTGGAACGCGCGTGCGAATAAATTCAAGCACTTCCGGCGCATTGTCCCCAAATTCCACGATAATCTTCTCCAATTCCGCGATTTCTTCCTTGGATAAAACCTCTAAAATTCGTAGTGTTACCTGCTTTTGCACTAATGTGGCAAGCGCGCTGATGATGGAAGATTTTTGATCATCAGACGCATGCTCCATGTCTAATAATGTGATGATATTTGTGTCTAAAAGCTCTTGGTCTGTCATAAAAAAAATTAAAAATAAGCACGATATGCACTTTATGAGTATACCACTTTTGGTTTGACATTTACAATGGTATGCGGTATACTTGCCCTATTACACATATGTTTCTCTCATGAATATATCCGAACTTGCGCGAAAATTAAAAGTCACCACCAATCAATTGCATGATGTATTGCCATTGATGGGTATTGATGTCGGCAAGCGGGCGGTAAAGATTGATGATACGCTCGCGCATAGGGTCATGAAAAATTGGAGCCAGTATTCATCTATTCTCAAAAAACAACGGGCGGTGCAGGAGACAGATAAAACCGCGCAAGAACAACCACACGAAAAACAGACGGTGAGACTGCCTCATATCATGACGGTGCGGGATTTTTCCGTGCTTCTTAATATTCCTGTCACAAAGCTTATCCAAGTTCTCATGAACAACGGCATTCTTGCGGCACTGAATGAAAAAATTGATTTTGACACTGCGTCTATTATTGCCGAAGATCTTGGATTTATTCCAGAACATGAAACCGGAGAGACCATTGAAGAGGCGGTAAGTGGCACAGACATCATCAAAGAAACCATGGAAAAAGAACAAGACGCCCTGCTTCCTCGGCCGCCAGTAATAGTGGTTATGGGACATGTCGACCATGGCAAGACAAAACTCTTGGACAGCATCAGAAAAACAAATGTCATTGCACAAGAATCAGGGGGCATTACCCAACACATTGGCGCATATCAGGTGACAAAACTTTTTAAAAATACCGGGGAGGAAAAAACACTTACTTTTTTGGACACGCCGGGACATGAGGCGTTCACCACCATGAGATCCCGCGGCGCGCGCATTGCGGATATTGCTATTTTAGTGGTCGCCGCAGACGATGGCGTCAAGCCTCAAACTGTTGAAGCGATAAAAATCATCAAAGCGGCAGGACTTCCGGTAGTGGTCGCTATCAACAAAATTGATAAGTCTGATGCAAATCTTGATAGGACAAAACGCGAACTTTCCGAACAGGGGCTGATCCCGGAAGACTGGAGCGGAAACACCATCTGCGTGCCTATTTCTGCAAAGCAAGGCATTGGCATTGATGAACTTTTGGAAATAATCCTGCTGGTTTCGGACATGGAAAAGGCGAATATCATGGCAAACCCACATGGCGAAACCATCGGCACGATTATTGAATCCCATATAGATAAGCATGAGGGCCCGGTTGCCACCTTGATCGTGCAAAACGGCACCTTGCATAAAAATGATTATCTTGTCATTGATAATGTTCTCTATGGTAAAATTCGCGCCATGAAAGACTATCGCGGAAAACTTATTGAAACCGCGCTTCCCAGTCAGCCGGTAAAAATCATCGGGTTCAAGGCCGCGCCAGTGGTAGGATATATTGTCCGCGCAACAGGAGCTCTTGGCAAGGGATTTGAATCAGTTGAAAAGGATATCAAGCGATCAGCTGCCGCATCCATAGTAGTGACGCCACGCATTATAGAAGAAGAGAGCGCTGAAACGTCATCTGTTAATATTATCTTAAAAACAGATACACTTGGCTCGCTGGAGGCGATCACAAATGCGCTGACAAAGATTGATCATCCGGAGGTAAAGGTAAAAATTGTTTCCCGGGATATCGGCGCTATTACGTCTACGGATATTCTCAATGCCGAAGCCACGCATAGTTTTATCGCGGGATTTCATGTCACGGCAGGGCAAAGCGCGCTTCAAATCGCATCTGAAAAAAATGTTGAGGTGAAATTATACAAAATCATTTACGAACTCATCGACGATGTAAAGGAACGCATTGAGGCACTGCTTTCTCCGGAAATACACCGCGTCATACTGGGGACCCTCTCGGTCATGGCGATCTTTCGCACCGATCATGCATCCATGATTATAGGCGGACGCGTTGATGAAGGAATCATCGAACAGGGGGCGCGCACGCAGGTCATGCGAGGAGGCGAACGCATCACGGAAGGAAAAATTTCAAAAATCCAATCAGGAAAACAGGAGATCTCTCAGGCAAAATCCGGACAGGAAGTCGGGATTGCGTTTGATGGCAAGCCGCTCATTCAAAGAAATGACATTCTTCAGACATACAAGGATGAGCGCAAAAAACGTACGTTAGAGTAATATGTCCTCCAAACGCATCTTACAAGTGAATGAACTTATTCAACAAGAGTTAAGCGCTATATTCCGCCGTGAGATTGAGTTTCCACCATCGGCACTTGTTACTATTACCCGTGTTAATACCGTCCTGGATCTTAAGACTGCAAAAGTATCTGTTAGTATTTTCCCTACTCAAAAATACGGAACTGTATTGAGTATTATCAAAAAACGCTCTCCGTTTATTCAGAGTCTTCTGAATAAAAAACTGACTATGCATCACGTCCCCTCTCTCACCTACGAAATAGACCCGGAGATGCACTATATTGACGAGGTGGACAAAATCCTTGACACTTTAAAAAAATAATTTTTAATATCCGACTCTATGAACCAATATCTTATTCCGACAGTCATTGAAAAAACGCACAATGGAGAACGCGCGTTTGACATTTATTCGCGCCTCCTCAAAGAACGCATTATTTTTCTGGGAAGTGAGATAGATGATGGTGTGGCAAACACAGTCATCGCCCAGCTTCTTTTCTTGGAAAGCGAAGACAAAGAGAAAGACATCAAACTCTACATCAATTCGCCGGGCGGATCAGTGACGGCTGGCCTCGCCATCTACGATACCATCCAATACATCAAGCCGGACGTGGCAACCATCTCCATCGGCATGTGCGCGTCCATGGCTGCCACGCTCCTTTCCGCAGGCACCAAAGGCAAACGTTTCTCACTCCCCAACTCCCGCATCATGATCCACCAGGTGCTTGGCGGTGCGGAAGGCCAGGCGACAGATGTGGAAATCCGCACCAAGGAGATGTTGCGCATCAAACATCTTTTGAACTCAATCCTTGCGAAACATACGGGAAAAACAGCGGAGCAAATAAACAAAGATACCGACCGAGATAACTTCATGAGCGCTCAAGACGCAAAGAGCTACGGCATTATTGATAAGATTATTACCAATATTAAAAAATAATACAGCTGTATCAAAACCCTTCGAGGATGTCCGTTTATCAGACCCTTCGGAGCGCGACTGGCGCGAGACGGAGGAAATTTTCAGCAGAAAATTATCCGTGTCTGATAAACGGACGTCTGAAGAGTAGGGTTTTGACGATAAAATAATTTCCTTATATTTTAGAGATGCTTGCAGAGTGCTCTATTTTATGATACAGTAATCCTGTTAAAAAATATAAACAAATTGAAAGAGCGTGTATCTGGTAAGATTAAGAACGAAAAAAATCCATGCATCAATGATCGCCTTATGATTTTTCCGTATATTCATAACAGTTTTCCGATTGACATCCCTGCAAAATCATATCATATTTCGCTTCATCAAGCGGCATCTTTGAGATAATTTTTTTCGAACATACCTGTCATTTTCTTGCCATATGCATCTTCTTTTTCAACACTGAAAGGAAGATTTTTATGTTTGCATTTAGCGTGCTCTTGACGCTTGCCTCGGTGTTTATCGGCGGATTTTTGGGCTACTACATCCGTAAGCAGATTGGAGTGAACGAGATAAATTCTGCGGAAAACAAAGCGGAAAAAATACTCTCTGACGCAAAAGTCAAGGAGAGCGAGGTGCTTTTACGCACAAAAGAAAAAGCCATCAAGGTCATTGATGACGCAAAAAAGGAAGCGGATGCGCGCCATCGCGAGCTCGTACAGGCGCAACAACGCATTGAGCGCCGGGAAGCGCTTTTTGATCAAAAGCTTCTTGAGCTTCAGGAAAAACAGCAAAAACTCCAGGATCGCGCGACACAGATAGATCAATTGCGCACTGACATCCAAAAAGTCAGGGAGGAACAGCTGGCAAAACTGGAGCGGATTGCCGCGCTTACTCAGGAAGATGCGCGGGGAGTTCTTTTGGAAAAAGTTGAGCGCGATGCGCGGGAAGATATTCTTGCGCGCATTAAAAAAATTGAGGGCGAGGGCAGAGAAATATATACGGAAAAAGCGCGGCATATGATCGCGGACGCGATGCAAAAGTATGCCGGCTCTGTGGTATCTGAAACATCCACCACCTCAGTCTCTCTTCCGTCAGATGAGATGAAGGGACGGATCATCGGCAAAGAAGGCAGAAACATCCGCACCATTGAGGCGCTTACCGGCGTGGAGATACTCATAGACGATACGCCGCAGGCGATCACGCTTTCCAGTTTCAATCTTTTGCGCCGTACCATTGCAAAACTTGCCATTGAAAAACTCATAAAGGATGGCCGCATCCATCCGGGACGCGTGGAAGAATATGTGGATCAGGCAAAGCAGGAGCTTGCGCAGGAAATAAAAAAAGCAGGCGAAGACGCGGCATTTGCTTTAGGCGTCACGGGCCTTGATCCGCGACTTGTCCAAATCCTTGGCCGCCTCAAATACCGTACCAGTTTTGGCCAGAATGCGCTTCTGCACTCTCTAGAAGTCTCATATTTAGCAACATCTCTTGCAGAAGAGCTCGGGGCAAATGTTGTGGTTTGCAAAAAAGGCGGACTGCTCCACGACATTGGAAAGGCCGTAGATCACGAGGTGCAGGGTGGGCATCCGCAGATCGGATATGAAATCATGAAAAAATTTAATCTGCCGGAAGAGATCGCCTATCTCTCCATTGCACACCATGAGGACGCGCCAAAAACACTGGAGGGCGTGATTGTCAAGGTGGCAGATGCATTGTCTGCCACGCGGCCAGGCGCGCGCAGAGACACTGCAGAGCGCTATCTCCAACGCATCACAGAGCTGGAAACGCTCACAAAAAGTTTTGAGGGCGTAGAAAAAGCATATGCCATCCAAGCGGGCAGAGAGATTCGCGTGTTTGTGACGCCGGATGTAGTGGATGATCTCAACGCACATAAACTTGCCAAAGAGATTGCTTTGCGCATTGAAGGAGAGCTCCAATATCCCGGAGAACTGAAAGTGACGCTCATCCGTGAAAAACGCATCATTGAATTTGCACGATAAAAAAATACTATGAAAATCTTATTCATTGGGGATATCATGGGAAAACCGGGAAGAAAAGCCGTAAGCGCACTTCTGCCGGGTTTACGCACGGAATATGCACCAGATATTGTCATTGCAAATGTGGAAAATCTTGCGCATGGCAAAGGCGTCACGGAAAAGACCTTGCAAGAAATCGTATCAGCGGGCGTTGATTTTTGCACATCGGGAAATCATATTTGGTCAAAGGGAGAATCCCAAAATCTCTTATCCCAACCAAATGGCATCGTCCTGCGGCCGGCAAATTATCCGCCGCAAAATACTGGCAAGGGATACGCGCTTGTTCCTGTGGGATCGCGCCAAATTCTCATTATCAATCTCATGGGCCGTGTGCTTATGAAAGAGCATCTTGATTGTCCGTTTCGCGCATTTGACGAAATTTTGAAGACGGTAAAACACAAGGATATTGCTGCAATTTTTGTGGATTTTCATGGAGAGGCGACATCTGAAAAAAATGTTTTCGGACTTTATGCGGACGGTCGCGCAAGCGCAGTGGTTGGCACGCATACGCATGTCCAGACCGCGGATGACCAGATCCTTCCCAAAGGAACCGCGTACATCACGGATGTTGGTATGGTCGGACTGAAACATTCGAGTGTGGGGATAAATTACGAAGGTATCTTGCCGTCATTTCTCTATCAAACACCGCCAAAGCATGAGATAGCGGATACCGGCCTTGTGGGATTTCACGCGGTAGTAATAGATATTGATCCTGATACACAGCGTGCGACGTCAATAGAGCGGATTCAAAAAGACATTGAGGTGTAAATCCCCTATGTCATTCTCGGGCTTGACCCGAGAATCCATCCTTATTTGCATCTTTTCCACTATTCATGTATACTCCTAATAGGTCACATAAGAAGTCGAACTATTTTAAAAATTAATAAGAAAGAGGATCTATGACAAAGTACAAGAAATCGGACCTCGTTGAGCACCTTGCTCAAAAGGCCAGTCTCTCAAAAAAGCAGTCGGAAGACATCGTAGAAAGTGTCCTTGATTACATTACCGATGTTCTCAAGAAAGGCGATGAACTTACCTTTACCGGTTTTGGCTCATTCTCCGCAAAGATGCGCAAAGGCAGAGTTGGCATCAATCCAAAGAACCCATCACAAAGTGTCAACATTCCGCCAAGCGTTGTTGCGCGTTTCAAAGCAGGAAAAGGACTCAAAGATACACTGAACAATAAATAATTTGATGACACTAAAGAGTCTGTCATCCTCGGGCTTGACCCGAGGATCCAGTATTCAAAAAACCTTCGCATAACGCGAAGGTTTTTTTGTTGAGTGCGATCGCCTTCTAATACCACCATATTTTGTCATCCTCGGACTTGATCCGAGGATCCACTTCCATGTTAATGATGATCTTGGAAAACGGGCATGTCCAACGATTGGTCATGCCACACACAGAGAACGAATCTCAAGAGAAGGACAGATTTTTCAATACTACTCTCTTGAGAAGAAGACGACCCCTACACCCCGAGATGCGCAGATGGCCCGGAGAGCAGGCGCGAATCGGCACGGCGTAACCCCGCGAAGCGAGCGACGAAGCAGACGAGCCTCGAGGCGCGAGTTCCGGCCATGACAAGCACCGGAATGGAAACGCGGGAGACGTGCGCAAGTGCAAACCTGCAGTGAATGCGGGCTGCTGAAGCAGCACACTCGGAGTGCAGGGTCGTCTTTGGCAGATGTGTGCGATATCCGCGTCCCATGTTCTGGGCCGGGAAAAGTCTTTTTGATGTGCACACATACTGCCTTGCGAGAATTGTCTCAAACACCGACGCTATTTTCGGGTCTGGCTAGCGTTAGGCCAGAAGTTCCAAGGTGCTGAGACTCACGATGTCCTCGCGACACCGCCCACTGTACGGTCCGTGGGCGACACTGTCTCCTTCATTCGTACCTCTTTCGCTCGTGAATCTTGGCGAATCCCGCTACCCGGTGGCCCATATTGTCATTGCGAGGGAAGTAAAGCGACCGTGGCAATCCCGATCTTAAACGGGATCCTCACGCTCCACTTTGTTCCGCTCAGGATGACATGCGGGCGAAGGGAACGGGGGCGGTGCGTGCGAGAGAGCCGTGAGGTCTTCTCGCAAGTTTCCCTACGCAGTCGGCGACCGAATGCGTCCTGACATTCTCATGTCCTCCTTTCTTTCAGATTTTTTTCTGTCATCCTGAGCGAAGCGAAGGATCCCGTTGTTTATCGGGATTCCTCACTATCGTTCGGAATGACAGCAGGCGGCCGAGGCGTCGTGTCAGCTATTCATCGTCGAGTTGTTCATCTTCTTCATCTCTATGGAATCACCTCCTTTCCTTCTTTTTCGACTGAAGTGTGTGGATTTGTGAATTTACCAGATAGAGATGCGGGTGGATCGAGGAGTCCCG
>JACPMJ010000014.1:26955-37209 GCA_016186045.1 Candidatus Uhrbacteria bacterium | reverse complement strand
GCCAACTGGCGGAGGCGGACCGAGACTTGTCCCAGACTACGATCTGGGAATGACATACTTTACCTTAAAAATTCTGCATCATACCACTGTCAAACCCACCACCGCCATCTTGCGGCATCATCTGTTCTTGAGACTGTCGTTCAAACCCCTGTGGAAGCTTAAAGTCGAAATTATACGACTTCGTTCCCTTTACTTGCGGTTCGTATTCGTTCGTACCGCGCAGTTCATTGAGCTTATTAAAAAACTCTTCGCGCATATCAAACATCTCCTCCACTCTGTCAATAATATCATCCGCCTTGATTCCTTTTTGCTTCAGAAAACTTGCCAGATCACTCAATTTGTTCTTTATATCAGTCAAATCGCCGTCTAACTCGCTGGTATCTTTTTTCTGTTTTTTAAGCGCCTTCAGCTGGGCTTCATATTGCTTTATCTCTCTTTTACCATTATTCAGCCCTTGCGTGATGTTGAGCGCTGTTTCTATTTCATGAATCGCATTATACAGATTATCCATTTGATCATAGAAATCATCCTGAAGTTTCTCAAGCGCTCCATCCGGATCTGTCTTTGCCAATGTTTTTGCCGCGTCTTTGGCGTCTTTCAGTTTCGCAAGATCATTCTGGAGCGCTTGTGCCATATCCGTAAGATCAATTTTTTTCTTCTTCGCATTCGCCTGTTTTATCATGCGTTTAGCATCCCGTTCCACTTGCTTGTACTTATTCTCCGCTTCCTTGAGCATGCCGCACATCCGAGGCAAATCACCAAGCCGCGGCCCCCAATCCTGCATCACGCCGCCAACATCCTCAACCTCGCTGATAACATCCTCAAGCTCGTCTGCGGTTTTTGCATCATCAATCTTTTGCGTCACTGAATCTGATTTATCGAGCGCTTCCGTAAGCTCCGCAGGTAGGCTCACGCCGCATTTATCAAGATTTTTTTTCATCTTTGTTATATTTTTTTTCATCATTTTTGTCCCATTCTTAAACTGGGACAACCCGCGCTTCATCTGTTGAAATCGTTGTTCATCCATGCGCTTTTGCTGTTCTTCTTGCTGTTTATTGAACTCCTCCTCATTCATGCCCGGCTTGCCAAACCATTGGGTATCTTCCGACCCCTGATCTTGATATTTGCCTTCACCCTGCTGTTGATTCATCATGTCATTACCTTGTATCTTCCGGTCCCCCTGAAACGTATCCATTTTTTTCTCTCCCATGTTTCCACGCATATCCGTCTTCTGATAATGTTGCTGATCTTGCATCATTTTCTCTCCTTGTTTTTTCATTTGATCATACTGTTGGTTGTATTGTTGATTGTACTGCTGCTGTGTTCCGTTTTTCTGCATTCCGGCTGATCCCCGTGCCGCATCTGCCGTATTACATTCTTCTGCATTTGCGCATCTGTTCAGTGAACCGCAAAAAAACTGTGCGCCTTGGCATGTCTGCTGTTGCTGTGGTTGCTGCTGATACGTTTGATTGTACTGCATCTGATCTCCGCCGGAATATGGCTGTTTTTGATAATCTTGCGCAAATGCCGGACCCGCCGCAAAAACGAGACCGAATAACGCAAAAAATATATACTTCATACATTCATTATTACGAATAAACGAATAAGTAATCGTAGTATACCACATTTTCTATAATATATGCAAAGAGCCGCTCATTATCAGCATCAGCGGCTCTTTGGCCATCAATAGGTTTCGCGCAAAGTATCCAAGGCAAGAATTTATTTCAGCATCTTATTGATTGCAGAGCGGGTTTCTGCACCAAGCCGTCCGTATCCTACCTGCCCTTTCTTTCTGATAGCATATTTTTCCTGAAATTTCTGCACAGCTTCCACTGTGGACGCGTCATATATGCCACTTGGTGTATCAAGCAGGCCTTCTGTATGTAATATTTGCTGAAGTGATTCAACCTCTGCTCCTCTCGCCCCTTTTGACAATGATTTTGTCAGAAGGGTAGGAAGAGCGACTTTCTCTTCCGTGGCCACCTTCTTGGCGGCTTCTTGCGCGGCTTTCTCTTCCGCCTTCTTTGCCGCCGCTTCAGCTCTTGCCTTTGCTTTTTCAGCCGCTAACGCCGCTTTCTTCTCTGCCGCCGCTTTCTTCGCCGCCGCTCGTGCCACAACCTTCGCCGCTTTTTCAGCCGCTAAAGCCGCTTTCTTCGTTAAAGCCGCCGCCCTTGCCGCTTCGGCAACAATATTTTTTTCCTCTTTTACAATATCGTTTATCGCGGTAAGAGTCTTTGCGGTGAGTTTTCCAAGATTCTTATCGCCTTTTTTCAGGATATCGTTTTGAAGCTGGAATTTCTTTACCGCTTCTTTTGTCGCCTTGTCAAACACGCCGGTCACTTTTACTAAAATGCCCTCTGACTTCAGCACCTCTTGCACGGTCTTTGCCGCCGCTCCCTTTGCGCCAACTGCGAGCGGCTTTTTCACCTCCACCAGCGTCTTCACTATTTTCTCCGCAATAGATGGCTTTGGCAACGGTTTTTCTTCTGCGGGCCTCTCTCCTGTTTGCGCAGATGCCGTCTCTTCTGCCGACACGGGCGCCTTTACCTCTGCCGCGGTCTCTCCCGTCTTCTTTGTTTCGGTTGCCGTTGTTGGCTGCTGTGTCGGCTGTGTATTGGCAGGTACTGCAATTGTCGTACCCGCCTGATTATTAGGTGCGGTCCCGGATGTAGTTCCGGAAACTGCCGAGGATGCCGCTGATTCTCCATTGAGATTGAGTGCGCTTATCTTATAATAATATGTTGTGCCTGCTGTCAATCCCGTATCTGAATACGATGTCGTGGATCCGGAAGACACCGTCGGTTCTGACCCAAGCCGGGCATAGGTACCACCGGATGTGGCGCTACGATAAATATCATAGCTGGTCGCGCCAACTACCGCTGCCCAGGAAAGTACAAGAGATGTCCCAGTCGCACCGCCTGCAGCAAGACCGGTTGGCGGTGTGGGAGCGTTCGGATCTGTGGCTACAATAGCCGCATACAATGAAAAGTGCTTTGTTGGCGCCTTTACACATGCCTTTGCCACATTACTCAATGTGGGTGTAGGAGCAACTTCAACATCGCCCCCATCCTTATAAATCATAGAGCTTCCGGACAATACTTCCCATGTGCCCTTATTTTCATATGCAAGCTTTAATGTATTCGCTTCGGTAAGCGTGTCAATGCTGGAATCGGTTGCAGAGCGGGTTCCTGAAAGTTCCGCCGGAGTATAACACTGTTCAATATCCACAACATTATCAAATGTCGTGATATCTTTGTCATTTGTGTCTTTTGCCGTATATTCAATCCCTTTTCCGGCAACAGGGGTCGCCGTATTTGTTGGCGAAGCAACTTTTTCCGTCATATCCACCTTCACGGTATCATTTCCTTTTGGCAATGTATTTGCCGGAAATATCACGCCCGAACCGGTAGTCATATTTCTCATAGTACCGCCGGCCGTCCGATCGAATGGTTTGGAAAAAGGTGCCGCCATAGCACGCGTTGTGGTAAGGGCGATATCTTTTCCTGCGACCGCATCGCTATTTGAACTCACTATCACAAGCGTTCCGCGTGTATCTGTGGCTGTTGTGCCATACGCTTTTTCCTGATACCCATCCACGCCAGCACGCACTCTCCATGAACCGGCAGTCAGCGGAATCTTATAATATCCTGAGCCATCGGCATCTGTCTTGACAATGCCGCCGCCTTGCCGTTCCGCAATGACATATGCATACGATCCATTGTTTCCTCCGGCAGTCACTCTGCCCTCAATGGAAGCGCCGCTCGCTGTCGCGGTAAGCGCTTGAGCAGATGGATTTGCTCCGTTGATTGTCAAATTTCCTGATTCGGAGAAAAGTCCATATTTCTTCGCCTCTATCCTATAGGTAGAGGCCGCATCCGGAGCTTGAAGTGTGAATGTGCCATTTGACGCTTGTACGCCTCGATGAAATCCTGTGGTTGGATTCATAAGCTCAACCCATGCGTCTTTTGCGTTATTCGCATCGGTTCCGTCAGTAACGGTACCGGTAACGGTCCGAAGTGTCGGAACCGCCACGGTCAATCCCTCGTTTCCATTTACAGTCACCGCTCCGGTTGCGTTATTCCATGTGGTATTTCCATCAGTTGCGGTTACCATGGTACTTGCGATCTGGGCTTCTTTTGTGTCAATACGCGCGGTATAGCTTCCATCTGGCACTGAAAAAGCAACAGACGTTCCGCTCTCAAGATATTTATACGCGTTAACGCCGGTTGCTGGATCTGAGATGCTTATTCCGGCATTTGATACTGCTCTAGAAAACGTAACGGTCACCGTGCGGCGCACACTGACGCGCAAATCTTTATTCGTAACATTTGCGGCAACATTGAATGGTGGAAGAACGCCAAGCTCGGTCCGATTGACATCTGTCACGCGTACCTGATATCCATTTGCTGACGGAATATTGTTGATGGTATATGTGCCGTCATCTTTTGTCTGTGTTTCATTGATAAAGCTCCCTAAAAAAGCATTCACATACGCGTTCTTCTCCTCTTCCCCCGCATCATACGTCGTATTGCCATTGGTATCGTTATACACACGCCCTGACACAGAGAAATAGCTCGACCCTGTCTGCTGCATTTGGAAGTTCTTACTCGAAACATTCTGTGTTCCCACGGTAATCTCCTGTTCTGTCAACGGCCCATATCCCGGTACAAATCCGCCGACTCTCCAGGTGCCGCTATCCACAAAAAGCTCATAATCGCCGGATGAGTCGGTTATGATTTCCGCGCCTCCAAAATCTCCTGCCCGATATGCATGTATGGAGACATCCTTTAATCCATTTGTTTCTGTTCCATCTTTTGTCACTCGGCCGGTGATAGTATAGAGTGGACGTTTCATATTGATGACAAACTGCGTCGTCGCCTGATTCGGAGTAATGCCGGTCGCATCAGTTGTTATGCCGGGAATAATAAGATTATTTGTGGCAAGTACTGTGGCAGGCATTCTTCCAGACTCTCCCATACCCTTGCCAGACGCCCATACCTCATATGTTCCTTCCAGCACCGGAAGCGTAAAGGTTCCGTTCGCGGATGTTTCCGTATCCACAAATTGAGAGTTCGTTGGGGAATAGGCATTCACACGAATACCTGCCATGGGCAGATTGTTTAATGGATTCTTTACCGTCCCCTTGATTGTTTTTCCTGATGCGCTCAACCCTTGCAAGGCGACGGCAACAATACCATCATTGGGCGTTGTACCGCTGTTTTCGGTGACTGCCGCTCCGTTTACAGTAACCGAGATAGGCGAAGGAGGGAAATAATTTGGTCTTTGAGTCTGTGCGCCAAACCCCTCCGGCATCTGCGGACCAACGCCGATAAACCATGTGCCATTGGTAAGATTCAACGTTACGGTACCGGCTCCCGCTCCATCCAGCGTCACTGGTTCTTTTCTTCCCCCGGAAGTAGAGCCTGCAAACACATCAAGCGCCTTATCCGCATCATTGAGCCCTGCGCTGGTGATATTCACCGTAACATTTGTTCCACCTGTTGTATTACTGTCTAATGTCACATTTTGTACAGTATTTGCGCTCACATTTATTGGCTGAACCTTCCCGGAAAATTTAGCGGTCCCAATAACCACAAGCGGAGGCATGGCGAGCATATAGCTTCCTGCCGGTATATTGGAAAATGTATAGGTAGCGGTGGCGGTGCCTCCAAAGTCGGCAGTTGTCGCCTCAAATCCCAAGGGGCTTCCCATAGCTTTGAGATACACCTTTGCCGTGCCCGCCTGGGTATTGCCGGTTGCGGTGATTGTTCCGGAAACCGTATATGCGGATCCCGTTACCAATTTTTGAATGCTAAATTCTCCGGAACTGAATGCCGGTTCAGTCGCGCTGGTGCCATCTGCTTTTTTTGGCTGAATATTTATCGTATATTTTGCGGGAACATTGGAACTCCGAATGCCATCAATATCAAATTCAAGGATATCATTTGCCTCTGTCGCGGCAGAAAGATATACCCGTAACGTATTATCGTTTTCCACAATGATTCCGTCATCCGCAACTGCGCCGCGCGTGGTCGCATCTCCGGCGCCGGCAGAATCGCCTGTCACTGTTGCGCCGCCTGCCGCAGGGCAAATCTTTGTCGCACCACCTGTGGTGCATTGCAAGCGTATGGTCCCGCTTCGCGGACCATTGAGATCATTCATGAGAAAGCTTTTCACATCCTGTTTTGCATTAGTCACATTAAATGTCGGGTCAAACGCCAAAACAATAGAACCACCCGCGGGTATTTGCGCGGAAAGAGGCACACGTACATGATAGACCGTTGTCTGACCCTGCAATGCATTAAATGCAGGCTTCGCCTCCGCGGTTGGCGCGTACGCATATTGGTCTGTCGCGTAGTTCGCCGCCATGCCCATCATCGTTGGCGACGGCGTAGAAAACATTCCCATCATTCCTTTTGTGTTTGAGCTGTCTTCCACGCGTGAACGCGCGGAATTTGCAGTTGCGGACATCGTGTTTCCGGAAACATCCCGTGAGATATTTGCATCGCCAACCGGCGTTCCCGCAATGTCCATGGAAAGAAACACCTCCCGACCAATCATGGAACGAAGATTTAATCCTATAATTTCAACTCTATTTTCTCCGGCATTATAACTGAACGTCACACCGGAAGCGGTCAAGCTTATCGCCATCCCTTCTGTCGCACTGTTAAATCCGGCCGCTCCGTATTTCACACTATGATACGTTGCCGGATTGAGCACGCTTGTTGCCCAATTAATATCAGTACTGTTTGCTACGGCATTCATGGGCTTTGAGAAAAACACGGCAATCCGATAATCATCCACACGCATTGACATAATTTTTGGCGCAGAGGTATCTGCGGCTCCGGTAGTAAATGATTGCGTGACTGCCGTAGACAGCGCCGCGGAAGTATTCAATGATTTGAGCCCAGTACCGAGCGTGAGGGTATAACTCGTGTTTGGCGCGAGCGCTTCACTGGGTATAAACGTCGCCTTATTGGTTGATGGATCGTACGAGAAACTTCCTTCAACGCGCGTTGATCCCGCTGTCAGGGAGATGTTGCTTGTGGTCAGTGTTGAAGGATCAATATCCCTGTCAAATGTCATGGTGATTGGTGCGGTTGTTTTGAAACCCGTATCATTTTGCGCAAAAGACATGGTATCCATGCTAAGATTTCCGGATTCGCTTGAAGAACCAGTGGTAAAATCCGTCTGTCCCATATTCATTGGGTATGCGACCGTCTGCTCTTGTCCGGGCATACGCATTGATATACCACTTGCGGACTTTGCCCCGCCGAGAATTTTTACCCGATACTTGGTACCTACCGCAAATAACCCCTCGGAATATGTCCCCTTGAGATTTATCGTCGCATTTCGCGCTGACGGATCTATAGTAACGGTATCAATGGCGCTCGTGGAAACATCTGTTTCCGTAGAACCATTCACAGTAAAAAGTTTCACATAATCCTTCAATACATAACTACTGCCTGCGTCATTTGCCATGAGTTCGGAAAATGTAATCATCACCTTTGCATTGCGCGGTACATTTGTAGCGCCTTGCGGCACACTCAAAGAATTCACTTGCGGAGGCATATTTCCTCCCACTCCATGGACACCACCGCCGGAAAACATGCCTGTGGTCGCATCAAATGTTTGAGTTCCCAAAGATACGCCAGTATTAAAGGTAAAGCCCGTACTGCCTTCAAGCGGATTGAGAGCGGTGTCTTTCACGGAAGAACCGACGAGTACTGCGATCTTTTTATTGTCGCCAAGCGTATTGGTTCCACTCATCGTCCACACCGCGATGTTTGCCATTGACGGCAATCCTTGTACGGCTGGAGCTGTCGTGTAATACTCCCAACTGCCTCGTGACGTGATATCTGTCGCCGGCAATGTTGTGATGTCCTGAACGGTGAAATTGCCGCTTACTTTCACCGAGTTATTGTCTAAAGCCATGGATTTGTCAAATCCTGCAATGATCCGAAATCCTGTTTGGGCGCCGGCTGGTATGGTTGTGTTATCTTGTGGCATTTTAAACACCAAATGCGGACGCGTGATATCACCACCCAATCCTCCACTACTTCCTTGACCTAATTGCATCGCAATGCCGGTGGAACCGGCATTTATATTCTTCAAATCCGGTCCAGAATATCCCTCCTTTAATGCCTGTAATGCAAATCGTCCGGCGGGAATATTTGTAAGCGTATATGCGCAGGTTCCGTCCGTTGTTGCTGAAGAACCTGTTCCAAGCGCAAAGATCGTCGCTCCCTGTATACCCGCACTGCATGTCCCGTTTGTGGAACCGTCAGATTCCTTTACCGTTCCCGAGATGCTTGATGCGCCGGCAGAGCCTGCAATGATGGTATGAGGATTATTTCCAGTCAGCGCTTTTGAGGTATTTGTATTATTTGATCCATCTGCCGCACTGATATAATATCGCGTAACAGTACTTGCGACGCCAATGGTTGCTGATGGAATGCGATACTTATAATATCCGGCTCCCAAATTTGTAGGCGCTGCCGCCTCCGTCGTGGGATTACAGTCTACTCCATTGCAATAATATAATTTTGTCTGTATCAGTGTAGGATCGCCATTATCAGTTACCTTGGCAATCAGATCCAAATTTGTGCCTGATGCCGCTCCCATCACCTGCTGATGTGCGACATTCGGAGGTATAGAATCTGAAAATGATGCTGAGGTCTGAAAGCTTACAGTATTGCTTGTCTCCACAGGAGGAACTGCCGCTGTAAATGAACTTTGTGCTGACGTTGCGGAAAGACTATATGTCTGTATGCGCCAATAGTACGTCGCATTCGCGCTTAAGGATGATTGGGGAGTCAATGTATAATTCAACGCATCTATCCAGGGAACATTACATGTTTGCGCATCGCATTTTGATGTTCCTGTTTTTGGAAATATATAATCCCACATTGGAGTTGCCGCAGAGGTAAAATCATTAGTATTACGCACAGTCAGCCGATACCAATTGACTCCTGTTGCGGAAGAATGACCGAAGCTAAACCGTGGTTCCCTTGGCGCATCACTGCCGGATGGAGCAAGAAGGGTAAGGCCGGCTCCCAGAGATCCGCTCTTCACCTCAAAACCTCTATCCCGAAAAGCTATCTGATTTCCTGATGTTATCTTGACATGGTACCTTCCTGCAGTCACGGCAGAGCCAATGATCGCGCGAAATGACAGGCCTGTTGGACCGGTGGTTGCAACGTTTGATATCTGAATAGTGCTGTTCGTTGCCGCAGAAGTAGTAGAGATAACGGATTGGTCAGAGGGATTGATAATCTGAATAGTGCTTGTTGAGGAAAATGTTGTATTCAATCCCGTGATCCGAATGATATCCACTGTTGAGTTTACAAATCCAAGGTCAGGAACCACAGCGCTTACTTCCGGAATGCCGCCACCGCCAACAGCGCCAACACCAATAAAAATACTCCGCGTCACACTTGCTGAAGTGGGAGAGAGTTTTGTGATTGGCGGAGCGTATAGGAAGTTATTAAAATTCACTCCTGTCGCACTGCCATTCAGTTTTAATGTTGATATAGCCGTACTTGGTTGCGGATCGCCTTCTTTGTAATATGTTCTCGCACCGCCCGTAATAAACGCCCAGCTATAATTTGGTGTTATTGAGGAGTTGGCAAGTGGCGCAAACACCAGATCACCCTCATCAAAACTCATATTATTATCAACAAAGTGTGCTGTAAAACCATCAATACGCGATGTTTGCACTCCGTAAATTTTACTTATCTGATATTGTTTTGTTGCGATAAGAGATTGTCCATTTATTTTGAAATCATTTTGATTTATACTTGTGGCGTCTGTCGCAACACCCCAATTCACCACAGTCGGCGCATCTGTAACATTCCGATAGAGTACGACATCTCCTTGAAGGGGAGTATAGCTTCCACTGTTCACCGTCCATGCATTTGCTCCCGCGGCTCCCGCGGTAACTACTGCGGTAGTAAAGGGAATGAATTTTGAAATTCGACCAGCTACGGTATATGTTGGCGCCACAGCTCCATTTATCTGAAGCAGTCCGGGACCAGCTCCTGGCGCGATATTTGCGGCAGTGGTCACGAGCCCCCACGCATATCCGGTTCCATTCGCATTTGCAGGATAAAAAACAATATTTCCCATTGCAAAGTTCGACCCTTGCGTATAGGTATTATCCGCACCAATCGCAGATGTATTTATTTCCACATACAGCTTCGTTATCTGATAACTTTTTGCCGCAATGAGATTCTCTCCTTTGATCGCAAAGGT
>JACPMJ010000014.1:0-26918 GCA_016186045.1 Candidatus Uhrbacteria bacterium | reverse complement strand
TGTCGCATTTGTCACCACACCCCATATGGCAACCGTGGGCGCATCCGTGATATTTCTATAAAGTACAATATCACCAAGCGCCGGCGTATAATTCCCAGCGGTCATGGTCCATGCATTTGCGCCAGCCGCTCCGGTAGTTACTGTCGCGGTTGTCACATCATCCCGATATTTAAAATTCACGTAATTTCCGGCTGCGCCGCTTGGAATAGTTCCGCTCAAAGTACCAGTGACCGGATGCAGAGAGAGTCCGAGATTTGTAAGTTTGGTCGCCTCTTGAGAATCTGCCGCTAACCACGCCTTTGCACCCATACCGCCAGATCCGGCAAGCGTCGCGGTGTATACGGAACCTGCTAACCCGCTTGAAAGACTTGATGAACTAATTGAGATAGGATTTTCCATGGTCCGCGCAGGATTTACAGCGGCAATATTTCCCACCATATCCATAATCTTATTCGCCGCGGGTGCGATAGTGTTTGAAAGGTCATTTGAGGTGAGATTTCTACTGAATGTAAGATTTACAAAATCCGTCCCCGCGGTATGAGAAAGCGCTGTTGTTGATTGAGCCGCCTCTCCATCTTCCGGAACGTCTACATAGGTAAAGGGATCCGTACCGCTCGTCCATGTGATATTTCCTCCTCCGACTTTTTGTACCGGCTCGTTAAAACGCAGTTGAGCTCCCGCAGTTCCCACTCCACCGTTAAAACTTACAATAGTCGGCGCTGTAGTATCTATGACAATCGGTTGCGTCTGAAACTGATTTACAGTAAGCGCTGACCCTCCCGCGACAATCGCGCTTTGTATGAGTTTTACACTAAACGCATTTTGATCAACTGGTGTTGCTTTTGACTGAACGGCAATGTAGAATATGTCATCTGTTGCGATCGGCGTACTGGCTGATGGGGTTATGGGAAATGTTGCGATACCTGTCAAATTCGGCGCTGCATACGTAAATGGCATGTCAAAAAGCGACACATTTACATCATCACCAGCGCCGGTAAAGCCATTTTTTGCCACATCCTTCCACAGTGAAACTCCGCTCGTACCGCCTGTCGCAAGATTGGCAAGGTCAGAGGATGTGACGGAATTGCTTGTAAATACAGGATTTTTTCCATTCGCAGGAATAAAACTTGCAAAAATTTGATTTAATTCTGTTCCATTTGCATCAGCGCCAAATTGGATTTTTACGGCCTCCTTAAGACCGCTTGTCGCTTTTAATTTTAAAGACCCTCCTGTTGCATCAGAAACAAGAGTAGTAATAATAGCATTCGCTTGCAAAGGAAACGCGGCAGGCCCCAAAGACCAAAAAATAACAGAGAGTACTGTTATTCCATATGTAAACCGTTCAAAAAACTTTTTCATAATCCTCTGAAATTTATGAGTGAAAGACGTGATAATATTTTCCATAATGAAAATTCTAAGGGCGATACCCTTTCTTTACAAATTATATGCGATCACAGTAGAGTGTATCATTTTTTATTTTTTACAGAAAGTGGATAAGTCAATACTCAGTACACAAATCAGTACCCAGTTGTCAGTACCCAGTTGTCAGTTGTCAGTGAAGAAAACGGCATTGAGAGTGGTGAAAAACGTTTTTTGCCATCATTTAATGCCCCACTTTCTATTTTTGTATATCAAAAATCCCTCCGCTTCCATTTCTTTTAGTATGCGTCGCACAATGCTATCAGGCGTATACCGCACTAATGACGGCCGTACTTTCAAAAACTTTTGTATATCACTCAAAGAGGCGTTTTCTGTGGCAAGAATATTCTTCAGAATAACCGCCCGCGCCTGCCTCCGTGAACCTTCAAACTTTGATTGTCGCGCATAGTGCCTGCTCCTCTTGTTTGGATTTGGCACCCCCTTAAACTCAGACGAACCATAATCCATCAGCGCGCTATACCACTCCCGCGGGCTCTTTTTCCAGAGAGTTTTTTGTATGATGGGAAGAAGTTGGGCGTCTGAAATACCTTCCACATCTGAAAAGAAAAAATGGATGTATATGCGCCGTATATTTGTCTCAATGAAAACTTCCGGTGCGTCAAACGCAAAAGCACGCACCGCCCGCGCGGTATAGGGACCGACTCCGGGAAGTTTCTCTATCTCCCCTGCTTCCACAGGAAAGACACCATCGCAATGCTCTATAATATATTTCGCGGCTTTTTGTAAAAAAAGAGCTCGGCGATTATAGCCGAGTCCGGACCACGCCTTCAGGACATCATGCGTTGATGCGCCTGCAAGCGCCTGAATACTGGGAAATTTTTCAATAAATTCCTTATATTTCTCTATCCCCCGCTCCACCTGTGTCTGTTGAAGTATAATTTCAGATACCAAGATACTATACGAGTCAGTCGTTTTTCTCCATGGCAAATGATGACGGCCATGTTTTTTGTACCAATGCAAAATTTTATTTTGGAAGGTTTTTATCGGGATTGTCATAGAGAAAGAGTCCATTACTGGAGACGGTCGCCTTCCACGTTGGGAATTCAAATGCACTGGATATGATCCGTGCGCCGGGTTTCAGCTCTTTACCAAGCTTTTCTTCAAGTTTTTTCATGATATACCCGATACCATACACCACGATAATGTCATACGAGGAAAAATCCTGCTTCCAAAAATTCTTATGATATACAATCGCCTTATCTCCAAACCCGCGCGTACGGATGTTTTTGCGCGAATGCCATACCAACAGCGGATTGATCTCAAACCCGTGCGCCTCAATGCCCTTTTTTGCAAACTCAATGAGAATCCGTCCATCTCCGGATCCAAGATCGGCAACTTTTTCTCCTTCCTGCGCGTGGGAAATTTCAATAATTTTTTCAACGGTCTTCTGCTTGGTAGGCACATATGGCAACCCTTCCAAAAACCCTAACAGCATAAAAAAGAAAAGAACGCTCATGACAACAAGAACAATGGAAGCGCCAAGAATGATAAATGATAAGATCATACTTTGACATTATAAAATTATCATAATGTACTAAACAATCCTCACAATTTTCTTCTTCCCCGCATGCCCGGAGACGAGCTCCACGCGCGACTGCGCGATATTAAAGTGTTTTGCAAGCGCATATATGATCGCCTTATTCGCTTTTCCGTCATCAGGCGGTTCGGATACCCACACAGTATAACTCCCATCACTGTTTTTTACCACCTTCCGCTCCCGTGAACGGGGCTTTGCGAGAACGGTAATCTTCATAGTGAGACAGCTAAGAATGTTCCGATTGCCGCCGCAGTCTCTGCTCGAAGCGTACGCGGTCCTAATGAGAGAACAGTAAATCCGTTTTCTTGAGTTTCTTTCAGTTCCTCCGCATCCCATCCGCCCTCTGGACCAATGAATATATTTATTCGCGCATCTTTACGGATTTTTTGAAAAAAATGTATGGCATCTTCACCTGTGCCGTCGAAAAGGATATTTTTTGTCATTCCGAGGCCTCTTGCCGAGGAATCCCGACGCGTATCATATATATCATCGGGATCCCTCGAGGGTACTCGGGATGACATTACTTCGCTCAAGATAATAGAGATAGCTTCAGAAAATGATATACGCGCACGAATATCCGGGATCCGCGCTCTGCCGCTTTGTTCTGCCGCCTCTTTTGCGATCTTCTTCAAGCGATCTTCACTGATGCCTGTTTTCACCGTCCTTTTCGTTTTCAAAGGAACGATCTCATACACACCGGCTTCAACCGCCTTTTGAACAACGAGCTCAAAGTTTTCTTTCTTCAATACACTGCAATACAGCGCGATATATCTTTTCGGCTCTGCAGTATTTTTTTCTCGCGAGAGCACGTCTCCCTGCATTTCTTTTTTTGCCAATGCTGTTATACGCACGCGCGCATCATACCCTCCTGTATCGCACAGAATAATCTCATCCCCTCTGGCAAGCCGCAAGACACGTGTTATCTGATGAACGACGTCTCCATCTTGAATAAC
The DNA here is from genome assembly GCA_016186045.1 of Candidatus Uhrbacteria bacterium. GTDB lineage: Bacteria > Patescibacteriota > Patescibacteriia > JACQRZ01 > JACQRZ01 > JACPMJ01. Next base: position 22,988 of record JACPMJ010000014.1, on the reverse strand, counting down.
TACTGCGGTCCTGTTCGCTCAACAAAAATATCCCATACATGGAAAAAAGAAACGATCCCTCAAGACGTGTAAATATTTTATCAGTTTTATAAAAATACACAAACGCCACAAGTACGAGCGCGGTAAACAGCATGCCATTGAAATATCCCGGCCCCACTGCGAACGTAATGGGCCGCAAAAACGCAAACACGCCGATAATAAGAAAATCCACTACGACCGACCCAAGAAGATGATTCATGGAGAGATCTTTCATTCCTTTTTTCCATGCATGAAACATGATAATAATTTCAGGAAGATTTGTCCCGAATGCGAAAAGAATGATGCCTAAAAGGAATCCTTGCAAATGAAATTCCTTTAAAAGCCCCTCCGTAAACCCGACAATAAGGTTTGAGAGGATCAAAATAAAAATGATCGCAATCGCAATTCTGAATATTTCCCTCAAAACAATCCGCTCGCGAAAAGAAACCGTCTTCTGCCCTTCGGCATGGCGTTTTTGCTGGAGAAAAATGGCATAGACAAGCAGAAAATATCCTGCCATCAGCGCGGTGCCTTCAAGCCGGGAAATCACACCGTCCATCCCAAAGAGAAAGGGCAAAAACGAATATGCGGCAATAGGCATAACGTTTCTGAATTTTCCATCCGTATGCACGCGCTTGTTCAATATGGCGCTCACGCCAAAAATAAGCCCCAGCATCACGAGCGGCCCACCCAGCAGGTTCCCCATGGAAATATCCTGCACATTGCTAATAAACGCGTTGATGGCGATGCCAAGTTCCGGAAATGAGGTGAAAAAACCAAGAATGAGGCCAAAAAAAACAATCGGAATACCCATCTTTCTGCTGACAATGCTGATATCTGAAACCAACACTTCCGCCGTTTTTCCTAAAAGATAGAAGAGAAGGAAAATAAGAATGACTTGTGAAAATGCGTCCATAGTCGTATGTCATTGCGAGAAAGCAATCCGCTATCAGACTGACAGTTCTCATCTTAATATCTTAGACAAATCTACATCATCCCCTACCCGAATACCATGTGTTTGCGTAAAAAATGCATTCGTTTCCAATATATACTGTGCCGACTGATTTGGACTGAATGTTTTTGGATAGGTTGCAGGATCAAGGTTCTCGGTAATATCCACCACTTTTTTATCCGCCCCGATCCAAATAATATCAATAGGGAACTTCATATTCTTCATCCAGAATTGATACTGCGCCGCCGTATCAAAGAGAAAGATTAGTCCTTGATCTTTAGACAAACTCTCACGCCCACTGAGTCCTCGCGTCTTTTCCGCAGGCGTTTCTGCAACCTCTACGAAGATATCGGCAGATCCGATACGAACGGTATATAATAATTGTTTTTGTCGTGTGGGTAGTGGAACTTGATTATTTTTTTGTGATACACCGCCAGCACCTCTCGCGCTTCCGGTGATTTCACTTTGTTTTTTATCAAACGAACGAATAAGATCGGGAAATTTTGCAAAAAAAAGCCAGACGGCGAACACACAGACGATCATGAGCCCGCTGACGATAAAATTTCTCGCTTGCTTGTCTATGTGCATACTACAAGAATAATTATTTAAATGACAGAACTTTCCGAGAGTATGTATCTATCGGACCCTTCGGAGCGCGACTGGCGCGAGACGGAGGAAATTTTCAGCAGAAAATTATCCGTGTCCGACAGATACATACCCGAAGGAAAAAGTTTTGTCATTTAAAGTACGGCAGATAAAAATTCCCGCGCCTGCGTAAACGCCCGCCCGCGATGGCTCATGCTGTTTTTTTCCACATCCGTCATCTCCGCGAATGTCCGCGTATCCCCTTCTGGAATAAAGATCGTATCATAGGGAAGATTCGCACGCGGCATACCCCGCTCCTCTGGCGCTACACTTCCACGCACCATGCCATGAAATACCCACTCACCGCCCTCCGGAGATACGATCGCAAGCGCGGACTCAAACTGACACGCGCGTTTTTCCTCCGGAATATCTCGCATTTTTCTCAATGTATATCCCGCAAGCTGTTCCCGAGGTACATCTTCTCCGCCCCACCGCGCACTGTGCACACCCGGCGCGCCATCCAATGCCTTTATGGAGATGCCAGAGTCATCCGCGATCGCCCATTTTTTTGTCTTTTGACTGACATACCGCGCCTTTTTGAGAGCGTTTCCCTCAAAGGTAGGCATATCTTCCTCTATGTCTTCCGGCACGCCCGCATCCGTAGCGCTGATAACCTCAAACGGCAGTCCTTCCAAGAGCGCCGCCATCTCCTTTACCTTGCCGTCATTGTGCGTGGCAAAAATAAGTTTCATATATTATGTCATCCCCGACTTGATCGGGGATCCATCTTAATCTTCTTACAGTATATCATACCAAAAAAAGAAACCCCTTTAACGCGAATACTTTTTTTAGTACGCGGAGGGGGTTTTGAGGGTTGGCGTTCAAGAGTTCAGTAGTCCTAATGGACAGTAATAGTATAGAACGCCAAAGGGGTTTGCAAACAGCGGAAGTTCAGACATTATAGCCAGGAACAGCCTAGTTTGCAAAAGGAATTGACAGACACAATGATGATAGGCGTTTTCGCCACTCGTTCCGAAGTCTGTCAAAGGGGTTGGCGGACATTTCTTTCTAAGATACGAACTTAGATACGTATCACCGCGCCTTCAGTCCGCCAAACTTTTTTGTCATTGCGAGGAAGCGATAGCGACCGTGGCAATCCCGATTTTTCATGCAGTCAACATCGGGATCCCTCGTCCCTCGAGGGTACTCGGGATGACAATACGCTCGGGATGACATTTAGAAAGGGGTTGGCGTTCATACGCAAGTTAGTCTCTTACGGACAGGCCGTATCTAGAACGCCAAATGGATTTGCGGACAAACTCAAGCAAGACAGACACTGTCAGTAGTGCTTTAGTCCGCAAAACTTTTTTCTGTCATTGCGAGGAATCCGTTTGAGGCGGATTCTGTGGCAATCCCGATTTTTCGTGTTAGCGTCGGGATTCTTCAGGCTCCACCTTCAGAATGACATATAAAACGCCAAAGAGGTGAGGATACATTCACGCTATAGAACAAATATTCAGGGTGGTGGTAGTACCCTCATAACGAAAAAGGTGATACACACCTCCTTTGCCGTTATGAAGGTACTTTTGAGAGTTAAACAGATACCCTCTCTTGTGTCAAGAGACAGGTGTGAGAGCCCGTTGCAAAACCCTCCGATTGTCATCCCCGATCCCCGATCAGGTCGAGGACAGGCCCGATCTGGGATCCAGAATTCTTCTTAAATTAAAAGAACTGGATTCCCGCCTTCGCGGGAATGACATGCTTAGCTGAGTTTTGCAACGGTCTCTATGCCGCAGGCGTTGGCACAGGATCCGCATCCTTCTTTACCGGCTCGCATGTACATTCTTTTTCCACCTGCCCACATCCCACGCATTTTGCCTCACACCGTTCCGGCCCGCATGTATGTGACGAATCTTCAATCTCTTCTTCCGCGCCGCACATCACGCATTTGAAACCATACAGCTTTCCACCGCATATTTTACATATTTTGATATCCGTACTTTCCATAATATTATATAGGTCAAAAATTGAGACTGGTGAAAAATATCGCGAAACACTCTCTTTGTCATTCCGACCGACTATAAGGAGTGGAGGAATCTGCGGTGATATACATTGAACGTAGATCCCTCGACTCCGCTCGGGATGACAAAAAAACGTTTTTCACTAATCTCAAGTTAAAAATAACAAAACTACTGATATCGTCTACTCCCTCTGTCTCGTATACGTTCCCATCAGTTCGGCTTTTGCAAGAACATGCCCCTCCATCGCCTGCTCGATATCCGCCTTTGACACGCCTTCGGAAAAATCCAAAATAATATCAAGCGCGTAGAGCTTAAAAAAATACCGATGCTCCCTATCCGGCGGACATGGCCCTCCATATGCCATCTTCCCGCCAGTATTCTTTCCGTACACGCCAGGAGCGCGTACGCCTTCCGCAATTTCGCGCGTACCGGGGGGCATATTAAACACCACCCAGTGATCCCACATGCCGTCCGGCCGGATATTTTTTGGCACATCCGGATCATCCATAAGAAGAACAAGGCTTTCTGCATTGTTAGGAATATCAGAAAACATCAGTGGCGGATGCGTGTCTATACCATCACACGTATACTGAGCCGGAATTCGCGCTCCCTCTTGGAATACAGAACTTTGTATAATCATAGGCGTAAAAATATCATGAATATTTTTTTCTTCGGTCTCTAAAGATTTTTTTTGAGAATCAGGCGTATTTTTTTTCTGTATGCTAAAAAATACAAACACTCCTCCGATAACACATATAGCGAGAACAAGGAGAACGGATAATTTATTATTCATATATTGAGAGTGGTAAAAAATGAATGTGTCATCCCGAGCGTATTGTCATCCCGAGTACCCTCGAGGGACGAGGTACGTGTCATCCCGAGCGAAGTCGAGGGATCTGCATTCGTTCAATGTATATCCACGTAGATTCCTCCACTCCGCTATCGCTCCGGTCGGAATGACATACTAACGTAAAAAGAGATTCGTAAGTTCATTTTTCTCAAACTCATCCACATACCGCTTTACGCACTCGCTATATCTTTCTTTGTGCTCGCGCTCCCCCATCGCCTTGATCTTCTCCATCCCATACTGCGCGATAAAATCTCTCTGCGCCAGCCGCTCAACTAATTCCGCCCAAAATATCTCTGCGGTATATTCTTTTTGCACACCGGTAATCTCCGCATCTTCTTCAAACGCTTGCGTCGGAAAATATTTCTTAACATTCTCATCAAACTCTGCCAAATTGCCACACCCCGCATCCTCGGCATCCTCAAATATCCTCTGCTGAATCGTATCAAATTTTTTATTTCGCTCCTCGGATATTTTGATGCCATTCACCATCCAGTTTCCAAGATAGACAAGCTTCATAAGAGATTCATATTGTTCCGGTGTATACATCACCTGCATAAACTCCGTGTTTTTTATAATGATGAGAAAAGTTTTTTAAGTATATCAACATTTTTTTTGTCCGGACCCGTATCATCAAAGCCGGGAACTTCCAATATCCAATCCATGTGTTGAACGAGCGGCTCACGCGCAAGGTTTTTAAATCCCTCCAATCCAATATACCCCTCGCCGATATTTTCATGCCGATCGTGATGGGAATTGAAAGCGGTCTTTGAGTCATTGACGTGCAAAGCAACCACACGATCAATTCCTATTTCTTTATCAAACTCATCAAACAATGCGTGTATTTTTTCCGCAGAATACTCATCAATAATCCCCGCCTCAAAGGCATGCGCCGTATCAATACATACCGTTACTCGAGGCGATCCTATTTTCCGTATAATATCACCTATTTCTTTTGCCGTCACACCGATCCTGTCCCCGCCTCCCGCACAGTTTTCTATAATAAGCTGTGTATCGCCATGGACGGAGGAGAGGATTTCTTTCATCGCCTCAACCACGTGCGCGGTCATGAACTCTTTTTGCCTCCCCTTTCCCGATCCGATATGAAAAATGACTCCGCGCGCGCCGATACTGTCCGCTATTTTTAGGTGAGCTGTAAGAAGTGCCACGGATTTTTTTAGCATCTCCTTATCCAAGGTCGCAAGATTTACGAGATATGGCGCGTGAAGATATATCGCCTCAACGATACTTTTTTTTAATGTTTCATGATACGCCCGCACGTCTTCTTCTGAAGGCATGGATGTGTTCCACTGTCGAGGAGAGGCGCCAAATATCTGAATACACGTCGCACCGATATTCTCCGCATTTGCGATGCAGTTTTTCAGTCCGCCGGCCGCAGACACATGCGCGCCAATACGGGGAGATGTTTTTTTTAGTGAAGATGTCATATTATTGAGCCGAATTATCTTGTCTCTTCAAAAATATAGCATACGCTTTGCCATCTGTAAAAAATTGATCGCCGGAAAGATTTTTCCCCAAGATCGGCTCAACAATCTGAAACTCTGAAATTTTTTCCACCATGCCGGTTGCGAACATGTCTTTTTTTATCTGTTCGCGCTCCTTATCTATCGCCGGGTCGATCCGGTGAATGGGAATAATGAATCGTGAACGAAATTTAATGCCCACATCAAAATGCGCCGTTGCAGAAAATACATGTCTCCCTGTATCTGTAACATACAGAGTTGCCCACACATGGATATGATGCCGTTCTTTCACGGAATTCGCCTCGGTGGGTTTGCCGTATGAAAAATCATTCGGCTGGGTACTCCAAAATGTTGGCGCACCGGGCGCCTGCGGATACGGTGTATCAAAGAGCGTCGCGTATGCAAGTTTTTGAAAACTACCAAAAGAGATCGTTTCCGAAAGAGTCCAGCCCGCTTTTTCCATCATACGAGATATGTCTTCCTGTTCACCTACAAATAAAAAATTTATCGGTTCGGTTTTTGAGCCAAAGACCGTCTCGCTATACCGAGGGTGCAAACGGAATAATTCATCTGAAATATTCTGCTCATGGATAATTATTTGTTCTCCCGCAGAGAGCAATAAGGACGGAAAAACAGTAAATGTTTTAAAAAAATAACTCGTACTAAAAAGCCAGGCAACGAATAATCCCACACCTGTCAACTTTACCATGATTGGACGAAATCGCAGAGCGGACCGCACAATCCGCGTCTTTCGCCGTATCTCAAGAACGGTAATCAGAATCGTGAGCCACGCACATCCGGAAAACATGCTCGCCACCACATCCGATGGCCAATGTACGCCAAGATATACTCGAGAAAAACCGACAAGCGTGACTAATACACACGCGCTCAAAAAAATCACGGTGCGGAGCCATATTTTTTTTACCGCATGAAAAAAGAAATATGCTAAGAGTCCATAAAAAGAAAACGCTACAAACGCATGCCCGCTGGGAAAACTGAATCCCGCCTCCGGCGTAAGCGCGTTCACGAGCGACGGCCGCGGCCGCTCAATGCTATTTTTTATCACCCACACAAAAAGTTCTCCCACACCCACGGATACGAGAAGTGTGGCGAGATGGTACCATCGCTTTCGCATGATAAAAATAATACTTACTGCCGCGGTTCCGGAAAATATTACCTGCCACTTTCCAAGAGCGGTAAAAAACAACATGGCGGTAGTGAAGGATGGTGTTCGAAAAATCTGTATGAAGTTTAGTATGCGAACATCCGACTCCGTCACGGACGCCTCCCCTATCGCCTGCTTGAATATGCCGAAAAAGAAAAACACGAAAAAAAGAGTCAACAGTGACCCGATGGTGAGGTTTAGCCCAAACGCCTCATCCGGCGTAAGTCTGCGCTTTATAAACCCGGAGAATTATTGAGGCCAGACTGTCTAAAAACTGTCATTCCGAGCGGTCAGCGAGGAATCCCGACGCTGACTGCAAGAAAAATCGGGATTGCCACGGTCGCGGAGTTTATCCCGAGTACCCTCGAGGGACGAGGGATCTACTTCCGGAAGCCCGTTGCAAAACCCCCATTTGTCATTCCTCGGATCAAGTCCGAGGACAGGCTTGGGCTTGACCCGAGGATCCAGTATTTATTATAAATACAAGGAGCTGGATCCCCGATCAGAGCTTGTCCTCAACTTGATTGGGGATCGGGGATGACACACTTGAGAGAGTTTTTCAACGGGCTCCATCCATCCCCTTGACAAAATTATTGGTTTAGGGTTAAATGAAACGCGTTTGGAGGACTACGATCCGAGTGTTCTTTGTGAACTAGACAAGTATCGTCCTCCATCCCTTTTGTCCTTTACTGACCTTTCACATATAGATTGCCGAAGTAAAAATTGGAATATTGCGTATAATTCGATGGTGTAGAGTCAAAAAAAACCACAAACGTAGTAACGCTACGGTGAGGATTTTTTTTGATGAACACCAAGAAGTATACCAATAGTACAATTTTTACCGGTGAGGTATATGTGAAAGGTCAGCTGGACTACGCTCTGAAAGGAGTATGCGCATGGCACAACGGTTTATCGGAGTCCGGCACCGCCGAAAAAAGACCAAGGCGGGCGAGGCGCGGCCCACGCAGGTGTACCTGCTGGATCCGAGCCAAAAGGAGTCCATGATTCTTAATCTGGAAGATGAGGATGCGGAGCTGGACTTCATCCGGCATCGCCTTCCGGTGGAGTGGAGAAAGATCACCGACCCGTCTGACGTGAAGGACATTCCCGTCCATCACATCAAATGGAAAAAGCTCAAGAAGGGTCAAGACCCGGCTGACTTCCCAAAGGAACTCATCCGAATCGAAAACGGTGACTGCTTTCTGGCTGTCAAAGTTCCGTCCGCATACGAAGGCGTGCGCGAGGGCGACCTCATGGGCATGTCTCTGGGCGGATCCGGCGATTACTTCGCCTTTGCGGCGTCCAATGTGGGTGAACGCATCGGCGCGGGAGTCTATCGCCTTCCTCCGGCGGCGCTCAAGAAGATTCGTGAGGATCACGGCATCTTTGAGGAGAAGAAGATTTCGGGAGACGACGGGGAGGAGCTGGACGAGATCGATTCCGAACTCGAGGAAGATCTCGCCGACAATGACGAGGAGATAGACGAAGGGACGGCGAAGAAATCCAAGAAGGCGAATGATCCCAAAGATCAGGATGCCCGACTCATCGCGGAGATGCTCGCCGCGTGTGAAACCACAGGCAATCGCCGCGGTGTGTTTTACCTCATTACCGCCGATGACCGAGATATGATCACAATGCGCGTGGCGCTTCGCGACCGCATCGAGGTCATGAAGGAGTGCGTGAAGGCGGAACAACGGCTTCAGCAGTACGTGGTCGGACGCATCTTCTTTGGACCGGAGGGAGAGTATCCAGAAGGTTCCATCGAACAAGAGATGAAAGATCGCAAGTCCAGCGACGTCATCTGCCGAGCGCTTCGTCAGGAAGAGGCGGAACGGGCTGGCACTTCTCGGAAAACGCCTGCGCAAGATCCCTTTCTTCCCGGTACTGAACTCCGTCAGCGGTGTGGCGGATGCCATCGCCTCTCGGCTCATCGCCGCGATCGGCGACATCAACCGCTTCCCGCCCGCGGAGAAATCCGAGTGCATGACAGAAGAACTCGAGGCACGGCTTCGCGTGCGCGACGAGCTCATGCAGGAGGGCGGATTTCAAGAAGGTCTGGCGCTCATCAAAGATCTGATCACCTCGGAAACCTCCGAGTATGAGAAGCTCCAGATGGTGCGGGACAAGGTACGGGAGTCCGGCGACGAGGCGCGAGCGAAAAAGCTGGATCAGGCGCTCGGCATCTGGCACCACGTTCATGTCAAAATCTATATGCGCAGACGCATCAAGGGTCTTAATCGCCTCAAGGCATTCTGCGGAGTGCATGTCCTCAATGGCGGAAAGCACGGCGAACGCTTGCAAGAGCTCCAATTCCCCAAGCGCCGGCACGGCGAGGTTGCCAACTGGCATCCCGATGCGCGTCAGGCGATGTTTCTCTTCGCGGATCAGTGCAAACGAAGCAAGACGAGCGAGTGGGGCATCAAATATCGGGCCTATAAGGCGAAACTCAAGGAGAAGTATCCCGAGCCAATCCTGGTGGAGTCGCGAGACATCAAGGGGAAACTCAAGCTCAAAGCTGACGGCACTCCTAAGATGGTCAAGCGCTATACTCCCGGTCATCTGGACAAGATGGCTCTGCGGTGGGCGCAGACCAAGTTCATCGAGTGGGTGTGGAAAGAGTGGTGGCGTCTGGAGAACGCGCACCACGCAGATCCTACGCCACCGCGACCGTTGGCCACGGTGTAAACAAATTTGGTGTTCTAAATAGCTCCTGTCTAAAAAGACTAGAACGTGAATGAACGCCAAACCTCTTCTATATGTCATCCTCGGGCTCGACCCGAGGATCCAGAAAGAAAAAATACTGGATCCCAGATCGGGCCTGTCCTCGACTGCGATCGGGGATCTGGGATGACATCTCTATACTTTCGGCGAGACGAAAATTCGTTTCGCCCCTTTATTGGGGAATAGTATTGTGTGAGTTCAAAAAATAATATTTCGCAATGAGGGTACTACGAAAGGAGTGAATTATTATTCTAATCGGATTATGTACCTTCACCTCCGTGTGTCATCCCGAGCGAAACGAAGTGGAGTCGAGGGATCTACGTTCGTGTGATGTATGTCCATGCAGATTCCTCCACTTCGGTCGGAATGACAAAAGAGAGTGCGAGATGACAGAAAAAAGTTTGGCGGACTAGCACTTGGTTGACAGTAATGTCTAAAGCGGATGTGTCCGCCGACCCTTTGATGGACTATGCGCGAACTGACAGAAATGTCTTGTATTCCCTTGTCCATCAACCCCTTTGGTGCTCTAAAAAAAGAATGTCAATAAAGACTAATGTCGTTTTGAGCACCAACCCTTTGACACTCTATATACTCGGTGTCCACACGGACTAGCCCAAACTTGAGTGTCAACCCCTTTGGCGTTCTACATGTTGTTTGTTTGTAAGAACTACAGGGCCCCTGAACGCCAAACCTTCGTGCATGTCATCCCGAGCGAAACGAAGTGGAGTCGAGGGATCTACGTTCGTGTGATATATGTCCATGCAGATTCCTCCACTTCGGTCGGAATGACAAAGAAAGTGCGGGATGACAAGACAGGAGGACGACAGACTCGTCCCTTGACAAGAAAATGACCCTTTGGTAAGGTCTTTTCACTCGGAAGTCCCGCGGTATCAAGGAGGTTATACGCTCGTGAAATCAGTCCCCTACTGTAGACTCATCGACAGAGAAAGGAGAAGTGAACCAGTCCAAACTCCCATTGGACTCCTCATTCTTTCGGCAAGTGGCAAGCGAATGACGGCTCGCATGCATCTTGTGAAAGACCTTCTTCCAGATCTTGGTTCGGAGAAAGAAGTGCGCAGAGAAAAAGCGGGCGCGCTCCTTGACGCATCTCCTGACATTGCAGATCATGTACGCGTCATGCTCACAGACCAACAGCTTATGGGCGCAAAGCTCGCGTTGGCGGCAGAGCGCTTTGCGCACCTTTCTCGGGAAACAGCACGGATATACAAACAAGAGGGGAGTTCGGAAAGATTCAAAGAGATTGCGAACATACGGTCTATGCTTCTCACGTCTCTGCTTTCCAATATCCTGATCTCTGACGCTGATCCGCTCGCCTCCGCTTTCCTTGAAATGTTCATTTTATGGGCATTCAGGTCAGACGAGAAAATGCGTGCGATCACAACGTAAAGATCCCCCACAATGGAGGATCTCTTTTTATTTACCCTCCCAATTTTGCAAAGCAAAATTTAGGAGGGCAAAATGTCACTTTTTCTCTGCCTTCTCCTGCGGAGCCTCAAGTAATACATCGGACGCACGGCACATGCTCAACGCCTTATTTTCCACTTGTTGCACACGAGCTCTCAATATTTCTTTTTCCTCTTTCGGCATTTTTTTCACATCACGACTCTCCAACATTTCTTTCACAAGAAATATTTTCCGCTCAATAAAATCATTCAGCCGCTCACTTAAATCTTCCCGATCCCTTGTGGCATCAGCGAGCGTGCTTTCCTTCTTCAGGAATTTTTCCTCTATCGCGGCGACTGTTTCCTGAAATGCCCGAAGTATCTTTTCCAAAAAATACACGTACGCGTCAACCGGCTGACTGCCAAGCTTTTCCGCAAGCTGATTCATCTCTTCCGCATTTTTACTCGTTTCCTGCGGCGTGTCTCCCAGCCGTACACGCGACGCCTGAGCGATGCGCACATTCAGCCAAAATCCCGCAATCTGCGCTTCCAAATCTTTTTGCTGGCCCGCTGCTTTTTCCGGATCACTTTTTGCGAGCTCTTCTGTCTCTATAAGCGCGCGATGCAAGGCTTCTGCCCGCCCTTCAAATCCCTTTACGACGTCTGATGCGGATACGTCCTTTTTCTCCTGCACCTGCGCCTGTTCCTGCGAAGGCGCTGTAATTTTTTGTTCTACGATTGGCATATAAATATAATTATATATGTTTTTTAGAAAAATAATCCGAATCAAGATCCTCGCTGGAAACTCTATCCTTTTGTGTCTTACTTTGAAGCTCGTACATGGTCATGCGCAGTGCCGCTATTCGCGCGGACATCTCTCCCTGTTCGTTTTTTGGAAGCGCGCTGATTATTTTTTCAACATACCGAATCTCCACTTCCACGCCAGGATGCAGGCTTGCTCCGATATCATTTTGGATGATGGACAGCTTTTCCTTCATCTCACACTCTTTCGCGCGCGCCTTTTCTGAAAATTTTTGTTCTCCTGCCGTATCTTTCTTCTCATGGGCATCTGCCGCCTGTGCAAAAAAATCTTCCTTCTCCTTTTTCAGTGCATCATATTCTTTCTTCACCTGCTCGTAATACTTGGAAAGGGAAGAGACTCTCTGTTCAAGATATGAAATATACGCCTGCGGAGGTATTTCCGTAAAAATCAACATGTCAAGTTTCTTGGAGCGCTCTTCCCTTCCGCGCGGCTCTGCGCCAAGATACGTCTCCTTATCGCGCTGATTTTTTCGTATCCGAAGGTTGAATCCGGCAACATCCGCCTGAAGGTCTTGTTCAAATTTCTCCGCCTCCTGGGGAGAAAACGTAGAAGATGCCCTGAACTCAGAAAATACTTTTTTAAACTCCCGTGCCTCTTGTTCAAACTCATGGACACGTTCATCTGCCCTTTTTTCTACGTCGGCTTCCGGAGAAAGGATTTCTGGAGATTGGTGCATATGACTCATATATATAACCCTTCTAAATGTTAAAATATACAGCTCCCTATAGTATACCACTCCTTTCTGATACTTTGCAAGAAATATGATATATTTAAAATATATGAAGAAAATGATCTATACAGTAGCGTATTTCCTGTGTGGACTGCTGTTTTTCTTTTTTATTCACGTTTCCTTTGCGTATGCAGGAAAAATTTCTGACATTCCCTTTACCTCACAGGCGCCTACAGGGAACTGGGCGGACGATCGATTCCAAAACGGATGTGAAGAAGCGGCCGTACTTATGGCAATGCGATGGGTGCAAGGCAAAAAGTCTTTATCAAAAAAACAGGCGAAAAAGGGAATTCTTACTCTGGTGGAGTATCAAAAAAAGAACTACGGCTCGGCGGTGGACACCTCTGCACAAGATACGGCGGATCGTTTATTCAAAGGATATTATGGATATACTGCTGTAGAAGTACATTACGATATCACAAAAAAAGATATCCGCACAGAACTTGAGAAGGGAAATATCATTATCGTTCCGGCAAATGGCAGGAAGCTTGGAAATCCGCATTTCAAAAGTCCCGGACCCCTCACACATATGCTTCTCATCCGCGGATATGATGAAAAGAAAAAAGAATTCATTACCAATGATCCGGGAACGCGATATGGAAAACTTTACAGATATAAAGAATCCATTCTCGAATCCGCTTTGCGCGACTATCCTACCGGAGATCATCTTCCTATCAAAAATAGGTCGCGCGCGATGATCATCATTTATCCACAAGAAAAATTCTAAAAATACTGTTTTATTTAAAATCCTTCTTCAGGCTGGGATTCATTTTAATCAGGGAATCGCGGGTAAGAAGCGCCGCGCCAAGAGCGGTACCGTCATAGATTTTTTGCATGCGCACAGAGAGATTCGATACTGCTCCCTGTAGTCCGCCCACGATTCCATCTCTACTCACACCGCCATCAATGATAAGTTCTTCGGGGCGCTCGGGAAGAAAATCTATGCAAACATTTGTTTTTCTCGCAATACTCCGTAATATCTGATGAAGTTTTTTTGGTTTTCTCAAAACCGACTCCACTTGCTTCGCGCCGCATTGTACCTTCGCCTCAAACGCGTATTGGGGATCATCAAGGGAAGGGATAAGTGCGGTAAAAAAATGTCGATCGAGCTCAAACCGTTTTCCAAGAGACTGCATGATAAACGTACCGGTTCCATACGTGATTTTTGTCACCGCGCTTCCCCGCTTCTTATGGGCTGCGAGCGCCGCATACATACTCGCCTGCTGATCCCCACATACGGAAAATACCGGCACAGATATGCCCAAAATATTTTCATGGATTCTTCCAAAAAAAGATAGTGACGGAAGAACGTCCGGCAAAATAGATTGTGGAAGTGAAAAAAGATCCAGAAGTTTCTCATCCCACTCAAGATTTTTTATATTATAAAGCAATGTCCGCGAGGCATTGGTATAATCCGTGCAATGACGCTGACTTTGCAAAAAATTCCAAAGTATCCATGAATCCACCGTTCCAAACGCAAGTTTTTTTTCTTGTGCAAGTTGATACGCGTACGATTGTGACGCGAGAATCCATTGGATTTTTGAGGCGGAAAAATACGGATCGGCGACAAGCCCGGTTCGTTTTCTGATTAGATTTTTATCCGTACGCTTCAATGTATTACATATCTCTTTTGTGCGGGTATCCTCCCAGACGATAGCAGGATAGACCGGCTTACTGTTTTTTTTATTCCAAAGGATCGTGGTTTCCCGCTGATTCGTAATGCCAAGCGCCGCAAGCGTCCTGCGCTCTATACAGCTAGACCGTACCGCCTCGCGCAAGACGGTTTTTGCGGCATACAGATATTCTTGCGGATTTTGTTCTATCCAACCGGGACGAGGAGACTTTTTTCCAAGTACGTATGACGCACGCGCAATCGCATTCAGGCGATGATCAAAAATAATCGCCTTCACCGCGGTAGTTCCCATATCCAACACCGCGATATTTCGTTCTTTGTGCTTCATCTCTTAAATAGTTAGAAATTATTTTCTCAAAAGAGAGAACACGCTCGCCCGCACATCTTCGTGTTGCGCAAAAATATGTTCAAGAGTTTTCAATAAGGGAAAATCTTGTGTGTTTCCGAGGAGAGCAATCAGTGACGGGAGCGAGACGCATCCTTCGCTCGTCGCGCTACATATTCCCGTCTGCGCGATATTTTTTCCCTCCTCGCGGTTGCGCGAAAAATCACTGCATCCGGTAGCGATAAGATCACCTAATCCCGCCGCGCCATATGCCGTCTCTCGCACGCCCCCAAGACGATAAATAATCTCACTCGCTTCATGGATCGCCTGCGCCACGATCCAGCCGCGCGCGTTATCTCCCAAAGAAAGTCCATCACTTATCCCAAGTGCGAGGGCGTAGATGTTTTTGAGTACTCCCGCAAACGCGACGCCTTTTATATCTGACGAATCTTCCATGCGCAATACCGTCCCGCGAAAAAGTTCTGTAATGACAGACTTCGTCCCGGTGTATGTTGTCGCGTACACACCACACCCAAACTGTTCGGCATCCATCTCCTCGGCGAGCATAGGGCCGCTTATGAGTCCATATGGCTGACCGGCAGGAAGCGCCTCCTCAATCACTTCCGCGATTGTTTTTTTCGTATCTTTTTCCAAACCCTTTGAAACGGTGAGTACAATAGTCTTTTTTGAAAGATGTGGAGTACAGCTTGCGATCGCCACCCGATGCACCCACGATGGAATACAAAAAAATAATACATCCGCGGACGGAACAATGTCCGCAAGATCTTTTTGATTCGGCACGCGAGATGTATCCGCGTCCCACCACTCTATGACATATCCTTTCTTTTTAAGAAGTCCACCGAGTGAACTCCCTATCTCCCCTGCCCCGATAATAACGATGTTTGTATTCATAAAAAATATTTACACGCACACAGCGGCGCGGCTCTTTTCACGATAGGAAAAAAAGATTCATCTGTCAAACGGATATACGGCCTCTCCTCACATCCGTTTGTATCATTTTTACTATTTCAGGAAATTCTGATACGCAAAAATGGCCATTCTTGCCTTCATATACAATAATGCGCGCGTTTTTTAATTTCTTTCTAAATTTTTCAGCATGAGCAACAGGAACGACATCATCGTCTTTGGAAAACATCAGATATAGATTCTTACAATTTTTTTCAAGCAGGGAGAGATCGGATTTTAATCTGAATCCGCCGACCAAATCTTCCCCCGGCAAACTATTGTCATACGGCGGACACACGAGATATATGGAGAGTATTTTTCTCGGAAATGTATGTTCAGACAAATATTTTGCCAGAAAAATCCCGCCAAGTGAAGTGCCAATCAGAATACTAGTATTCTTAAAATACGGTATATGCCTTTCAAAATGTATTTTCCATTTGTTTTCAATGAGAAAATTTTACCGAACCTCATGTCGAATCCATGACTTATACGCATTGTTCGCCCCAGCGTCTATACATATGATGCACGGTGCTTCATACGGATGAAGTGTAGTAACTTTCGCCGAAATTTTTTCCCAATTCTTCTTTTTTGTTTTTAGGATGGAGACTATTTCTTTTGAATTTTTTATATCGCCATTCCACCAATATGTGCTTTGAATCGGGAAAAAATGAGCGCACGCGATCAAACGGTTTTTCATAAGAGACGAGACTATTCTCTTTGCCGTTTTCATATCCGGATATGTGATGTAGATGATACAGAATTTCATGACTTTGGATTTCTTAAAAATTATCTTTTGCTTTCTTTACCTTCAATAATCAATGTTGACGGCCTCTCATTGAGTATACCTCCCTGAATAACATAATCAACGGCATCCAAAATTTCCTTTGGAATTTCATCTATACTCGAAGAAGATTTTTCTCCTGAAAAATTTACAGAGGTTGTTATGAATGGAATATACGTTTTTTGAATTTTTTTCGTGAAAGGATGGTTTGGCATTCTTACTCCCAAAGTTTCTGTATCCGAAACCCATTTCAAGAAGGAAGGATTTTTCTTTTTGAGTATGATAGTATATGGACCAAAAAGATATTTTTTAAAATCACTTTGTATAATACAATATTCCTGTATCCAATCAAAATTAGGAGCGATAATGGAAAAAGGTTTTGTATCTCTTCTTTTTATCCTCCGTATTTTGTCAACAGATTTTTTATCAAAAGCATTACATCCTATTCCATACACCGTATCAGTGGGATAAATAAAAATTTTCCCTTTCAAAATTTCCTTTTTTAGAGTTTTAAGATTCATATTATTTCGATACAAACAAAGTCGCGAAAGAGACGAAAAGAACAGCGGCGGCAGGCGCAGCGGGCGAATTCGCTCAATTCGCAATATATGAGGTAGCTTTCCCTTTTCCAGCTGACTTAATCATTTTAATTTTCTTCAGCTTTTGTAATTGTAATTGCGCAGTACGTCGTGGGCAAGATAAAATGTCCTCTACGTCTTTCACAGTGATGCGACTAACTTGATCCAAAAAGTCAATAATTTTTAGCTGTTCCGGGGTAAGATATATTTGCGATTTTACTTTGCCATCGACGGCATGGGCGAATAAATACAGTATCTTATCTTTTACATTATCAATTTCATTTTTAAATCCCTTAATAAAATATTCCAACCATGAAGTAATATCAGTTCGTCGCTTATCGTAGTTTTCACCAACATTAATTGCTTTGTAATAATCTTGTCGTTTGGTATTGTAATAATCTTCGAGCGCAAACAAACGGCGAAAATCATAGCCACGTTGATAAAGAACCAATGTAGCTAGTGCTCGGGCAGTACGGCCGTTGCCATCGTTAAAGGGATGGATAGCCGCAATTTCCAAATGCGCTATGGCAGCAACTAATATGGGGCTGATTTCTTTTTTTTCACTCTCTTGCAACCAGTGTACAAAATCAGACATTAGTTTGGGTACTTTCTTAGCATCTGGTCCAGTGTAAAGGATTTCTTGTGGCATACCGTAATGCCGACGTACTACATAGATTGGGCCAGGACGATAAGCTCCAGAAAATTGCGATTCTAAAGTTTTGTGCGTGACCAGACTGTGAATTTTTAGGATTACTTTTTCAGTTATTAATTTGTGTTCAGCTACTACTTTTTCAATGTATTTTAAAGCGGCTAAATAATTTTTGACTTCATAAATATCTCTATCGGGTGCGTCAACCTTTTTCTTTGCGTACAGAGCCTCCACTTGCACTAGGTTAAGTTTGTTTCCCTCTATCTCGGTGGAGTGGTGGGTCATGCGAATAATGGCTTGTCGGCGCAAGCGTATTTCTTGCTGTGGCAGAATTTTGGCACGATCAATAATGCCTTTAGCTTCGGCAATGGCGGTAAGGTCGGCTAGAATTTTGTTTGTTAGCTTATATTTTGGTTCAAACATAGCATGTTGTTTGTCTGCTTACTGGTTTTAGTATACCACAAAATTACGATTCGCGCAACAATCGCGCAACAATCGCGCAAAGAAACTGCTAAACCATATTAAGAGATGCAGCACGTCCATAATTATAGTGTTTTTGTAAAATGAGTCTGTAGAAAAACGTTTTTTGTCATCCCGAGCGAAGTCGAGGGATCTGCATTCGTTCAATGTATATCACCGCAGATTCCTCCACTCCTTCTAGCCTGCCCTGAGCAAACAAAGTGAGTCGAATGGGGTCGGAATGACAAAAGAGATGATTTTACCACGTTTTTCACCAGTCTCAATTTCTCTAATCCATATTTTAAAAATCTACGAGCTTGGCAATTACTAAAATAACACCAGCCCCAAAAAGACAACCAGCCATTTTACCAACAGCTGATTTGAGCATAGTCCTTTCTTCTGAAACCAATTGTAATCTTAATTTTTCAGCGTGATATCCTTCAAATATTCCAGCAATGCCGTCTGTGATTGCGTTGCCTACGACTCCACCTAAAATAGCTCCTGTCACTCCAGCAAAATGACCGCCAAAAATGGCCATTATTGCCAATATCCCATTATCTATAACCCCAAAAAATATATCGGGCTGAACGGATTTTAAGCCTATTTTAAATGGCAGAAGAGAGAGTAAACAGAGAATACCTAATAAGATTAAGACAAAACCAATCCAATAACCGTCATTGGCAAGAAACACACTAACGGCACCGATTATAAGACAAAGTGTCAGTATGTTTGTTATGGCTGGAAAAAATTTTTGATTCATATGTCATTTATATTAAAAGGCAATACTAAGAATCGCCTTAAATTTTTTCTCGTTAATTTCAACATGCGAGATCATTTTTAATGTTATATTATCTGAACAGAAGGAGATTCCTAAACCTGAGAATTTTAACATACAAATGTCAGCCTCGCCATCACCAACTGAAATAATATTGGAAATTGGTATTGAGTATTTTTCCGCAACCGTTAGCAAGGCATTACTTTTGCAATAGGTGCATCCACATTTGCTGTTTTCATTTTTGATAAAAAATGACGGTATCTTAACTTCGCCAGTCGCTCTACTTTCGGAAAATTCCAATTCGTTGGCTAGGGAAAAATCCGCTCTCACTTTGTTTTTGATATGGTTAGCAACCACATCATAGCTGTCGCTAATAATACCCACAACATAACCCTTCTTTTTCAGAGTGCTTATTGTTTCAATAGCGTCGGTAACTATTGGCATTTGATCTACAAATTCAATTATTTGGCCAATATCCTTGCCCTGCATGAGTTTGGCAATCAATTTAGCCCTAATCAGTGGATCTTCGTTTTCGGAGACAATTTTTGATAGTTCTTTTGTAAAACCATGAGCGTTGGCGAAATCATAGATAAATCTACCAAGTAAAATCGTATTGTCCATGTCAAAAATTATCATCTTCTTCATCTTTAATAGTGATTCTTTAATGGCAAATTCCATCTGGTCGCGAATAATGTTGATGGTCTCAAGTTGATTGAGAGCTAATCCAGTGGCCCGTTTTAATATTGCTTTGGATACGGCCTTTGACATACTACTAAGCTCTTGCCACAATTTCATTTTGTGTTCAATTTTTCCAATTTTAATTTCTTTCATTCTAACCCCCAGTTGGTGCATATCTATTAAAATACCAATGTCTACACCGTAGTCATCCTCAAAAGTTATTTGTTTAAAGTATTTTTTTCTGCCAGCAATTATTCCGCTTAAAGGTTGTGAATATTTGGCCAGTTCGGGGAACAGTAAACTTAACAAGGGTTTGGCCACTAATTCAGTGACTCTGCCAGCCTCTCGGTCAAAGTTGGCTTTAACAAAATCGTGGGTGCCTTTTATTAAAGGTTCAGTCATTTTACTAATAAAACCGCTTGTATATTTTTTAATGTCACCATCAAGAAAGATAATAATATCGTTTTTAGCTACCAGTAATCCATCCCGCATGGAAGCACCTTTGCCAAGTTTTGTGCTGGTGATAATGCGGACATTCAGCTCTTTAACCAATTCAACGCTCCTATCAAGGGATTTGTCGTCAACGATAATGATATCGTCTACCAGTTTAAATTTTTCAATTGAACGTACGATATCTACAATCGTTCTTTCCTCGTTTAGAATTGGTATAATGACTGTTATCATAGATATTTGAACGAAGTGTTATAAATAAATCGTTTTCGTAGCGGAGCGAAGAAAACACCTTGTACCCCTCTTTAATTAATGAAAAAGAAATTTGAAATTTTTTTAAAACAATTGGGCGATAGCCTAGAAAAGAAAAGGAATATTTCATCTAACGTCCGCGTGTATGTGATGTTTTTGCGATCAACGAGAAAAAAAATATGGGTTTAATACAACGAAGAATGCGTGCCAATGGTGATGAAAATAATTGTCTCTCCATAATTTTCAAAAATAGCTCGATAATCGCCGCTGACGTTGATACTCCGACAGTTTTTATACGCCCTATCGACTGAATGATTATTTAGCACACTGTTGAACTTGTCCTGCACAAACAACTCCAATTGTTCGTAAAAACGTTCTTGTATTTTCGATGAAATCTTTTTCAGTTTTTTCTTAAAAGTTGTATGGAATTTTACTTCCATACGTTATGCTTTTAGAAATTTGATCGCGTCTTTGGCGGAAGCAAAGCCCGGTGAAAGATTTTTACCTTGAGAAATATCCTTTAAGGCACTTTTTACTTCTCGAGTAGTTTTCGCATTAAATTTTTTACTACCAACTAATTCGAGGGTTAAGTCACCATCAACAAATGCTTTAGTAGCAAGCTTCAAAATAGAAGCAAAGGCAATACCCTCGTGCTGGGCCTTTGCCATGGCTTTTTTCTTCAGTTTTTTATCAATTTTAAATATTATTTGAGTATTCATAAACTCTATATACGAATTAGTACATATATACCATAGCTATATTTTAGATATATGTCAAGAAGGTGTAATCCAGATTTGGAGAAGAGATAAATTTTGCCCTATAAAGAATGTATCCATTCTCGCTCGCTCATTGGCAACGCTTTTAGCGTAGCGGAAGGAAAATTTGGGTGAGAGGCGAGCCGAACCCCGAACCGTATATCCCTTGTTATATGACCCGAACGGAACGAAGTGGAGTGAAAGCGTAGCGTGGCTTGAGTTACAAGTAAATCATAACACTTCAAATCGTATTAACTCAACTTTTTCATTGCGAGATATTTTTTCCTTCTTTTGAATGGATTCAATACTTCGTTTGGGAATGTTAAAATCTGATAACCTGTCTAAGATTGTTGGAAAAATTTTCAAAACTTTTATTTTAATATTCCAATTTCTGCCAGCGTAAGATTTAGCAGAATAAATTTTTCCAACTTTATATTTTCCAATTTCATTCCCAATACGAATGGTGCTATTTTTTGTTTTATTCAAGAGAGCTTTTTTATATTGGCTAGGAAAAAATATCTCGTCCATATTGGTTAATACTTATCGTGAATATATAACCTTATTCATATGTAAAAAAATTCAATTTCGCTCAACGTCCGCGCCTAATCCGATGTGTCTGGCGATCGCCGCAGACGAGCTACAGATATTTCGCATAGGCGGGTGTTTGTCGATGTGCGCGGAGCGCAAAGCGCAGAACAGCGGCGGTAGGCGCAGACATTAGGCGCGTACGTTAGCACCGAGCCAGAGTGCAACGTCCCAAAGAGCGGGCGAAGAGTCCGTCCCGCCCGACAATTCATCACTTACTCTGTTTACAAAAGAGCAGAAATTTTGTTTTCCAGACGGTCAATCCCGCCAAATTCTTTGACTGGTATTGATTTTATTTTTGCTTTCGTTTCAGGATTGACATGTGTGATTGTCATTTCTTCTGTTCCGCCAATACTTTCGCAATCATCTTCTATAAGCACATCTGGCGTGACCCTTTCAGCTACATCTTTATATTCTTCATCTCCGAGGCGGAACAGAAGTTGACCATCTGGAAAATTGAACTGTTTCAAAACCGCACGAACAGCCTCTATTTCATCTGACTTTCGGCGTGATGTGAGATACAAAATTTCTGCCCCTTGGTTTTTCCACGAAGTCAATTTTTTCACTGCGCCACCGATTGGCACATATGAAGTGTATTCCTTCACGGAAGGCTCTTTGTCTTTAACCTGTTGCACAATTTCCTCACGTAAACGCTCTATTGCGTTCTTGTGCATAGTTATTGTGCCTTCCGTGAATACCATGATTTTCATAATAGCAGTGAAAAAATGAATTTATTAAAAATTTCAGATAACGTCCGCGTGTATGCGATGTTTTCCGAGTGAAACGAAGGAAAATATAGGTGGAGGGAAAGAAAAAGAAAAAAAGAAAAAAGGGAAAAAATGGGAAAAAAGGCAGAAAAAGAGAAAAAGGAAAAAGGGGTCAGAGGAAAAAGAGAAAAAGGGAAAAAGGGGTCAGGTACCTTTTCCATCTGTTCTGAAGGAAAAAAGGGGAAAAAAGGGGTCAGGTACCTTTTCCATCTGTTCTGACCTCTTTTTTATCCATTTTTTTCCTCCCTAAATTGTTGCAATTCTGATTGCCACAGAAAAACTCTCTCCACGGACCAGCTTGTGACTTTTATCTGCCGCCAATTTTTGACGACATCTCCTTCGAAATTGGTTGGTTCTTCACAGAGTACATCAGTCACTCCACTAAGACGAATATCAGGTGCTCCATCTGTATTCATGTCGCGATACTCGCTCTTCAGTGCGTCGCTCTCGAAAACTTCGCCGCACGCCATATATCCGTATTGCTTAATATTCTCTGGGTTCTGAGCGCCATCAGGATAATAATCAACAGCGGCAGGCGCTCTCAACAACAATTTCACCTCAGTATCTCTTACTTCATACACGTAGA
>JACPMJ010000019.1 GCA_016186045.1 Candidatus Uhrbacteria bacterium | reverse complement strand
TCGAAGTTTCTGCTTTTTTTTTTTTTTTCGCACTCGCGACGTTTATTTGTGCCTCCTCAAGTTCAGAGAGAATGGTAAGGAGCGCCTCTTGTTCGGCGCGGACATTGCGGAGTTTTATGCGATCTTGAACGAATGGAAGAGCGGCTGTAATAACCCGAAGACCGGTCAGGGATCCAAATATTCCCCAGGCGACCCTGCCAATACCTAGTATTCCTCTCCAAAGGCGCTCTAAGCGAGTAAGTCCTTCTTCCGGTGTGAGATTTTCTTCTTCCTCAGGATCCTCTGGTTTTTTGGGATCTCCTTTTGCCCATTTTTCGTACAGTGAGTTTAGTTTTTGTATGTCATAGAAAGATAAACCATCCTTCCCGCGGGTTTTTTCTAAAATTTTTTTAAGTTCTTCTAAGTGAGGCGGTAAAATAGTATTGTCCAAAATAGCCTTTGCTTTTTCACGCGCTTCTTCCTCTACTTTCTTTTCCGCCTCAGCTTTTGCTTTTTGGGCCGCTTCTTCCTGCGCCTTTTTTTCCGCCTCTTTTCGTGCTGTCTCTTCTGCGCCTTTTTTTCCGCCTCTTCTCGTGCTGTCTCTTCTTTTTCTTTCTCTTCTTCCTCCGCTTTTTTCCGCGCTTCTTCCTCTGTTTTCTTTTTAGAATTTTCAGCATTTTTTTTGTATAGCTCTTCTTTGATTTTCCTCTGTCTCCATTGATCAGGTGTCTCTGTTTTGTATCTTTTGATGTTTTTCGGAGTATAATCCTCTAAAGTGAGAAGAGAGAACTTCACTTTTGCATTTTCTCTTTCAGCTGGATTCGCATTTGTTTCCCCATGACTGATAATTCCGCGGATTGTATTCAAAAATTTTTCGATAGCGCTGTCCGTGCCATTTTTAACAAGATCATCAATTTTTTTCTCTCTACGTTTTCTTTGTCTCTCCTCCCCATCAGCCTTTTTTTGCGCCGCCTTGGCTTCTTCCTGCGCTTTTTTTTCCGCCTCTTTTCGTGCTGTCTCTTCTTTTTCTTTTTCTCCCTTTGCCCATTTTTCGTACAGTGAGTTTAGTCTTTGTATGTCATAGGAAGATAAACCGTCTTTTCCTCTTTCCTGTGTGAGAGTTTTTTTAAGTTCTTCTAAGTGAGGCGGTAAAACAGTATTGTCCAAAATAGCCTTTGCCTCCCTCTTGTTTTTTTCTTGCTCTTCAGCGGCTTTTTTTAATTCATCTTTTGCCGCTTGCCATGATTTCTCATGAGCCGCTTTCTTTTCTGCATCAGCTTTTGCTTTTTGGGCCGCTTCTTCCTCTGCTTTTTTTTCCGCCTCTTTTCGTACTGTCTCTTCTTTTTCTTTTTCTTCTTCCTCCGCTTTTTTCCGCGCTTCTTCTTCTGCCTTTTTTTCCGCTCTTGCCTGTGCCTGCGCTTTCCTTCGCTCCTTTTTTTCTGTATCAGCTTTTGCTTTTTTTGCCGCTTCTTCCTCCGCTTTTTTTTCCGCCTCTTTTCGTGCGTCTTCTTCTTCTTTTAATTCATCATGACTTTTTTCTGGAATTTTTGAGAGAAAATTTGAGATAGATACGTCATTTTTCAAAAGATCATTAAAAATAGGAGCCGTATCTGTTTTTAGTGCTTGTGCTTTTTGAGTCCGTAGCCATTTTTGAAATTCCTTATCTGCATTTCCTGCACCTGTTTTTTGCAGTGATTCAAGAATGTGCTGAGGAATGTCATGCGTGACCTCTCTTTCATGTTCAGCATCTTTCAGCGGATACCGCAAAAAAACAGAGTATCCGCCAGGATGTGAGGGATTTTTTCTGACAATATAGATAAGCGGTATGTCATTTCCTGTTTCAGGATATATCATTCTTTGTCTGATATCCTTCAGGGACGCAAGAAGCTGATCCCGTATGTCAGGAGGAGCCGCTTGAATAGTAGCGAGTATGTTTTTATCCCGGACATCAAAATTGGCGTCGACTATCTCTTCCCCGGTATTCCAAATGGATACCATATGCAGGTCTCCTGTTTCTGGATTTTTTGCAATATCAATTTTTTCAAGCTTCCGAGAGGGGTTGTCAACATTTTCCTGGATTTTCTTCGGTTTTTCAAGCTCTTTTTTCAATGCCGCAACCACGTTTTCTCCATGTTGCTCTGTGAAGAGATCCAATTGCTCTTGCATGGAAAAACCTTTTGTGAGTCCGGTTTCGTCATTTTCCGCCTTCATTCGCGCCGCTCGAAGATTTTGAAATAATATATTTATTCTCATCAAAGAAGGTAATCGTTCTGATTGGGGGTCTCCTCCCATTGACTCGGTTTTTTTATCCATAGAGTAGTGAATACATGTATGCTTTATTATATTCTACCATAAAAAGTTATATTCGTAAATAGAAAAATATTCGTTCGAGTTGTTTTTCATGTCTAAATAAAAGACACCACCTATTGGTGCTGTCTTTTCTTTTGGACCCGAGGGGAATCGAACCCCTATTTCCCGGATGCAAACCGGGTGCTCTGCCACTAAGCTACGGGCCCGCAAAGCGGTTGCATATATATACCACGTTTTTTAAGAATATGCAATCCTTTGCTGATTTTGGTTACTCAAGCGATAGGCGTCATTTTTTTGCCGCATCTTTTAGCCATTGCGGGAATCCATTCATATTCAACGAGGATACTTTTCCAAGAAGATTCGCATCTTTTGCCGCTCCCGCGACTTCCGTTATTTTCCAGATTTTATTTCCCTTTTTACTTATCACCTCTTCCATACGCACAACTCCTTGCCTTTTTTCTCCCGTTAAACGCCACTCTCCCCCTATAAAGACAGATTGAGGCACATCCACATAAAATCCTCCTCGCGCAACGATCTCCTTCATCTCATGTTTTTGTTTCTCCTGTTCTTTTTTTGCAAGCCGATCTGTCTTTTCTTGTTCTTCACGCGCTTCTTGCAGTTTTTTTGTCATGTCATTTTTATCATTCTCCCTTCGTCTTTGGAACGTGGCAAGAAATATATTCTCGCCCCTCATATTCTTCTGTTCTAATATTTTATCCAAAGCGCCGCTTTCTTTGAGAACGAGTTCTCGTTGCTCAAGAAGTTTTTTTGCCTGCACACTTCCTTTCTCCGCAAGTTCGGTAAGAGCAGTAAGATTTGCGGCATTCTCCAGATTTCGTTTTGCCTCGGAATAATCAATACCGCCCGGCATGATACGAGGAGTCGTTTCTTTGAGAGATTTTATTTGTTTATCCCCTTCTTCTGTGAGAATCGACCGAATAAGTTGGTCTCCTATTTTTCTAAAATAATCTTCCGATTGTTTAAATGTTGTGCTTTTTTGAGATTGTTCAAGTGCGGAAAGTATCCTCTCCTTTATATTGGGATCGTCAAGGGCTTCCGCAATGCGTTTGAACGCATGTTCGTGCCTATCGCGCATGGATTGCGCCATGCGTGTGCATTCATTCAGGATTTTTGTTTGAATTTCGCGCTCTTCTCTTTCCTTTTTTTCTGTCTGCTCTTCTTCAATTTTTTTCAGACGATCCATAACTCGCGGCTGTGACTCGATATCCGCAAGAAGAGCAGTAAGTTTTCCTGCTCGCTCTATATATATTTTTGCAAGCTTATTTTTCAATGTTTCTATTCGTTCCCTGAATTGCCGCTGGCGTTGATGCATGACTTCTCGGATTTCTTTGTGTACCTCCCCCTGTTGGGTGGTATGTTTTTCAATGGCGTTTTTGATATCTTGACTTGGGTGTTGAATGGATTTTGCCTTTTGGATTTGCGCGTCCAACGCCTCTAATTTTTTAGCATCTTCTGTTGTGAGAAGCCCAGCTTTCAGGAGCATATCATAATCCGCAGGAGCGATGACATCAAGCGGATCAGTAAACTTTTCGATTTTTTCAATTCGCTCCTTTTTCCATGAGTCTATGCGATCCAGTTTTTTCTTTGCCGACTCTCGTTTTTTGATGAGCTCATCAATTTCCTGCTCTGTCATGGATGCGTGTGCAATAAGTACGGAAGAGTCAGAGAGGTCGGCGTCAAATTCCGGAGAAGAGAGAAGAGAGATAGTAATATGCGATTCTTTTTTGGCTCCCTGTCCTTCAATGGGCGTGAGTTCGCCTGTGCCTTTTTTCATGGGGGACATATGATAAAAAGATACGAATAAGTAGGTACTTTGGTGGTGTTTTTTGAACGAAGTTCGAACCTCTGACCTTCACAATGTCAATGTGACGCTTTCATCCTCCTAAACTTTGGGCATCTTGGATTCGAACCTCTGACCTTCACAATGTCAATGTGACGCTTTCATCCTCCTAAACTTTGGGCATCTTGGGCAGTAGAGGATTCGAACCTCTGACCTTCACAATGTCAACGTGACGCTCTAACCAACTGAGCTAACTGCCCAAAGTTTAGGGGGACAAGCCAACTGAGCTAACTGCCCAAAGTTTAGGGGGACAAGCCAACTGAGATAGCCACCCTCATATAAGCATAGTATAGATAAAAAGAATGCCCTTGGCAAGGGCTGGATTTCTTTTGGATTTTCAGATATAATAAGTCTCGTAGACAGAGAGAAAAATATATGGCGCTATCTGCAAAAAATCACATGGCGTATATGCAAAAACTTTTCGTGCAGGATGAGCTTTTTAGGTTTTTGCGCATACTTCAAAAAAAATATCCGTCCGCGGGCGTATACGTGGTGGGCGGTGCGGTGCGTGATGCATTGCGGAATAAAAAATCCAAAGATTATGACTTTGTTGTCCGTAGCATTCCCATACAGAAGCTTGCGATTTTCTTAGCACACTATGGGATTGTAAATCATGTCGGCAGACGATTTGGCGTATTGAAATTTATTCCGGATGCCGCAAAAAAGAAACAATCGCTTTTCAAAAATTTTGAGCCATTTGATATCGCGCTTCCCCGGCAGGAATTTAGCATCCATCACTCCGGACACTACAGGGATTTTTCCGTGAAGAGCGATCATCGTCTCTCTATAGAGGACGATTTGTCACGCAGAGATTTTACCATGAATGCGATCGCGTATGACATCCGCAAGAAAGTTTTTGTGGATCCGTTTGGCGGCATGCAGGATATTTTAAAAAAAATAATCAGAACAGTGGGAGACCCGAAACTACGTTTTGAAGAAGATTATTCGCGAATGTTGCGCGCCTTGCGATTTTCATGTCAGTTTGGTTATAGAATAGAAAAAGAAACATCACATGCGATAAAAAATGAGATGATACACATAAACAAAAAAGTTTCCATGGTGCGCGGAAGAGGAAAAAAACAAACACGCGAACATGTTCGAGCGGTTCCGTATGAGGTGATTGCGAAAGAAATGGTTCGGACATTTTCTGCGCATTCGGTAGGTGCGTTTGATATGTATGATGAGTATGGTGTGTTTGATGCAATTTTTCCCGAGATGATAAAAATGAAAGGATGTCCCCAACCCTCGGAATGGCACAGCGAAGGTGATGTATGGAGTCACTCGCGGTTCGCGCTCGCACATCTTTTTGGAAAACGATTTCAAAAAGAATTCGGAGTAAAAAAACCTGATAATCTTCTTATTTTTGCAATGTTTCTTCATGATATTGGTAAGCCATACACATTAAAAACACCGGAAAAAGATGGTGTGGATCGCATACGGTTTGACGGACATGATCGCGTGGGCGCTCAGATTGCGAGCGCCATAATTACGCGATTGCGCCTTTCAAGTGTTGTGCGCTCTGGTATTTCTCCAGAGAAAATCTCATGGCTTATTAAAAATCATCTATTACTTCTCAATAGCGATTTGAAAACCATAAAAAATAATACGCTCGAAAAATATTTTTTCAAAGATAGGATACTGGGACAAACACTTCAAAAACTTATGTTTACAGACGCGCTCGCCTCTGTGCGTGCAGACGGTAAAACTACCTTAACGTTGTATTATGCGCTTAAGCGCAGGCTCGCAAAACTTGGCACGATGAGTGAGGGAAGAGTCTCTTTACCAAAACCGATACTGAATGGAAATGAAATTATGAAGGTATTAAATGTGCAGCCAGGGCCTTACGTTGGTGTGATTGTTGAACGGCTGCGCGAAGAACAGCTTTCAGGAAACATACAAAAGAAAAAACAGGCGCTTCTCTTTTTGAAAAAAAATAAAAATGCGTTGTTAAAGTTAAAGAAATGACAAACTCTATGGAAGGTTTATCATCAGACTGTCTAAAAACTATTAAAACACTCAATTTGTCATTCCGAGTGAAACGAGGAATCCCGTTGGTATAATGTTTTTAACATCGGGATTCCTCGCTGACCGCTCAGAATGACAGTTTTTAGACAATCTTATCCAGTTCGAGATGTTTCGTTATTCAAAATAAACCCATATCTATGAAATATGTTATTCCAGAAGAACAAGCAGGCATGCGTCTAGACAGGGTTTTACTTATTCTCATGCCGGAGCAATCGCGGGCAACTATTCAGAAGCGTATTGAAAAAGGAGAGATACGTGTCAATGAGAAAATCGTACGAAAGCATTTTTTTGTGCACGCCGGTGACAGTATTGATATTGGAGAAGAAAAGAAGGTTGAAAAAAAACAGAAGCCGTCGTCGCTCGCGCCGAGTATTCTTTCCGAAACGGATGAGTATGTGGTGCTAAACAAGCCATCAGGTATGGTTATACATCCTACGACACGGCAGACAGATGGAACGGTAGTTGATTTTCTTTTGAAAAAATATCCAAAAATTAAGGGCGTGGGTGATGATCCGCTTCGTCCCGGTATCGTGCACCGGCTTGATAAAGATGCCTCAGGGATTATGGTAGTTGCGAAAACACAAGACGCGTTTGATGTACTTAAACGGCAGTTTTTCTTAAGGGAGGTAAAAAAGCAGTATCTTATTTTGGTATACGGCAATGTTACGCCACATGAGGGGGTTATCGCACTGCCTATCTCGCGATCAACGCAGAAAAGGACTCGTTTCGCCGCAGGGACAAAGGGCGGTCGGGCGGCAGAGACCCAGTATTGGGTCCAGCGACATCTGCGAGCGTATTATACATTAGTTCGTGTAGAGCCAAAGACTGGCAGGACACATCAAATACGTGTGCATTTCCTTTCAAAGGGGTATCCGGTAGTGGGAGATGTGCTCTATCGATCTCGAAATATCAAAAAACCTCTACCTATACGGCTTATGCTTCACGCGGAATTCCTCGGATTTAAGGACGTTTCTGGGGCTTGGCAGGAATATACATGTCCCCCAGGTGAGGATTTTTCAAAGGTGGTGAGGCAGGTGGAGGGGTAGAAGGGATAGCAGAAGAGGAGTATTGTAAAAACCGCATAAATATGCGGTTTTTTGTTTATTTTGTAAAATATGACAGGCAACCACTTGACAAGATATGAAATATGTGATATACTTATTTTAGTTCTATTTTAAATTAAAAAAAGATGTGCAGGGAAATGCTCGGAGGGAATATGGCACACTTGTCATATTCTCTCTAGACATATCCTTGTACCAACAAGGATGATCTTTTAAATGCAGTTCGTTTTCATCTCCTCCTGATGAAGGCGGACAGCAGTATCAGTCAGATTTTCTTGTCATCCTGAGCGAAGCATTTATGAAGCCAGGCGAAGTCTGGTCCGGCTCTGTCGGAGATCCCGTTTTTATCGGGATTCTTCAGACTTTGTCTTCAGAATGACATACGAATCCGAACGATACTCTTGTCCGTTTTCAAAACAGTAGGAATAAAACGAGTGTTCTGGCGTGTGCTGGAACCGTTCTGGATTTCACAAGAAAGAGGAGGTTCACATCATGGCGCGTAAAAAGATGACCACGGTAGCCGCCCTGTTGGATGTCAAGGCCACGCTCGAGGCGCAGCTTGAGGCTCCCTCGGCCCCTAAGAAAGGCGTCACGGTCAACGTCACTGTGGATCCGGTCAAGGTCGAAGAGGAGGCCCCCAAGCTTCCCGCCTTCACCCAGTACCCCGAGGCGCCCATCATCGGTGTTCCCCGCAAGAAGTGGGGAGCCGAGGAGTGGGCTCGCAAGGAGTTCTTGGGGACCAAGGTCGAATTGATCATGATCGCTGGCGCCTTGGCCGCCAACAAGAAGGTCCTCGGCGAGGAGTTCTTCGAGAAGGCGTCTGAGCTCCTTGAGGAGTTCAACCAGAAGTTCAGGGAGAACGGAAAGGTGGACAGGGCCGCCCTGAATGAACTCTCAAGGACCTGCCAAGACGAGATCTCGGCGGCCAAAGAGGACATCAGGATCCGGGCGGAGGAGTCGCTCGCTCGGTACAATGAGTACTGGGAGAGTGTCCAAGTGGTGAACATGGAGGAGAGTGACAATCTCAACGAGAAGCTCTCCGGTCTCAAGGCCACTTCCCGCGCCAAGAAGCTTCGCTACGAGGCCAACAGCGCCCAGCGTGCGGCTGACAACTTGGTGCGATCCGGCAAGGGCGGCAAGAACAACGGGAATGGCAAGAAGGGCGGCAAGGGCAAGTAATCCAAGCCAACCGGAAAACCATTTTCGGACCGGATTCAGGTGCGACGCTTCCTATGTAGGCGTCTCTCACGGATATATAGCACGTTCGCAGGTACGTGGTCAGGCAGAAACATGTCGGACGAAACCTGCGCAGGGCAAAAAAGGAAAAAAATTGCCCATCAAAAGGCGGAAATAAAAAACAAAACAAAAAAAACATTTCCGCCCTCATCCTCATTCAGTACCTAAAGAGTAGTGAATGGAGATGAGATTAAGAACATCAGACTATCTAAAAATTATCATCCCGCATTCCCGATCGTAGTCGGAGACAGGTCTGATGCGGGATGATGCGGGATCTTCGGCGGAATCAGCCTATCCTCCTATGTGCGGAGACCGAATAGGGCTTTGCGACAATGTTTTATAACGCTTTGTATTGATATCTTTGTTTTTTTGCATATTTCTGATATACTACCTAAGCTTCCATATAATAGTAGCCGTATCTTTATGCCGTATCTTTTTTTGAATATTTCGATTTCGCTTTCTATTATGCTGGGGGTAGTATTATGGAGCACACCGTCAGCACATGCGGAAGCATTTCAGCTGAAAGTAACAGATCCAGCGGACGTAAAAATCGGCACTTTGAAAATTTATGGTGAGAAAAATACGGATTTGAAAGATTTAATTCTCAGATTTGATACTACGTCTACTTCTTCGAAAGATAAATCGTATTCTTCTTCAAAAAATTCGGATGATAAGAAAAAAAAAGATACGGAGGATACAGAGGTCAAGATATATCACATTGATCTTGGCGTAAAAGAATCTTCTTCAAGTTCGGTCATTGCGATGCCACTCAATGAAGGTTCGGTCCGGAATACATTAAAAATAGTACCTGAGGATACTGTGCAGAAAAATATAGTTTCTTTGCCCCAAGAACCTCAAGAAAATTCTTTGAAAAAAGAAACACCTCCCTACAAGAATGATCCTGTTCAAGAATCAAAGAATAATGATGCGTCAAACAAAAAAAATATAACAGATACTGTTATTGAGAAGAAGAAAGAATCTGCTGATCGGCCTGATCAGCCTATTCCTTTGACACCATCAGTTTTGGAAAAGGCAGAACAGCCAGCAGAGGGTGATAGAGTAAACCATTCCATTCGTAAGGACGCTATACCTATCTCCCCCAGCCAGCCCTCTCCTATCCGTTCAAAAGAAAAAAATGTGCCGCAACCTTCTGCAAAAAAAACGCAAACGCCTTCTCAAAAATCAGGAAAAATACGCGAGCTTCCAAATGTTCCGACTATAAAATCTCCAAAATCTGCCATAAAGGTTTCCGGGGAATCCGTGAAATCTCAGCGAAAAACATACACAGTAAAAAAGCCAGCGCTCAAGAAACCTTTGCAGAAAGTCGTAAAAACTCTCAAAAAATAATTGCCAATATGGCTATATTGACAAAACATGAGCCATTCGGTAGTATGCATGCATGATTATTCATGACGTTCATCTATGCAAGAAAATCATTTTATCGGTGTCGTGCCAGGTATGACCGTGAAGGTACACCAAAAAATCAAAGAATTAAACCCTAAAGGCGAAGAGAAAGAACGCGTCCAGGTCTTTGAGGGTATTGTTATCTCCAGAAAAGGCGGAGAACGCACCGGCGCGACCGTAATGGTGCGAAAAATTTCAAGCGGCGTAGGCGTGGAAAAAATTTTTCCGGTGAATCTTCCCTCTATTGTAAAAGTAGAAAAGATAAAACAAGCAGATGTCCGGCGTGCAAAACTGTATTACCTTCGCACGCACAAAAAACGACTCAAAGAAAAAGTATTGGCATAAAAAAATACAAGAAGGATATATGTCCTTCTCTCTATATGCCCAGGTGGCGAAATGGCAGCACGCGCCAGCTTGAGGGGCTGGTGGTCGCAAGACCGTGGAGGTTCGACTCCTCTCCTGGGCACCAATATCAAACTTTCCGATTTTTGCCCGATCGATTCGGCCGCGCGAAGCGCGGAAAGGTATGGAAACATTGGCTCGCCGCGCACGGCGCGGCTCGCCAAGCGCAGGTTCGAGACCTGGAATCTTCCGTCAAGTGGATAACTTATTTTTCAGATATTTTTTTATCCTGTGCGATGGTATCTCTTTTCTCATACGGCGTTCCTCGTTTCCAGACAGCATACACTCGATAGGGAATTTTTCTTGCTGTTGCCACTGTCGCTTCT
>JACPMJ010000013.1 GCA_016186045.1 Candidatus Uhrbacteria bacterium | reverse complement strand
AGAACCTTACCAAGGTTTGACATCTAGCGAATCCACTGGAAACAGAGGAGTGCCCGCAAGGGAGCGCTAAGACAGGTGCTGCATGGTTGTCGTCAGCTCGTGTCGTGAGATGTATGGTTAAGTCCTTTAACGAGCGCAACCCTCGTCATCAGTTATATACTCTGATGATACTGCCCGGGTTTAACCGGGAGGAAGGTGGGGATGACGTCAAATCAGCATGGCTCTTACACCTTGGGCCACACACGTGCTACAATGGCCACTACAACGGGCCGCGAAGTCGCAAGACGGAGCTAATCCCTTAAAAGTGGTCTCAGTTCGGATTGAAGGCTGCAACTCGCCTTCATGAAGCTGGAATCGCTAGTAACCGCTGGTCAGCTATACAGCGGTGAATACGTTCTCGGGTTTTGTACACACCGCCCGTCACGCCAAGGGAGTCGGTGGCGCCTGAAGCACCTCGTTCGAGGTACTAGGGTGAAATCGATAACAGGGGCGAAGTCGTGAATGCAATCTGCATCAGTTGCGACCTTCCGCAGTAATGCGGAATGAGAAACCCAACTATATCGGTGGAGCCCCTTTCATGATATAATGAAAGGATAATACCGAGGGAAGTTCTCAAAATCCTCACTCCCCCGACCTATCAAAAGAAGAATAGGTCGTGGAGATTCAGGACGATTAGTCATCCAGAGCTAACATGGATGGCGTTTATACATACAAAAAGGATCCAGTGAGCACTTTAAGCAATTAATTGCTTCATATATTCTTCCAAGTATGATGTATAAAATTGGAGAACCCCGTAGAGACTACACGTTGGCTCCCGATGGATATCGGGATGAAGATATAGTCCATGCCTCATGGTAACATGAGGGAGATCATGAACAAGGCACCGGTAGCGGAAGCTGTCGGTGGATCACCTCCTTTCTAGGGAGACAAAAAAGAAGGACATCGCGTCTTTCTTCACACTGTCGACATTGATTAAAAAAACAGTCCATCTGTTTTTAAATCAATTTGTATTTTTTCGTTGACGCATGCCATGTGACTCATATCGCTTTCTGTTTGGAAAAGACTATAAAAACAGCCCCGTACGAGGCTGTTTTTGTTATGATAGTTTTTTCATGAAAGACTTTCCGCTTTCTTTGAGAGTGTCACTGAAAGACTTTTTACTTTTTTTTCGTATACTGTCCGCTCACTCTTGAGCGCCTTTTCATAATCTTGGAGAATATTTCGCTCATTTTTTGTATCTAATGGATCAAGCTGGGATAATTTTTTTGAAAGCTCTTTTTCAAGGAGCGCGCTTTTTTTCTCAAATTCTTTAAGGAGTTCTGTAAATTGTTTATCAAAATCGTTAAAAATAGGTTCGACCATCTCTCCTCTTTCTTGTGCTTCACGCGAAATAGTTTGCGTAAAAAAATCTGCAAATCCCTGTGTGATTCCGTTTTTTTGCAAAGAAGCTACCAATGCGGATTTTCCATCTCTCGACAGACGTGAGTCTTGAATGGAGGAGATAAAGCTATTTAACGAGCGGTCCATAAAAGTAAAAATTATGTATATATGCGGTCAGGCCGGGGAGTAAACATATTTAATACTCCCTTGACAATAAGTTTAGGGAAAAAGAGCGGGATATCCCATGCGGCAAGTTTTACGGCGTTAAACAAAAGTCCTTTTGGATCAAGCCGAAAGCCACTTACAAACATATTTTTTATATCGCCCCACATGTGTACCGCGATGTCTGTCTTTGCAGACTCCCACATGGCTCGGAGAACCTTTGCGCTACCAAGGCGAAATTCATGGGCTGATTCCGCTCGATCCATATTTTCCTTAAGACAAAGAACTTTTCCGATATCTGCGGAGTCGGCAGTGCCACCGGTTTTAAGGTCTGCCAGATCAAGAGAGCCGGAAGAAAGTCCGGACGCAATCCGCGCAAGGATTGCTTCCATATTTTTTGTCTGGAGGGCATGGCGGTATACCGTACTTCTATCCGGAATAGATTGGCCACCGTAGTTTTTAAACTTCGCCTCAAAATATTGTTGCTGGTTTGTGATATTATCCGCATCCACTGATATGCCGGATGGCGCGCTAAAAAGCGGAGTTTCGGAATCCTTTTTGTATTGCTGTATTTCTTTCTTTGAAAGGATCGTGTTTAGCGCTCCTAAAAACTCTCTGAATCCTTGAGATTTTTTTTCAACAATACCGGATGCTGATTCTATCTGTAACATGTTCGCAAGATCAGCAAGGCATTCGCGCTGGGCTTCATCTTCTGACTTGCTCTCTCGCTTCATTTTTTCTTTGACGCTTTGATTGAACTTTGCCTCTGGATTTCCAAGCGCCGCCCTTCCTTTTTCAAGGAGTTCTCCGCCGGCTTGCGCAGCTTTTTTCGTAACATCCATAATGTCGAATATTGGTTTTGACGGCATATGACTATAGGGCATCTATTGAGTTGATGAAATTTTTTGCAAAGCGCGTTGAGCGCATTGAATACCAATGTCTATGAGTTTTTTTTGCTGTGTTTCATACAGGATTTCTTGTCGGTTTGAATATTTTTGAAGCGCGCGATTTTTTGTGTCCATATCCCACGGGTCAATATTTGAAAGCTGTTTTGCAAAAATGTCATCATTTTTTTGCTCTTCAACATCAAGCTCCTGCAGGGCGGCAGCATAGGTTGTATTCCATTCTTGCAAGGTTTCCAGAAAAAGAACTTTCCGTTCTTTTGCCTCCTCTATGAGGAGTTTTTTCAGGAGCTCAAAAAAATCCTCTGTGACGCCGGTTTTTTCCAAAAAAGCGTAGAGTTGGGACTTTTTTTCTTCTTTCAGTAGAGAAGATTGAATGATATTTGTTATTTCTTGTATGAGCGGATCCATAGAAATGTTGTTTATGAGATTGGTCGTTTATTACCGCGGCGAGTGAGTACAAACATATCTCGTGCGCCAAGCATCAGCGAGCGCGGAATAGCGAATATGGCGCGCAGAATAGGAAGAGTTGCAACAAGCGGCACTGATAACGCCGTGAAAAAAATATTATTATTTTTCCAATTTTTCAAGCGGTCTGTTTGTTTTAATATCCCTTCTAAGTCCTTTGAAAATATTGCGCTTACATCCTCTTGGAGGCCACGTGATATACCCTCAAAGGCCCGCCGCCTTTGTAGTTTGGATTCTTGCGCGCGCTCTATGGCATCGAGCTGTTCTTTTATGAGGAGGATCATGCCGATATCCGCGCCTATTTTTCTGTTTCTCCGCAAGATTGGCTGGAGATCTCCGCGTGTTCCGGGTGCGATAGCTTTTTCGGAAAGAAGACGAGCCAGTATTTGACGCATATGTCGGGATTCAAGCGCATGTTGAGCAAGGATCACACTATCAGGAAAATACTCCGGCGTTTTTTCCGGATCCTTTGGATGTTTCGGATCTTTTTGATTGTATACTTTGAATCTGTAGTTTTTAAATTTGTTTTGAAAAAAATTTTTACTATCATCCAATTCTTTTTTTGTAGGTGTTTTGGGTCCTGCGAGTGGCTCAAAAACACCAAATCGCGGCCGCGCGTCTTCTCGAAACTTTCTAATCTGTTCGGGAGTGAATATAGCATGAATCGTGGTAAGAAAGTCTTGGAATGCCGGAGAGCCGCATTCAATAATGCCAAAGTCCAGTGATGTAGATACTGCTTCTTGCTGGAGCGCCGTGAGAGCATTCTTCAGATGATCTTTACGCACTTCTTCCGGCATTTTACCGCTTTTCGTAAACCGCTCTAAATGTGTCATCCATGCGTAAAGAATACCCTCTCGAAGGCGTTGGATGGGATCTATCGCATGTTTTGTCTCAGACCAGAAATCTTGTAGCTTTTCTTCCGGGTTTAATGCCATAAAAAATTTATTCCTATTCTTTCTTTGTATTATAGCTTTTTTCAGATATATAACAAGCAGAGCGTTGCAAAACTCTTATTTTGTCATCCCCGACCTGATCGGGGATCCAGTATTTGTTTTAAATAAAAGAAACTGGATTCTCGGGTCAAGCCCGAGAATGACACGAGAGGGGTTTTGCAACGGGCTCAAACAAGAAGGATTGACATATATTTAACTATTTGATACGATTTCAGCGCATACGTTCATTTGCCATGGAGGGAGAATATAAAGAAATGATACCTGACGCCCAAGCTCTTCATGCGGAGGTTCTGGTAGGTGGAAAGAGGTACACCTCATATTGCATCGAAGAATTTCGGAGTGACGAAATCCCCTGCTCGTATACATGCAGGGGAGAAAATTCCGGAAAGATCAGGCAGATCAAACAAATTCGCGCACGTGACATCACCGGAGAAGAGGTCTCTTCTAAGCATGACCTCTGGATGGAGCGCGACACAAGCTGGGGCATGGGAGAGGGCTTTGCGAGAAGTGCAAAAGGAACGGCATTACCGCCGAGTCCACTCCATCTCCGCAAAAATCTCTCCGCAGAGAGACACCACCGTAATCCCACAAAAAATTTGTGGGATATTTTTATTGTAAAATGGCAAAGAAAAATCCCCCTTTTCAGGAGGATTTTTCTTTGCCGAGGGGGAGAATCGGACTCCCGACGCAAGGATTTTCCTTGATATTTTCTTAAGTTTCCTTAAGGATCGGACTATTTCATCACCCATTGTAGTAAAAAAATGGGGCTGGGCGCTTTTGCAGGATTATTGTTGGGCTCACCCGCTAGTCTCTACACCTTCTAAAGCATATACCCTGCTTTAGCTTGGCTCGAGATTATCATATGAAAAAATATATTTTCATGAAGACTTCCTCGAATTCACCCAGTTTTTAATCAAGCATTACTGCTTGATGGACCGAAAACCAGTCCTTCGCTCTACCACTGAGCTACCTCGGCATACAATAGAGTATATCGTATATCATTTTTTAAATCAATGGTTAGTTTTTAAGAGATATTTCTAAAAGAGAATTACGTCTTGTTTAAAATAAAAGAGCCCCATGTTTATACTGGGGCTTTGTCTGTCATCTCGTGATGACAGGTATCTCTGTGATCGCTGTAGCTGTCTACAGTTGACCCGTCTTTGCGATCATGGGTATCTGGTGTACTTTCCATAAGAAAGACTCCTTTACATGAAAGGCCAACGTCGGCCTCCGAAGAGTGGTGGGATGGACGGAAGGTTGTCCAACCCGTTTTTGCTCGCGGTACATGCGCCGTTTTTCAATGACGGAAGGTTGTCGAGATCGGCAACCCCGTCGAAGGTGACGCCGGGAACGGTAAGAGGACGATTTGACTGTCGTTGAAGCTTCTCCTCCTCCCTCTCCATTGCTTCGTTTTCTTGTTCTCGCTGTTTGTCTTCAATTGCGTTGAGGGCGGCCTCTTCGTCAATTTCGTCGAGATTCTCAAGCTCTTCATAGAGTTCGTTCTCTATGAGGTCGAGTACTCGTTGTGGATATACTCGCGGCACGTTGTCTTTCTCCTTCATATTACCATCGTAAGAGGTGTCTATCGCCTTCACTGTCGAAGGCGATAGACGAAGGTGCAGGGTGTAGTCAAGAAACTTGTTAGTGCCGGCTCGCGAAAAATCGCGCATGCGGCCGTTTTACCGCTTTTGGCTTTTGTCTGCGCGGAGATGGTTGCGGGAGAGACCCAGGCTCTTCCCCTATCATCTTTTGAGGTTTTCTTGAGAGTGTTTTTGCTTCCTTTTCTACCATTTCCTGCCATTCTCTAAAGATGGCGGACTCACCTGTATCCAGTTTTGTAGTGCCTGCTGCTCGTTGCCTCAAACGCATGTCTCCTTCTCTGTCTTCTCTTCCATGAGACCCACTTCTTTCCGTGAATTATTGTCATTTGTCTGATAAAAAGAAGAGATTATATGTCTCTCTTCTTTTTATCAGACAAATATATCTATACACCAAAATATAAAAGAACGTAAGGTATAGGATATACCCTATCATACGGTGAAAAAGTGTCAAGTAGATGCGTGTCAAAATAAAAAAGGCATACATTTTTGATATGTATGCCTAAGATGACATACCTGCGATTTCTTTATTTTTCGCAGAGTATGAGTGAGCCTCCCTCCTCTTCCTCCATGAACTCCTTGAGCGGAGCCAGATCATCTGTGACGTGGATGAGCTTCCAGTCAATATCTCCTTGCGGACGATAGAGACGGACAAGGTCATACACCTCGTCGCCCCTTCTTCCCATGCGCGGGAGAATCGCTGAAAAACAGTATCCCCGGGCATGGTAGCGCTCCATAAGGAGGGCTGACTCTTCCCAATTTGCGGGAATATCTAGGAACTCGGATCCGCATATGTCATTCACGGTATTTGGTGGATGGTACGTCATTTTTGGAATTTTGCCGCTTAAGAGTCGTCCAGAAAACATCTCCTTACAGAGCGTGGAAGCGACTCCTTGCCAGCGAGCGGGAAGGTTTAGTCTTCTTCCTTGAAAGAACAGATCTCCCTGATCTCTAACCGCGAAGGTGAGGGATTCCGGCTGTGAGCCCAGCAGATCAGGGTGAATAAGTGGATGCTTTGCCGGCTGGATTCCGAATTGTTTGAACTTTCCATGATCCAAACAGTTACGTTGAGACGCCCTATCTACTCGGTAACATACTGGTTCCGTGATGACTAAGGCATCCGAGTTTTGCGATATGATGCGTGAAAGTCGCTCTCGCACCATACGCTCGGCGAGTCCATTCCCCCGATACGTGGGATGGATGATGAGACTGCCAAGCTCAAAGATGTCTCTTGAAACATACGTGGCTTTTGCAAAGGCGGCGATCTCTTCACTCTTTTCAGCGACCAAAAGGATGTCTTCTTGCGGCGGCTCGAAAGTGAGGAGATAAGGATACGCCCATCCATACTCTTCCTTGAGCATGGAGTTTACAAAGGGTGCGTCTTCCATGGTGAAGTCTCGAACCTTCATGAAGTATCCTCCTTGCTCAATACGTGAGGGATCCCCAGAAATACGTCGCTTTATTTGGCGTACTTTTGGCGATCCCGCACAGGGGTTTTCAAAGAACGGATTTGAGTCTGGTGAAAAATATCAGATTACGAAATAAGCGACTGAATGGTGGCGTCATATATAGCATAAAAGAGTGGAAGACTCGAAACATCCAGCCACTCATTCGGACCATGTTGATTTCCCGACACAGGACGGGAGACGAGAATGGGGATGCCGTATGGTGTGAGAAATCTTCCATCATTCCCCCCATTGCCATGTATACAGATCATCTCTTTTCCGGTTATTTTTTTTACACTCTCGCAGTATTTTTTTACTACTTCAGAATCTTTTGAAATACAGACCGAGTCCGCACAGGTGAGAGTGACTATCTCACACTCCCCCGCTTCTTTTTTAATACGCCGTATCAGCTCATTCCTATCCGTGTTTTCCGTATAACGTATATCCATTTTGCACGAGGCCGTGTCTGGAATTTGATTGATCGCCTCTCCGCCGGAAATGATACTGAAGTTAATGGTATCTTGCCAAACATCAGGAACTTGTTTTTCTGCAAACATGGTACGTACCGCCCCGCATGCCGAGATAAGTTTTTCTATGGCATTTTCTCCGTCCCATGGACGCGACCCATGCGCGGTCTTACCTTGCGCGCATATCTCAAGTTGAAGTATGCCCTTATTTTTTAGTACAAGTTCTTCCGGTGCCGATCCCCCATCCGGTATAAATGCAAAACCCGGACGATATCCTATCTCGTCTATGAGATATCGCGCGCCATTGTATCCGCCTGTTTCTTCATCTGATGTAATCATGAGAGCGAGCGAGCGAGGAAAGTTTTTACCGGCGTATTCTTTGAGAATTTTCATCATGACCGCGATGCCGTCTTTCATGTCGCACACGCCTCGTCCGCGTAATATATTCCCCTCTTGGACTGGCACAAAAAGATGATCCGGCGCCGGCACGACATCAATATGTCCAAGGAACGCGATATCCGGCGAAAGTGTGTCGTGCGTGCTTATCACAAGAGACAGAGAGCCGTTGCGCTCATATCTTTTCTCTATTAAACCCGTGTCTTTAAAATAGTCAGAAATATAATCAAGGGCGCGCAGTATTTCTTGCGGTCGGTCTGCGGTACTGGGTATGACCGAGAGATCTTTAATAAGAGCCACAAGTTCTGAGAGAAGTGAAGAAGAGGTGTCCATAAATTTAGTTGCATGTATAAAAGTTAAAACCCCGCTTTGAGGCGGGGTTTTATGTTCAGTGTGAAAAGAGATTATTGAACAGAAAAACC
This sequence comes from Candidatus Uhrbacteria bacterium, assembly GCA_016186045.1. Classification (GTDB taxonomy): domain Bacteria; phylum Patescibacteriota; class Patescibacteriia; order JACQRZ01; family JACQRZ01; genus JACPMJ01. The sequence continues at coordinate 1,862 of JACPMJ010000013.1, read as the reverse complement.
GCCGCCGAGTGGGGTAAAAAAGAATCCAAAACAGAATGCGTGCGTGCGATTTTTTGACATATGCATTTCTTGTACACAATAAAGTATAGCAGAGAAAGGTGATGTGTCAAGTGGATAATATTTTTTTTTGGTGGGCGTGCCTGGACTCGAACCAGGGACCTTCACATTATCAGTGTGACGCTCTAACCACCTGAGCTACACGCCCGCATACGAAAGAAGTATACAGGAAGATGGTTTTTTTACAAGGGTCTCCGTCTACAGATGTATTTTATTCGCGCCCGTCTGATAAATAAGCTGGCTTATCTCGTAGAGTTCTTTCGGAGACTGCCCCGCATCGCGCCACCACCCTTCCAAAATATCTGATTCCACCTTTGATTCTTTGATATAGATATTTAGAAGGTCGGTCACCTCGAGCTCTCCCCGTCCGGATGGCGTAAGCTCCCGAATAAAATCAAACGCGCGATAATCCAACAGATAAATTCCAATGACCGCGTAGTTTGATTTTGGCGACAGAGGTTTTTCCTCTATACAGACAATTTCTTTTGAATCATTAAAAACCGGCACGCCGTAGGCATTTGGATTTTCTATCTCTTTGAGAAGTATCCGCGCGCCATTGAACTGTCTGGAGAAATTTTGAACAGCGTCTTTTATGTTTCCTTCTATGATATTGTCTCCCAGAAAAACAACGAACTTTTCTTTGTTGATAAAATTTTCCGCGAGAGAGATGGCTTCGGAAATACCGCCCGGTCGCGCCTGCATGCGATAGGTAATATCCAGATTGAACAGCTGATTCCCCTCTCTGTCATTCACTGTGCCATCTCCCAAAAGCGCGATAAAATGTTCGGCATGCTCCTTGCCGGTGATAAGACAGACCTCGGTAATGCCGGCTTGCTCAAGCGCCTTGAGCGGATAGTAGATCATAGGCAAGTCCGCCAAAGGTAGGAGATGTTTATTTGTGATGCGAGTAAGTTCACCAAGTCGCTTTGCGGATCCGCCGGCGAGCACTACGCCTTTCATTCCCATAGATGTGGAAAATATGAATGAGGGTTCTTTCGTTTATATTTAAGCAAGGGTGAGGTGTAGAGTCAAGGAAGCATATGAATTCTTGCAAAAATACACCTCTTGCCGTATGATGGACGTTATCGGGCTGTAGTATACCGGTAGTACGTCTGCTTTGGGAGCAGATAGACTGGGTTCGATTCCCAGCAGCCCGAATAGTTTCACAAGAAACATGCGCGGTTAGCTCAGTTGGTAGAGCATCTCGTTTACACCGAGAGGGTCGTAGGTTCGAGTCCTACACCGCGCACAAAACAAAAGAGCGAAGCGAGAAGCGCCCCGCGATTATTGTTTCTAAAAAAAAGATATTTTCGTACATTTGTAGAGATTCTAACTAAACTATTGCAATTTATTACTACTTGGGATAAAATATCATTAGAATAAAAATTCCTCACAGAAATGGCAGAAAGGAGAACAAAGATGCCAATTGCAAGAAATGTTGTTTTTCCACAGCGAACGCAAGATGAAGTTGTGGACAGGAAACGTCTTGAGGGGATAATTGATACTGAACTGCAAAAAAATACACAGAGCCAAAATGAACCAACGTTTGTAGAAATTAAATTCGACAGGATAAGCCCTGAAGGTGTTGATAGACATAAGGACTACATACTCGGGTCGCTTATTGAAACATACAAAAAATTCGGGTGGCAAGAGATAGGCGTGGCTCTTCAAGACGGGAACAAAAAAATTGTACTTTGGTTTCAGTAGCGCTTTTTCAAAACCCATTCTAACGTGGGGGATATAAACACCAGGAGGGGCCGAGCTAAAAAGCAGAGCCCTTTTTTATTTATGCATGTTATATATGT